>CAJTYD010000046.1 GCA_910583775.1 uncultured Muribaculaceae bacterium | reverse complement strand
TAAAATTTCAGGTGTTTTTGAATGATGTTTTCGGAACATCAAACTGAACACCCTACTTACTTATAACAAATTATTGTCTCTCAGGATTCCCTTATGCCTGATTTTAACATTGAAGTCGTTTAAACACTCTTAATTTTTGTGAAGCAACAAGCTTTAATGTAAAAGCCGACGATACGAGATGGTTCGTATTGCCGGCTTTTTGAAGCCTTTTTACAGCTTCAGACCGTGGTTTGATTGAGGAGAAATATAATAGTGTTTAAGTATTGCATGAATTATGGGGCGTCTTCTTTTCCGAAAGACGCATTTTCCGTTTATCCTGAAGGGGGAACTGCCGGGGAAGTCATTATCGATGTTTCTAATAAGCAAGGCTTTACCATGTTTATAAAATATAGTGTTTTTCATATTATCCCGTCACCTGTGTCTTTCATATCCTGTCGCTCGTTGCGACCACTCTTTAACTTGTGGCGGATTCAAACCTTTATATAAAATTAACGTTTTAGATGTATATAAGTTTTATACTTATCTATCTAAATTTTGCTCCTGCTATGAATCTCAACACATTTATAGATTTTTTTCAGAAAAAAGGGGTCTTGATAATCCTGCATGTGATCATCATGCTTCTTTCCCTTTATCTGGTATTCCTGATCTCGTTCGATACCTTCCGGGATGAATCTTTTTACGAGCGGTCATCATTTCAGAAATCGCAGTTCTGGATATGCATGGTCTTTTTGCTTGATTTTTTTATCGAACTTTCGCTCTCCGACCGCAAATGGCATTATGTCAAGACTCATTTCATATTCTTTCTTGTCGCCATTCCCTATCAGGCGATTCTTTATTACTGGGGCATCCCCCTGTCAAACCATGAGGCTTATCTTGTGAGATATATCCCTTTGATAAGGGGCGGTTATGCGGTTGCTATTGTGGTAAGCTGGTTCACTTACAACAAGGCTACGGGGCTTTTCTGGACTTACATAATCACGCTTGTCTCCACCGTTTATTTCGCGAGTCTCACTTTCTACCTTTTCGAACACGGGGTCAATCCTCTGGTAAAGGTTTATCCCGACGCCCTGTGGTGGGCGTGTATGGACGTTACGACAGTAGGCTCCGACATAACGGCGGTCTCTACTGTGGGAAGAGTTCTTTCCGTTGTCCTGGCCGCCCTCGGGATGATGATGTTTCCGATTTTTACTGTTTATGTCACCAACTTGATTACCAGGCGGAATAAGGAAGCTGCCCAGCATGATGACCAGCTCTCGCTCATAACCGCCTACCGAAACTTTGTCAAGAATCATCCCGACCAGGCCGATTCGCTTCGTGACGCCACCTCCGCAGCTCCGGCGAAAGATAATAAATGACATTGCAACTTGAATGAGTTTCATACAGGATGTACGCTGATTTGCATTGTAATTAACATTTTTGTAACGTTTTAAATTTAATTTGATGAAAAATAGCTAATAATTATTTTGTTTGGTTAATTAATTTTATTATATTTGCCTCATCCCGCTGAACTATAAGAATTTTACTATAAACCATTTAACCTATTAATAATTTGCCGCTATGTCTAAACGATTTTTTATTTTAACCGGTTTGGCATTATTGTTAGGGGCATGTCAAAGTGATTTCCCGGATGTTGGTGATAATGTCGATAGACCTGAAAACTCAAATGTGTGCAGCAGGAATCTGGCTGCAATAAAAAACTATCTTAACAATGTGAGACCGACTGCCACACGTGCCGGAGCAGTAAGTATCATGCCTTATGTTGTGAATGGCGACACCGTCATGTATGTCGCCAATTATGAAGAAGGGTGGGAGGTATTTTCCAATGACAATCGTCTCCCGATGGTTCTTATGAAATCGGAGACGGGATCTTTTAATCCCTATTTTCTTGACCGCTCCCATCCCTTTGACTGTTATTTCGAGGATGCTGCGAAGAGTCTCCAGTCGATCGGCATAGACAACACCGAGAATCCGGAAGGAATGTGGCAGGTTTATTCCTCAACACCGACGCCTACACCGACGGATCCCGGAACGGGTTCGCAATACACGATGGTTGGAATGGCCTGCGAGACAACGGAGACAGTATATACACCTAAGGGGGGAAGATTGTCGACAAAATGGGGACCAGGAACTCCTTACAATCAATTTACCCCCTTCTATGAAGATGCTCCGGCTTTTCATTCTTCAGTTGGTTGCGGAGCTGTTGCTGCGGGTCAGTTTATTTATTTTTATCAAAGATATTTCAATCCGACATTGACAACGGAAACAGATGCCTCTTATGATCCCTTGACAAACTCTTATTCTTTTAGTGGAAAAAGTAATATAGTTTGGAACCTTTTTGATGATGGCAGTGATAAGGAAATAATAAAAGATCCAGAGAAGATGAAGCCTACAGCTTTGTTCCTTGGAAGTGTCGGGGTTAAAATAAAAACAGACTATGGAAAAAAAGCCGGAGATGATTCGAATTCATACGCATTGTTTGTTTTATCTCATTTAAATAAAACGTGCAATCTTTCTTTAATCAATCATAATTTCGATTATGAGAAATTAGTAAATACCTTAAAATACGGTATTCCAGTTTTTGTGGATTCTTATAGATTTGTTGAGGGAAAATCTGATTTATCTCATTCTTATCTTATAGATTTTGCTCAAACAGTCTATAATGATATTTATGAGGTTTATTCTTATACAACGACCGGTGCTTTAATGCCACCTGATATTAATCCATCAGATCCTGTTGATAACCCTTATGGCCCATCTTTGGATTATTATCGTAAAAAATATGGTAGTATTGATTATATTCATACAACAACAAATAAAGAAAGGTGGGTGATGATGAACTGGGGATGGAATGGTGAGCTGGATAATATTAAAATTAATGCAGATTTATCTGAATGGATTGTTGGAAATAGTGGAATTGTGAGTTTTAATGAAAATTATATTTCTGTAATACGATAACATCATGAAAAAATTTTATTATATACCATTGTTGGGTATTTTGCTGGGGGCATGTAGCTCGGAAGTGCCTGAAGTGATTGATGATGATAACGAGGAGGAATTTGTTACTCCTATTGAGAAAGAAAGGGTCTTTAAGGAGCGGGAGGATATAGTGCTTTCGGAGATGGAAAAGTCTATCTCTTCACTGCAGAATGATTTTTCGTTCAAACTGTTTAAGGAATACGAAAACTCTTTGGGAAAGAAAAGGATGCAGAAGAATTTTATCCTTTCTCCGTTGAGCGTTCATCAGTGTATGTCGATGCTGGCTAACGGTCTGGGGGATGAATCCGTAAGCGACATTGTAAAGGTTCTGCTGCCAGAGTCGTGCAATATCGTGGAGCTGAATGCTTACAATAAACATCTGATCGATGCTTTGTCGGATGTTGACAACCTTTCGGATATCACAATAGCCAACTCATTGTGGACCAATACCGGATACAGTGTCGGGAAAGACTTTACGAATGCCGTGAGGGAGGCATATTATGCCGAGACCGGGTCTGCGGATCTTTTTTCCGACGAGGGAAGACTGAAGGTCAATGGCTGGATCAATGAGAAAACCGGCGGTCTGATACCTGAGCTATTCATAACTCCGCCAATGGTCTCCGCTCTGCTTGCGAACGCTCTGTATTTCAAGGCTACCTGGTCAGAGAAATTCAGAGTGACTGACGGCGTCTTCAGGAATGAAAACGGCCAACGGGCAGAGACGGATTTTATAACACATACGACTTATTATAAACTATATAAGAGTGATTCTTTCAAGGTGCTGTCCATTTCCTACGGCAACTGGGCTTTCCGGATGAACATCATTTTGCCCGAACAGAATATCCCGCAGGAGTCTTTTGAACTTACCTCTAAGGAATGGGAAAGAGCATCATCCGGTCTTAAACTCAGCAGAGTGGAGGCCTGGCTTCCTAAATTTAAAGTCGAGGAGAATGCGAATATATTTGAAATTCTAAAAAATATGGGCTTACATAAGATGTTTTCAGGTAAAAATCTAAGTAAAATTTCTTCCGATTTCATGGATTTCAACGCGGTGCTTCATTCCGCAGTTCTGAAGGTCGATGAAAATGGCAGTGAAGGAGGCGCCGCCACGGCTACGGGATGGGTAAGTTCTTCGGGAGAGGGAACGACCCCGTCGAAACCGGAACTGTTTAAGGCGGACCGCCCGTTCATGTTCATTCTTGACGAGGTGAGCACCGGCACGATCCTCTTCATGGGAAAGATCAATAATCTCTGATTCTCTTTAAAATCTGATCTTCTTTAAAATAAGAATATAAATAGACATCAGCTGTAAAATGGAGGACGGCTCTCTTCTTCGGGGAGCCGTCCTCTTTTTTACGATTTCCTTGCTAAAACGAGGATAGAGAGTTATCTTTGTAATGTGGTTTAAAATCAAACACTCACTTAGGTATGGCAGAGGAGACTCAGGAAATAGACATGGCGAACGTGGAATTCAGGCAGGTGCTTGAGTTGATCACCAACACGAGCAGCAGCGTGTTCCTGACCGGGCGCGCCGGCACGGGTAAATCTACTTTCCTGCGCTATATCTGCGAGCATACCCTCAAGAACTATGTCGTTCTCGCTCCGACCGGAATCGCCGCGTTAAACGCCAAGGGGGTGACGATCCATTCCTTTTTTCATATCCCTCTGCGACCGGTTCCTCCCGATGACGTCGACTACAGTCTGCCAAACATACTCAAGCATCTAAAACTCAGCAAGGAAGCTTTGAAGGTGATCCGGGAACTCGACCTTGTAATAATCGATGAGGTGTCTATGGTGCGTGCCGACACAATCGATTTCATAGACCGTGTGCTCAGGGCCGTATCCGGACAGAGGCGTGTCCCGTTCGGAGGAAAGCAGCTTCTGCTTGTCGGTGATATTTTCCAGCTTGAGCCCGTGGTCACATCCGAGGCCCGGGATATCCTTGCTAAATTCTATACGGCGTTCTTTTTCTTCAACGCCCGGGCTTATAAGGAGATAGAGCTTGTCTCAGTCGAACTTAAGAAAGTATACCGTCAGACCGACAATGAGTTCATCGGATTGCTCGACCGGATACGGCTCAATCAGGCTCAGCCTTCCGATCTTGCGCTTCTTAACGCAAGGGTAGCTCCTGAAGAGGCACGTCTTTCAGCGAATGAATCGAAAGAGGATGAGTTTTCAATCATGCTTGCCTCAAGAAGGGATATTGCCGATAATTTCAATTCGATGAAGATGGATCAGAATCCCAACGAACCTGTTGTGTTCAAGGGAGAGATCACCCATGAGTTCCCCGCCAAATCTCTTCCGACCGATATGGAATTGCTTCTGAAAGTCGGAGCGCAGGTTATGCTCGTCAGGAATGACCGCGATAAGAGATGGGTGAACGGGACGCTGGCCAGGATAACCGGAATCGGAAACAACCGGATCGAGGTCTGTCTTGAAAACGGCACAACCTGTTTTGTGGAGCGCGAGCAATGGGAAAATATAAAATATACCTATAATGAAGAGGAGAAGAGGGTAAAGGAGGAGGTGATCGGAACCTTCGTCCAGTTTCCTCTTAAGGCGGCGTGGGCGCTTACCATACATAAGAGCCAGGGCCTGACCTTCAACAACGTGGTGATCGATATGGGCGGCGGAGCTTTTTCAGCGGGGCAGACATACGTGGCGCTGAGCCGCTGTCGGTCGCTCGACGGGCTATCGTTCATCTCACCTCTTCGGAAAAGAGACATTATCGTCAACCGGGAGGCCGAGCAGTTCAGCCGTAATTTCAATGACCGCAGGGCCATCGACCATTCATTGCGCGAAGCCCGCGCGCGGGGATGCTTTTCGGCTTCTCTTTCTGCATACGACGAAGGGGATTATCGCAATGCCGTGAAATATATGATAGATTCGATGACTGTCCTTCCGGAACCTCCCGGCCCGCGGGAACTGCGTCTTGTGGCGATGCGTCTGGCAAGAACGGAACGGTTGAAGGAGGAAATCGAGCGCCAGAGTAAAATGCTCGTGAAGATCTCGGCCGAATATGTGGAGCTCGGCCGCATCTCGATGGAATATCCGGAGGGAATGGCATCGGCGGTGGCCAATCTTAAGAAGGCAGTCGAACTTGATCGCGAGTCGTTCGACGCCATGTTCGAGCTCGCCCGCGCATACGGGAAAATGCGTAAGTATTCCAAAGCCGACGAAACGTTCAACCGGCTGCTGAGTATGCAGCTGTCACGGAAGCAACGTCTGCAGATGTATTTGTGGCGGGCTGAACTTTGCGAGGAAAAAGGAGACCTCGCGGCAGCTCTGCTGAACTATAACGCGGCGTTGAAACTTGACAAAAAGAATGCCGCGCTCCTTGAGAAGGTTGCGCGGCTATACGAGAAACTCGGATTCGGTGACGTTTCCGATAATGAGGACGACGAGGATTAATTGATGCCGAAGATTATTCGGATTTAGTATTGGTGCTCAATGTCGGAGTCAACGGCTCGTCGGCGCAAAGCACGGCGAGGAGGTTTCCTACCATGGTAGCTTTCTGGTCGTTCGAGAGTTTTACCACCTGATTCTTTTCCAGATTGTCGAGAGCCATCTCGACCATGGAAACCGCGCCCTCCACGATCTTTTCCCTCGCCATGATGATGGCGGAAGCCTGCTGGCGGCGAAGCATCACTGCGGCGATTTCGGGAGCGTATGCCAGATAATTGAGACGAGCCTCCACAACTTCCATACCTGCCATCGCCAGACGTTCGTTGATTTTTTTCTCAAGGAGGTCGTTGATTTCATTGCCGCTGTCGCGCAGTGTCAGTTCATTGGGGTTGTTGCTGTCGGTCTGATCGTATGCGAAGTGGCCGGTGACTTCGCGAAGGGCCGCGTCGCTCTGTATTCTTACAAAGTTCTGCAAAGCCGCGTTGCTTACCGAAGCTGTCTGCGCTCCGAGCGACTGGGAGTCGAGATCGAAGACCACCTTATACGTGTCTTTTATTCTCCAGACAAGCACCATGCCTATGAGCACGGGATTACCGATCTTGTCGTTTACCTTGATGGGCTCGATATCCATGTTGCGGATTCTCAGAGAAAGCTTTTTGCGGCTCATAAAAGGATTGACCCAGAAGTAGCCTACCTTCTTGCAGGTTCCCTTGTATTTGCCGAAGAATATCATGACGCGGGCAACGTTCGGCTCCTGGACGAAGTAGCCTACGCATCCGAGAATGAAAATGATAAAAAGCGGAATACTTATGCCCACCGATATCTAGGGACGATCTTCTCCGCCGGTGATAATCGATGCGGCAATCAATGCGGGAATCAGAATGAATGTGAAGAATATCATAAGGAAGCCGTTAATGCACAACCCTTTGTATTCATACTCACGGTTTTTGTCGATTGAATCTGTCATAATATGGAATTTAATAGATTGTTTTGGCATGTACATTACTGTGTTGCAAACTTACAAAAATTAATTGGATGGAAACGATTAATGTTTCGATTTTTGTAAATTTGCAATCATTTTCTTAAAATTTATGTATAATTTATAATTCAACGGATGCGTATAATAGAAGAATATAATTTCGAGGGACTGCTTATCGGCGCCGCGACCTTCCTTATAATAGGAATCTTCCATCCTCTGGTGATCAAAGGGGAGTATTATTTCGGAGAGAAGATAAAGTGGGCTTTCCTTGTAGCCGGTCTGCTTTTTCTCGCGGCGACATTGCTTGTGGATTCCCTGATGGCTTCGGCTCTGCTCGGAGTTACGGCTTTCAGCTGTTTCTGGAGCATCAAGGAGGTGAAGGAACAGGTCGAGAGGGTAAGGAAGGGATGGTTCCCCGCTAATCCGAAGAGGAAAAACAAAACTCCCGGAAGGAAATAGGGGGTTATCCTTTAGGGATAAAATAAAAGCGTGCCATGAGGATATTCTTCCGCAGTGCCCGCTTTTAGAGTTTCAGACAGGTGAATTAAGATTTCGGTCCGAGCCGATGAATACAAGAAAGTAAGTGCTGGAGCACTTACTTTCATATCAAGATTGAGTCATTGGTTCTTTTTGTTTAGGAATAACAGTCATATTCCCGTCATGCCGGTTTACTTCGGGTTGAGTCTGTAATTGAGAGAGACAGTTCCCGGAGTGGCTCCGTCGGGGAGATCTTCCGCAGTCTCGACGACCGTAAGAATGTTGGAAATCGAAGCCGATGCAAGCGATTTGTCGACCTGCAGCACATCGAATGAAACAGCCACAAGGTGGTTTCCGACGGGCAGGTAGCTTGCGGGAATCTCAGCCGTGTAGGGAGCTACGAAAGAATAGCCTATTCCTACTCTGTCGAGATAATAGTTTACACCGGAGATCGTGGCGGCGTTGCCGATGCCTTCGGATGTGATGGAGGCGATCTTGAACGGTTCGCCGGCTACGATATATAGGTGACCGTCAACGTTCACGGCGTTGTCGATGGTCATGGTTATTTCCACCGAGGGGAAATCATCGTCATCATTGCATGAAGCAAGAAATCCCAGAGGAAGCAACAGCAATAGGTAAAGTAATTTTTTCATTTTCTTATACAGATTAATAGTTAAATATTCTCGTTATATATAATAAGCAGCTGGAACATTAACTGCTTATTCACCTTTTATAACAAATGACGTACCAGTTTGGATTAATTAAAGAAATAAAAATGTTGAGATTGGCAGGTAAGGTTTTGAAATGGTTTCTGATAGTGTTTTTCGGAAGCTCCATCCTGGCTGTTGTGGCGTTCAGGTTCATCCCCGTGTCCGTCACGCCGCTCATGGTAATAAGATCTATAAATCCTGTTGGCAGCGATAGCCAGCAAGAACGTGAAAGGCATTGGAAGCACGATTGGGTTTCGTATGACGATATTTCGCCATGGATGTCGAAGGCGGTGGTGGCGTCGGAGGATGGCAATTTCTACAAGCATCACGGTTTTGATTTCAAGCAGATCGAGAAGGCTGTTGAGGAACACAAGCAGGGGAAACGACAGCGGGGAGCGAGCACCATCAGCCAACAGACCGCGAAGAATGTGTTCCTATGGCCGGGACATTCCTGGATCAGAAAGGGGCTGGAGGCATATTTCACAGTTCTGATAGAGGCGATATGGCCCAAAGAACGCATCCTTGAGGTTTATCTCAACAGCATCGAAATGGGTGCAGGAATATATGGAGTGGAAGCCGCGGCTGAATATTACTTTAATAAGCCGGCTTCCGGACTTACAAAAAGGGAATGCGCCCTGATCGCCGTCTCTCTGCCGTCGCCTTTGAAGAGGGATCCGGCGAATCCCTCGGCTTATCTCAACAAGCGGGCTCGCCAGATCATGAGATATATGTAAAAAAATAATGCCCGGCTCCGAGGCCGGGCATTGTTACGGTATAGTTGAATCAGTTCAGATCAGAGATCTTCGCTTATTACGGGAGTCTCTACAGGAGTTTCATCGTCTTTCGGGTTGTGCTCTTTGATGAAGAAGACACATATCGAGCCAATTGCGAGCGAGATTCCGGCAACAAGCATCATCAGATACTCAGGCGCGAGCTCTCCGGGAGTACTCATCAGTGTCAGAATCCATCCTCCGGCGAGAGCGGCGACAATCTGCGGAATGCAGATCGTGCAGTTGAAGAGGCCGAGATATGCACCGATGTTGCCACCCTTGAGCGAGTTGGTGAGGATAGTGAACGGCCAGGCGAGCATTGCGGCCCATGCGCAACCGATGAAGAGGAACGCCACGAAGAGGAGATACTGGTTTGTGACGAAAGCTGTCATCACGAATCCGATTGCTCCGATAAGCAGCGACAGCGTGTAGGAGAATTTCCTGCTCCTGAAGCGCGGAAGGACCATAGCCCAGAGAACGGAGCCCAGAGCCTGCACTGCATAGAGAAGGCCGACCCAGTTGCCGGCGTCGTTAAACTGAGGCGTGGCTGCGTCAAGAACAGTCTTCGAAGTGAACTGACAGTCGGCGGCATTGCCGATGGTGGCCGAATCGGCTCCCTCCATGTCGAGAGATCCGTCGGGGTTTTTAACTACAATGTCGGCAGTGGTGAGCTTGAAGCTGCCTGTTGTCGAAGTCAGGAAATCGCTTACCTTTTTACCATGGTCGATAATTACGGTTGTGTCGTTGGCAATCAGGTATTTGCCTTCATAATCCTGGCCGTTGTATGAAATGCCGGTGTAGCTCACCATCGAGGGAGTGTCGAAGGCATTGTGTGCGACTGTATTTACGGAATATGTCCAGAGGAAGAGGAAGGCGAACCAGCAGAAGAACTGCACGAGACCTACGGTCCAGAACGTCTTGGGGGCGTGGCGGAGAAGCGTGATGATGTTTCCGCTGCTTTTCTTTTCTTTTCCCGATTCGGGAATGCCGTTGTATTCATTATAGAGCTTCGGAGGCCATTCCTTGACCTTTATCAGCGAGTATATCACACAGAGAAGGAGAATGGCGGCTCCAATATAGAACGACCAGATCACGGTTTGCGGCACGACACCCTGGGGCGCCACGTTTTTCATGCCGAGCCACATCAGCAGGATAGGGAAGATATACCCCACAATTGAACCGGCGTTGCAGAGGAAGCTCTGTATGGAATAGGCGAGACCTTTCTGCTTTTCATTGACCATGTCTCCGACAAGCATCTTGAAAGGCTGCATGGCCATGTTGATGGAGGTGTCGAGGAGCATGAGGGCAACGATGCCGAAAAGGATGGCGCTCTGCACTGTGAACTGGAAGCTACCCGCGTTAGGAAGCAGACACATCACGATCACGGCTATGAGGGCTCCGAAAATAAGGTAGGGCAGACGGCGGCCGAACCTGTTCCAGGTTCTGTCGCTCATAAGGCCGACGATCGGCTGCACCACGAGGCCCATCAGCGGGGGGAGGATCCAGAAATAGCTGAGATCGTGGGGGTCCGCACCGATGGTTGTGAATATTCTCGATACGTTGGCGCTTTGGAGAGCGTAGGCTATCTGCACGCCGAAGAATCCGAAGGAGAGATTCCAAAGTTTCCAGAAACTAAGATCGGGTTTGGTTCTCATTGGTATTTTGTTTTTAGGGTGGATGTTCCTTTTAATTGATTATTCATTTTTGATTTGGGAATAAAGCCATTCGATCTCCTCTTTCCAGATGTCCATGTTGGGAGTCTCGAGGATGATCGGCATATCGTCGAATCTGGGATCGTTGACAAGGCGGATAAAGAAATCCTTTCCGAGTGTGCCTTTTCCGATCTCCTCATGCCTGTCGATTCTCGAGCCGAGCTCTCTCTTGTCGTCGTTGAGATGGAGGGCGCGGAGAAACCGGCGGCCGATGATGTTGTCGAATTCCTCCCAGGTCTTGCGGTAGCCTTCTTCGGAACGCAGGTCATATCCTGCGGAATAGGTATGGCACGTGTCGACGCAGACACCGATTCTATCCTTATCCTCGACCTTGTCGATGATGCGGGCCAGATGCTCGAAACGGTGTCCGAGGTTGGTGCCTTGGCCGGCGGTGGATTCAAGCACGGCCGACACTCCGGAGGTCTTCTCGAGAGTGATGTTTATGCTTTCGGCTATTCTGTCGAGACAGGCCTCTTCTTCGAGCTGGTTCAGGTGTGAACCGGGATGGAAATTGAGCATCGTTAGACCCAGTTGCTCGCAACGTCTCATCTCGTCGAGAAAAGATTTCCTCGACGACGTCAGTTTCGACGGATCCGGACTTCCGAGATTGATAAGGAAATTGTCGTGGGGCAAAATAACCTCTGCCGTATATCCGTTTGAACGGCAATTCTCCTTAAATAGTTCAGCCTCAGCTTCGGAAATGGGTTTGGAAACCCAGCGCGCACTCGAGCCGGTGAACAGCGCGAATGCCCGGGCTCCGATGGCCTTGGCGTTAAGAGGGGCGTTGGCCACTCCTCCGCTTACGCCCACGTGGGCGCCTATGTATTTCATTTCGTAAGATTTAGAATTTATCAGTTAAGCTTTTCCGGCATTGGATTTCCTCCAGGCACATAAATATAGAATGCTTATGCAAAGTTAAAAATTTTTTCAGAGATGCGGAAATATTTTGCATTTTTCTTAATTTTGCGATAATCAATCGTCAGACAATGGAATTATCGAAAAGGAAAGAGGCTATTTATTCCTCGCTTTCGCGCGGCAAGATGCGGGAGCGACACGGGCTCTTTATGGTAGAGGGCCTTAAGGGAGTTTCAGACACCCTCGGAAGATTTGATGTCGAGGCTTTGGTCCGTTTGGAAGACGCGGATATTTCTTCACTCGCTGTTCCTGCCGGTGTAGTTGTCTATGATGTCAGGGAGCCGGTAATGAAGAAGATTTCCGGCCTTTCCACCCCTTCCGAGATATTGGGAATCTATAGAATCCCTGAAGATGCCGGCGACCTGAGCGTGGATAAGAATAATCTTTACATCATGCTCGATGGCATACAGGACCCCGGAAACCTCGGGACGATTATACGCACGGCCCATTGGTTCGGTATCCGTAAGATCTTTGCCTCGCGCGACACCGTGGATGTCTATAATCCGAAAACAATACAGTCTACAATGGGTTCTCTCGGCCGGGTCGACGTCTGTTATTGCCGTCTTGAAGAAGTCTTGGACGCCAATCCGGAAATGCCTGTGTATGGAACCCTGCTCGAAGGGGAGAACATATATAAAGCCACCCTTGGGCAGAGTGGCTTTATAATTATGGGAAACGAGGGAAAGGGGGTTTCTCCGGCCCTTCGTGAAAAACTGACGCATTCACTGCTTATCCCTCCATACGACAGGGATGACCATTCGGAGTCGCTTAACGTGGCTATGGCCACCGGCATAGTCCTTTCTCAATTCCGCATGAGGAATGTCTGACGGCCTTCATCCCGGCTGCACCCTCATCTTGATGAAAGAGGAGGGAGAAAGGCGTCCGGAAGATGCCTGACAGAATAATTCTCCGGATCTCCGGTTACGGTTATCACATCGAGCCGGTATTTGAACAGGTGGGGCAATGTCCTGAGATATGCGTTCCCTCCGGTTACCATCTTTTTGATTTTCTTTTCATCGACGGCCTCATCCGCAGTTACGACATTCCCTCTTCGGGCCTTGACCTCTACGAAGGCTATATATCCGTCTTTCTCAGCGATAATGTCGATCTCGATATGATTGCCGATTCGCCAGTTACGCTCCCGGATCACGTAGCCTTCCGAAATAAGATATTCGGCGGCTATCTGCTCGGCTCTGCCTCCCCATTCACGGTTTTTTGTTCCTCTGGCAATGTTATCGGCCATTTATATCTTTGATTGTAATGCGGCTTAAAAAGCCTTGAAAGACATGTCGAGACCCTTGACGCTGTGGGTAAGCGCTCCGACTGAAATGAAATCTACTCCGGCCTCTCCGTATGCGCGCAGATTCTCCAGGGTGATGCCGCCAGAGGATTCTGTCTCTACCTTGCCGTCGACAAGAGCTACGGCCTCCTTTGTGAGTTCGGGAGTGAAATTGTCGAACATTATTCTGTCGACTCCGCCATGGGCGAGCACCCTGCGGATATCGTCGAGGCTTCTGACCTCCACCTCTATCTTAAGGTCTTTGCCGTTTGCCTTGCAATAGTCGTCGGCTCTCTGGATGGCCTTCTCGATGCCACCGGCGAAGTCGATGTGGTTGTCTTTGATGAGTATCATGTCGAACAAGCCGATGCGGTGGTTGGTGCCTCCGCCGATTTTCACTGCTTCTTTTTCGAGCATTCTCATGCCCGGAGTGGTCTTGCGGGTGTCGAGCACCCGGGTCTTGAGCCCGTCAAGCTCTTTCTGATAACGGGCCGTCATCGTGGCCACGCCGCTCATTCGCTGCATGATGTTGAGCATTGTCCTTTCGGCGATGAGAAGAGATCTCACGGGGCCTTCGGCAGTGAAGGCGATGTCGCCTTTCTTCACCTTGGCGCCATCCTTGATGAATACCTCCATCTTTATTGAAGGATCAACCTTGTGGAGGACTTTCTCCGCGATGTCGACTCCGGCGAGAATGCCGTCTTCCTTCACGATCAGACGCGACCGACCCATGGCGTCGGCCGGTATGGTCGAAAGTGTGGTGTGGTCGCCGTCGCCAAGGTCTTCGGCAAACGCCAGATCAAGGAGTTCGTCAATCAATTCGTCTTGGGTTTTCATAATTTAAAGATTTTGTCTAATTTTACCACAAAGTTAATTATTTTGTCGGAATTTTTAGGAAACTCACTCTAAATATCAATACTTACTTATGGAAATAGAATTGATAACAGTCGGCAAGACAGGTATCGGGTTTGTGAAAGAGGGAATTGCCGAGTATGCCGGCAGGCTGCGGCACTACATTCCCTTCTCCATGACTGAATTGCCGGATGTCAGAAAGGGGAAGAACCTTACGGTCGAGCAGCAGAAGAAGGCGGAAGGCGATGCGATTCTTTCGCGGGTGTCGACATCGGATTTCGTTATCCTGCTTGACGAGAAAGGAAAGGAATATACGTCTATGGAGTTCGCTGCATATATTGAAAAACAAATGGCCTCCGGCAAGAAGAGAACTGTGTTTGTTGTCGGTGGCCCTTACGGCTTTTCTCCGGAAGTATATGCCAGGGCAAATGCAAAACTTTCCTTATCAAGGATGACTTTCAATCACGAGATGGTCCGTATGTTTTTTGTAGAGCAGATCTATCGCGCAATGACCATTCTTCGTGACGAGCCATATCATCATGAATGACGGCAAAATCCGTTGGAGCTAATAATAGACATAAGTTGAAAAATATCATATAAATAAAAGAAAATGAAGACAATATATCTTGCTGGAGGATGTTTTTGGGGAACAGAGCATTTCATGCGCCAAATCAGAGGCGTGATATCTACACAAGTGGGATATGCCAACAGCATCGTCGCGAATCCCGATTATAAGACGGTTTGCACCGGCGTGACGGAGGCAGCGGAGACCGTCGAGGTGGAATATAATCCGGAAATTATCTCGCTTGAACGTCTGCTGCAGCTCTATTTCATGACGATTGATCCTACTTCGCTCAACCGTCAGGGCGGCGACAGCGGGACGCAATACCGCACAGGAATCTATTATACCGATCCTGCTGATCTGCCTGTAATCGAGAAAGCTCTTGATTATGAAAGAGGAGAGGTGAGGGGCACTATCGTCACCGAGATTCAGGCTTTGAAAAACTTCTTCCCTGCCGAGGAATATCATCAGGATTATCTTGAGAAGAATCCCGGAGGTTATTGCCATATCAATCCGGCGCTGTTCAGGATAGCGCGGGAGGCCAATGCGGAGGCAGAGGCGGTAAAAAAAGAGACCAAAGGAAAGTATGAGGCACCTTCCGACAATGAACTGAAGGAGAAACTCAGCCCGCTGCAGTATGCCGTGGCAAGAGAGAATCTTACAGAGCCTCCTTTCCGTAATGAGTATTATGATGAATACCGTCCCGGAATCTATGTCGATATCGTTACTGGCGAACCGTTGTTCCTTTCCACACATAAATTCGAGTCGGGATGCGGCTGGCCTGCTTTTTCACGGCCGATCGATTCGTCGCTGATTG
This sequence comes from uncultured Muribaculaceae bacterium, assembly GCA_910583775.1. Taxonomy (GTDB): domain Bacteria; phylum Bacteroidota; class Bacteroidia; order Bacteroidales; family Muribaculaceae; genus Lepagella. The sequence goes on along the minus strand of CAJTYD010000046.1, from coordinate 9,249 downwards.
CAGAGAACCGCGACCTGACCCACGGCATGGACCGCACTGAGGTCAGAAGCAAGAACGGCGACACCCATCTCGGTCATGTTTTTGACGACGGTCCCGAAGAGCTTGGCGGAGTCAGATACTGCATCAACAGCGCCTCTCTCCGTTTCGTCCCGTATGAGGATATGGAGCGTGAGGGCTACGGCGAGTTCAAACCTCTCGTAGATTTGAAATAGCCGCATATAATCCGATAAAAAAACAGGCATATCTCGAGAGACGGTATGCCTGTTTTTATGGATTTCGGTAGTATTCTCTATTTCGGAAATCAAGACGCCGGATAAGGATTATTCGCTGTCGGTTTGATTCTTATCTGCTTTCTTGCTGTCGGTAAAGTTTTTTTTCGGTTTGATAATGTATCTGTGAACCCGCGGCATGAAGGAGATTGCGATGAGAACGCCGGTCATGATGAGGTACAGGTAGATAAGGTTACGCAGGATGCCGGAGTTGTCGGTGGCGAAACTCATAGGGTCGTCGGAAATCTCTGGCGACATGAAATCGTCGACATCGATTGCCCTCAGCGCTCTCTTCCATCTGATGACGCCGTTTTCCGTAAAGACCGCAGCGGGATTTCCGCGTGCCACCTCCTTGATCGATGTGTCGTCGGCCGTGTAGATCTCATATTCAGGAATCGAAAGATCTTCCCAGTTTGCGATATCCTGCGAATTTCCGGCCACGGCGGCGATCATGTCGATGTCGTGACGTTGCGACCAGGTGTGAAGCGAATTGATCTTCCAGGTAGTGGCGATGGAGACATCTTTAAGATCGGGCATGAGCAGAAGCAGCTGTCCTCCTTCGCTTTTAAGGACATCTTCGGTAACGTCTTCATTACCTTTCCAAAGCCTGAATCCGGTTATTTTTTCATCGCTATTATTTCCCGGTTTTTCCTTGCGGTCGACAAACGTCCAGCCATCGTTTTCATCGGGAAGACTGTCGGTGGTGAATTCTTTTTTCACTCCGTTTTTCTCATATATGAAGACAAGGGTGTCTTCATCGTTTTCCGTCTCTCCCGGAACGATAGTGGTCCCGGTTTTGTAGGGTCGGAAATCGATCAGGGGCTGGCTTATGTATCCTATCGTCTGGATTACGATGATGAAAAGAGCGCTCACGATGAATGCGAGCCATTGAAGCGCAGGCATGACGAGGCATCCGGCTCTCCGGGAAAATGCCGCCATCCAGATGGCCGCGATCGTGAGCAAAACATTTTTCCAGAATGTCGCCCAGTTCGAGAGAACGACGGCATCGCCGAAGCAGCCACAGTCAGCAACCGGGTCGAAGACGGCTATCCAGAGGGTGAGAGGAAGCATGAAGGCCATTATCACCAGCGAAGCTATCGCCGAGGTGCGCCTGAAGCAGCCGAGCAGAAGAAAGACGCCGGTCATGAATTCAACAGCGCATAGTGCGAAGACTGCCACTATCACGGGGGAATGCCATGCCGGCAGCCCCATGGCCGCGAGGTAGTCGTCGAATTTATACATCGTTCCCCAAGGGTCGATGCCTTTTACGAATCCTGAAAATATGAAGACCGCTCCCAACAGAGTCCTCACGGTCCAGGTGATGATATCGGCGGCTCTGCTTTCGACGTCAGGCGAAGTGTATCTTGATAAGCGCGAATATTGCATAGTTGATCATGTCCATGTAGTTGGCGTCTATACCTTCACTCACGAGAGTCTTGCCGTTGTGGTCCTCGATCTCTTTGGTGCGCATAAGTTTCTGGAGGATTATGTCGGTGAAACTGCTTATCCGCATCTCGCGCCAGGCTTCGTCGTAATCATGGTTCTTGGCTGTCATGAGTTTTGTGGCGTCGTCCACCTTATGACGGTAAAGACTGATTGCCTCCTCCGGTTCAAGGGGGAGCCCCGGACCGAGCTGAAGCTGGATAAGAGCTATGGCGCAGTAGTTTACGATTCCGATGAATTCAGGCTCGATCCCTTCGTTGATTTCGGCCGCCTGCTCTCCTTTTTCCTCAAGAGAACGTATGCGGCGTGCCTTGATGTAGATCTGGTCTGTGAGACTCGAGGGGCGCATCACTCTCCAGGATGTGCCGTAATCTTTAAGTTTTTTCTCGAAAACGTCTCTACACAGCTCTTTCATGGCTGCGAATTCTTCCGGTGTATTGTGGGTTTTGCTCATTTCTTTATGTTTAGTCAGCTCCTTTTCTACTTGGAAAGGATGTGGTTTTCATTAAGAGTGTGTTTGAATTTAAACCGATTTTAATTATTAGAGAATGTAATGGAAAATCTTGAAATCACTACAGATGATCTTTTTGGTGATTTAAGCCAAGTTTCGGCAGTCGAAACCGAGAGGTTTCTCCTTTCTCAACTTGCTTGAATCCCTCAAAAATCTCTATCTGTATTAATTTCATTTAAATTCAAACACACTCTAAAATTATCGCTTATTTTCGCGAAAATAATAAAAAAAGTCCATTTATTTTCTCAAACAGGATAATTATTGTTATTTTTGAGAGCAAACAGGATTGAAGGAATATATTTTTTGCATTCGGTCTGTTTTCAATGAGAATTCATAAAGTGAAATTAGATGGGAAATCATCATCCATACAGAAATACTAGAATGATTGCCGAATGGGAGAGCTGCGGAAGCGTGCTTCTGGCTCTTCCTGAAGCTCATACCGACTGGAATTATATTCTTCCGGAGGCAAGAGAGCAATACCGGCTTTTGATAGAGGCGTTGACGACACATGGTGTGAATTGTCTTGTGTTGACATCCAACGAGATAAGGGCTTCGCTCCTTCTTGATAATTGTGATCCGAAAAGACTTACTCTCGTTGAAATGATGTATAACGACACCTGGACGCGCGATTACGGCCCCATATCCGTGGAAAGGGGTGAGCGTCTCCGGGCGCTTGATTTCGGGTTTAACGGCTGGGGCCTGAAGTTTGCCGCTGACCGCGACAATCTGGTGAACCTGCATCTTGATGAACGCTGGTTTTTCGAGAAATCCGTTTATCGGAACGAGCGTGACTTCATTCTCGAGGGGGGATCGATAGAAACCGACGGCGACGGCACTTTCCTGACTACCACACGCTGTCTCACCTCTCCGAACCGTAACGGCGGCAAAACAAAGGCCGAGGTAGGAGCGATTCTTGAACAGCGGCTTGGAGCCGAACATATCCTCTGGCTCGACTACGGCGCTCTTGCCGGCGATGATACAGATTCGCATATCGATACTCTTTGCCGGATGGCCCCTGGGAACACGATTATTTTCACAGGATGCCGTGATATGGACAATCCGCATTTCGAGGAGCTGCTGAAGATGAGGGCTCAGCTCGAGATGTTCCGCACCAAAGAAGGTATGCCGTATAATCTTGTGGAACTGCCGTTGCCTGATACTTTGGTTGATGAAAACGGAGATCCGATGCCGGCTACATACGCAAATTATCTTGTCACTCCGGAGTGCATCTTCATGCCTGTGTACGGTCAGCCGCAGAACGATACGCTAGCCTGCCATACGGTAAGAATCGCTTTCCCGGATCATGAGGTAGTTCCGGTTGATTGCCGGACGCTTATCCGTCAGCACGGCTCGTTGCATTGCTCCACGATGCAGCTTCCCGAAGATCTTCTTAATTCAGATGTCTTTCCGGAGTGATTATTTTGAAAAAAGTGATTATTTGATAGAAAATGAAAGAAAAAGTTATAAAGACTGGAATCATCCAGCATTCATTCAGTGAGGACGTAGGACTGAACCGTGCGAGAAATCTAATGGCGATAGAGAATCTCGCCACCGACGGGGCTCAGCTTGTAGTGTTGTCGGAGCTGCATGATTCTCCTTATTTCTGCCAGACTGAAGATGTCGGGAATTTCAGTTTTGCCTGTGAATTGCCCGGGGAGTTTACTGATTTCTATTCTGAGGCGGCTGCGAATAATAATATAGTGCTTGTGACGAGCAGCTTCGAGCGTCGTGCTCCGGGACTTTACCATAACACGGCGGTTGTCTTTGACAGCGACGGCCGGGAGGCCGGACGTTACAGGAAGATGCATATTCCGGATGATCCCGGCTTCTATGAGAAATTCTATTTCACCCCCGGCGATCTCGGGTTTGAACCGATACAGACCTCTTTGGGCAAATTAGGCGTGCTTGTATGCTGGGACCAGTGGTATCCCGAAGCCGCGAGGCTTATGGCGATGCGTGGTGCCGAAATGCTGATTTATCCCACGGCGATCGGCTGGAATCCGGATGATCCGGCAGATGAGAAAGCGCGTCAGCGCGAGGCCTGGATAACTATTCAGCGGGCTCATGCGGTGGCCAACGGTATTCCGGTTGTGAGCGTGAACCGCTGCGGTTTCGAGGAGGACCCTTCGGGACAGACTTCGGGCATTGATTTCTGGGGTTCGAGCTTTGTATGCGGCCCGCAGGGAGAGTTCCTCTTTGAGGCTCCCGACAACGGCCCTTGTGAAGGAGTGGTCGATGTCGATCTTATGCGTTCGGAGAATGTGCGCCAATGGTGGCCTTTCTTCCGCGACCGCCGCATTGACTGTTACAGCGACCTAACAAAACGCTTTCTGAAGTAGAAGCGCACAGAGAAACTTTAATTAAACGCATGGAGGTCTGTCGATGTGACCTCCATGCGTTTTTTATGTATGTGATGAACTGAGTTTTCTAATTCCGGGTAGAGTTATAGTCTGACAGACCGGTGGTGTTGTCGGAATTGTTTATGATCTTGTCGTCGTGCCTTCTTGTCTTTCCTTTGGATATAAAGTATGTAAGGGTCAATGTAATGTCGTTTTTAGTAAAATCTCTTGTGTGTCTGTATTGGAAATTGTTAAGTTTTCCGAACCTGTCGATTACTGAATACTGCATGTAGTGGTATCTTATGGAGGCCGTGAACCCTTTGTACTTCCAGTTTACGTATGCTCCGTGTTGTCCCGCTCCGCGGATTATGAAGTCTCCCTCATACGATTTTGTATGGCAGTTGGTGTATGCTCCGAAATCCCAATGGGGGAATGTGGCGAAAATGCCTCCCGAGTAATACCATCTGCCTTCATTCACACGGGTTGTCGGAGTGTGATAATTCACATGGCTGTATGCTACGTTAGGAGAGATGGAGAGCCATTTGAACGGTTTGAGTGTAAAAGTCAGGTCGATGTTATGGGAATTGTAGTTAGATCCGTTTATACTTTGTATATACGTGACTTCGTTATCCTGATATAGAATCGGCATGATCTGCTTTTTATAAAAATTTGGCTTGTATATCAGCATTATGTTGTTGCCTTTGGGAAGATGGTATGTAAGATTGAGGTTGGCTCCGAGATTTAGCATCCTTTTCAGGCCGGAGTTGCCGATAGAGATAAGTTTGTCGGTTATGTTTGTCGGATTGGGCGCGAGATTCCCGACAGAGGGGGAGATCTGCATTGCCCGCAATGACAGACTTGCCGACAGTCCGCTAAGCTTCCCTTTTCCCATTGCTCGGAATGAAATCTGGGCGTATGGGCTCATATACGAGGTAGAGACTGAACCGTTATCCTGGATCTGTAACTGCGCTCCGACCGTTGGCATGAATGAGAAAACGCCGAAAGTCCTCTGCCAGCCGGCAAAAGCGAGGCCTGAGTTGGTCTTTGGATAGAACTTGGAGTTTTCGGTTTCCTGTGTCATGGTGGTGTATGTCCAGTTGAGGCCGGAACTGAAAAATCCTCTCAGAAGAGGCATATAATAATAAGCATACGCGATCAGGGAGTAAATATGATTGTCTACGCTGTTTTCGATCTCGTATGTCATGGAGGGCATCTCGTCGACATCCCGTCGGATTATATTGTGGGATCCTGCATAGCCGAATGTGTTGACGACATTTATGGCGAGTTTGCTTGCCGGAGAGAAAGAGTAGGCATAATATAGATTGGCATAGAGCCTGCTGGATCTGTTGGAAAGCATATCATAGGCACCGCCGCTATATTGATCTCCGGAGGGCTCCTTTATAGTGATCTGACCGGGAGATATATCACGGCTTGAGGGATTCCAGTAATACCCCGCTTCTATATTAAAGAGGTTCTTTCCCTGAAACCTCTGGTAAGATGCCCATACTTTCTGTTCGTTAAATTTGTTTCTGGCTCCCTGAGTCGCGTAATCGCTGCTACTGCCGTCCTGATATCTTATCCTGTCTGACGATTTTATAGGGGTATTTGCCGCCATTATGTAGTAATTGGCCTTGACTTGGTTTAGCGAGTCGGCGTATGTAAGATTAATCTGATCGGTTGTATGAGTTCTGTTCAGATGATTCCGGGAGGAAAGATAGGCGGAATAGAGCCTGTTGGTACGTTTCTTGAGAATAATGTTAGCCACCGGTCCTTGTGTAAATGTCATATATTCAGCGGGAGCAAACTGATAATATTCCACTTTTGCTATATCATCTGCCTGATAGGTCCGCAGGTTTAGTCCGTCGGAAGGGATGCCGTTGATAAGAATAAATACCGATTGGCCGTCTCTTGATGTTAATTTGTCATCGTCAAGAGTGGTTGTCAGAAGAGGGAGGGAGCTGATTGCATCAAGTGCATTTGAACCGAATTCCCGGTTCTGTCTGTTTAAAAACATGATGTCTTTCATTCCTTCATGTTTAATCTGTTTTCCCTTTACTACTACCTCTTTGAGTTTCTTCCCGTTTATGGTATCTTTAGAAGAATCATTCTGCGCATGAACTGAAAGCCCCCCAATGTTAAGAGACAAAACAATCCCACAAATAAATCCGGTATGAGAAATTATATAGGTCTTCATCTTATTCTTGTTTTCTTTATAAATAAGTAGGGTGTTCAGTTCCGTGTTCCAAAATTAACTCGCTTTATTGAGGGTTTTGGAGCGGAGCGCCACCCGATTCGGAGATAGATTCTCCCTGGCCCAGAGATCTATGTCCTTAAGTTTAACATTGGCCAAGCGTACTTTGAAATTTTGTTTTTCAGCGTCAGAATAGACAGTGATTTTTGGATACAGCGGCAATATGAGAACCATGGTGGTGAACCCATACAGTTTGTTGGGTGATATCTTGGATTTCAGTATGCCGAAGTCAGATTCAATAATGTCGGTGGATATGTGACGTATCTGCGTAATTCCATTGAGCATTTCAGCCTGCGTCTTGAAGTAGTCCAGCATCCTGATTCCTACACAGGCACGGCGGTTGTTGGCATTGCCGATGAGATTGCAGATTATGTGGTGCTGACAAAGGACGTTGGTCCTGAGTCCGAACCCTTGCTGCTTACAGATTGTCTCCATATAGGCGATCGTCTCTACACAGACTCCAAGTTCCTCAATGAGATCCCTGTACTGGCGAAGGAAGCCGTAGGCCTCTTTCAGATCATCATCAAGGGAGTCCAGACAGCCAAGCATTTTCTGTGCCCATACGACCCACTCCCGGAGATTCATGAACCGTGCCATGGCTCGCATGTTGGGAGGCAACAGCCACGCCTTGTCTGTCAGATGATATTGGAGTCTGACCTTACCGAGTTTCTCCGTAAGTTCTGCAAACTCAGAGTCTTTTCCGTAGACATGCTTCATGCAGTTGCCAAGCGTATGGCTTATGTCAAGATGATGGGATATACCCGCATCCTTGAAGCCCCCGACGAGATTATGCGCTCCATCGGATAGACCGTATTCTGCCGACGAACCGGCTTTCTCTGAAGCCTTTTCAATGGCCTCCTTGACATCGCCGCGTTTGAAGCATTCCCCGATGCGCATTTCCAGTACGGTGATATCGTCATGACGCAGGGGCTGGCCTTCATGCTCGGCAGGAATACCCAATACAAGAAGAAGTTTCTCCTTGTTGACCATGATACTCTCGTCAATGATATGTGCATACTTGCGACCTTGGGGCGCATCCTCCTCATAGACAGAGAGACCGAGCTTGCGGATCCAGTTGGCTACTGAATTATAGCATGGGAGCTTGCCGAAGGCTTCCCCCATGACTTCCTCAAATATTCCGATGATGGATATGACTGTACGAAGTCCACAACCGGTTCTTACATAGATCAGCACACAAAGCATGATCATTTGAAAACTGAATCTATGTCCGGGAACAGGCTCGAAAGTAACTTGCGTTGCTCTTCTGAGATTGTTATTGTCGGCACGTCTTTTTTTTTGAGTTCTTTCTTCAGATCCTTGATTTTGGCTTTGTCGGCTTCCTTCTGGGTCTTAAGTCTACTCTTAAGATTTGAGTTCTCTTTACGAAGACGTTTCAACTCCTGTTCTAGAGTCTCTTTCGTGGTGTCTGAACCTGACTTTTTCATTGCTTTTTAGTTGATTATTAGACTATAAAGTTACTAAAATCAATGAATTATCCAAATTTTTCAATGTACTCTATTGCGCTAAAAATCAAGATTTTTCAGCACGTGTTTTTATTCAAATTTAAGGTGTTTTTGAATGATGTTTTTGTAACATCAAACTGAACACCCTACTTAGTTAATCAGCTTTTTTAATTCCAAATATTATATTCTCTCTAAAGAAATTTAAACAGTTTTCTAAAGAATTATTATAACATTGAATTTGATTCTTCATGAAAAATTATTTATATGATTTCTTCATAAAGTCAAGAAGTTCATCTTCAAAAGATCTGTCACTTGAATCATATTTGCATTTTTTTGCGCCATAAAGGAAATTACGGGGACATTGCCCCATACAGGCCGGCAGTTTTTTACATGAAAGACATCTATTATTCTCGAAGGATTTCGATAGATATTTTAAATCATAATTGTCTTTTCACTTAATGCGACCGTTAGGTAAAAGTAATCCTAAGGGATCTTTAGAATACAAATCATCACAAGCTGTACACTTTACGACATTCCCATTATAATTAATTGCATTATAGTATTCCTTATTTGTATAACAGGAATAAAAAGTCGTGGAAGGATTCCATCTTTGAACTGTATAACCTGATTGTTCAAATTCATCAAGAATTTCTACCAAAACCGGTGAAAAAGATTTATCAGCTTTGATTTGCCATACTTTTCGAGGCGTTATCTTAATCCTATTTCTGAGAGATGGATCAATTATGCTATTTATATCAGCAATTATTTTTTTATCAAGTGATTCATGGGTGTAATTGATTCGTAAGGAAATGCTGATATCCTGATTCTCAATAAGTATATCATTAACATTGTTGAGAACCTGTGAAAATGCAGAATCTAAACCTGCCTGGTATTTTATTTTATCATGCATTTCTTTAGAACAATACTTCGGTTATTTTTTGAGAGTTTGTTAACGGCTCCGAGGAGCCAAGTG
>CAJTYD010000045.1 GCA_910583775.1 uncultured Muribaculaceae bacterium | reverse complement strand
TTATTAGGAAAGAAAATCGGAATGACATCCGTTTTCAGTGCCGACGGAAAGAACATTCCGTGCACTGTTATCGAAGTAGGTCCTTGTGTGGTTACTCAGGTGCGTACGCTTGAGAAGGACGGTTATGAGGCAGTTCAGGTAGGCTTCGTAGAGAAAAAAGAGAAGCACACCAGCAAGCCGATGGCCGGCCACTTCAAGAAAGCGGGCACAACCCCCAAGAGACACTTGGCCGAGTTCAAGTCGTTTGAGACTCTCCCGGGTCTCGGCGATACGCTGACTGTGGATCTTTTCCAGGAGGGCGGTTTTGTCGATGTTGTCGGCACCTCCAAGGGAAAAGGCTTCCAGGGTGTAGTTAAACGCCACGGATTTGGCGGCGTAGGCCAGAGCACACACGGTCAGCACAACCGTCTTCGCGCCCCCGGTTCTATCGGCGCATGTTCTTATCCCGCGAAAGTGTTCAAGGGACTCCGCATGGCCGGCCAGATGGGCAACGAGCGTGTAACCGTTCAAAACCTTCAGGTGATTAAAGTGCTTCCGGAGCACAATTTGTTAATGATTAAGGGTTCCGTGCCGGGGCCTAAAGGTTCAATCGTATTAGTTGAGAAATAATGGAATTAGCAGTTTATAACATCAAAGGAGAAGACACCGGACGCAAAGTTACCCTTAACGACGAGGTGTTTTCGCGTGATTTGACCGAAGGAAATGCTGAGCATACCCTTTATCTCGACATCAAACAGTTCCTCGGCAACCAGCGTCAGGGCACTCACAAGAGCAAAGAGCGCAGCGAGGTTTCGGGTTCTACCCGTAAGCTCGGACGTCAGAAAGGCGGCGGCGGCGCACGTCGCGGTGACATCAACTCACCGCTTCTTCGTGGCGGCGGCACAGTGTTCGGACCCCGTCCCCGCGACTATCGCACAAAACTCAACAAGAAGGTTAAGGCTCTCGCACGTCGTATCGCGCTGACTTCTCGCGTAAACGACAATAAGATCATTGTTGTTGAAAACTTCACTTTCGAAGCTCCCAAGACAAAGAGCTACATGAACATCGCCAAGAGCTTCAAGCTCGAGGACAAGAAAGTGCTGCTCGTGTTCTCACACACCGACGACAATGTGCTTCTCTCAGTTCGCAACGTGCCTAACGCCTTGATGGCTCAGGCGGTAGACTTGAATGCCTATACCGTTCTTAACAACGATGCGATTCTGCTCACAGAAGAGAGTGTTGGAATTCTGAATAACTTTTAAAAAGGAGAGATAGAAAATGGACATACAAATCAAACCGATCGTTACAGAGAAGGCCACGGCCTACAGCGAGAAGGAGAATTGCTACACGTTTGCCGTATCTCCCGAAGCTAACAAATTCCAGATCAAGGATCTTGTGGAGCGTCTCTACAATGTCCGCGTCGAGAAAGTAAACACCGCCAGCTACGCCGGCAAACGCAAACAGCGCTACACCAAGAGCGGACTTATCCGCGGCCAGCGCCCCGCGTTCAAGAAGGCATACATCACAGTGGCTGAAGGACAGAAGATTGACTATTATAGCAACATTTAAGAATAATGGCAGTAAGAAAATTTAAGCCCACTACGCCTGGGCAGAGACACAAGGTTATTGGTGTGTTCAAGGGAACTATAACTGCTACCACACCAGAAAAATCTCTTACAGTCGGGAAGCGTTCCACAGGCGGACGCAACTCCTCGGGCCATCTTTCCACACGCTATCGCGGTGGCGGCCATAAGAGAAAATTGCGTCTGATCGACTTCAAGAGACAGAATGACGGCGTTCCGGCAACGGTGAAGAGCATCGAGTATGATCCCAACCGCTCGGCCCGACTCGCCCTCCTCTATTATCAAGATGGTTCCAAGGCCTATATGATCGCTCCTAACGGGCTCGAGGTAGGCCAGACCGTAGTCAGCGGAAATGACGTCGCACCCGAGGTAGGCAACTGCCTCCCTCTGTCGGCGATCCCCGTGGGAACCCTGATCCATTGTATTGAGCTGCGTCCCGGCCAGGGAGCCTCGATGGCCCGCTCGGCAGGCACGTTCGCGCAGCTGACATCACGTGAAGGTGATTACGCAATTATCAAATTGCCTTCTGGAGAAACAAGAAAAGTGCTTCTGACATGCCGCGCCACTGTAGGCGTTGTCGGTAACTCCGACCACGCTCTGGAGCAGAGCGGCAAGGCCGGCCGTTCACGCTGGCAGGGTCGCCGCCCCCACAACCGTGGTGTGGTTATGAACCCTGTCGATCACCCGATGGGTGGTGGCGAAGGCCGTCAGAGTGGTGGTCATCCACGTTCACGCACAGGTCTCTATGCAAAGGGCTTGAAGACCCGTTCGCCGAAGAAGCATTCTTCGAAGTATATAATTGAAAGAAGGAAAAAATAATTTGATTAATTGAGACAAGTATGAGTCGTTCACTTAAAAAAGGACCGTTTATCAGCGTGAAGCTCGAGAAGAAAGTGGCAGCTATGGACGAGAGCGGAAAGAAAAACGTCATCAAGACGTGGAGCCGCGCTTCCATGATCTCGCCTGACTTCGTCGGACACACTTTTGCCGTTCACAACGGCAACAAGTTCATACCGGTTTACGTGACAGAGAACATGGTTGGTCATAAGCTCGGCGAATTCGCCCCGACACGCACCTTCCGTGGCCACGCCGGCAACAAGAAGAAATAATGGCCCTCATTCATAATCGCAATAAAGAATATAACATACAATGGGTTTAAGAAAAAGACAATCAGCCGAGGCAATCAAGCAGGCCAGGAAGAGCGAGTATTTCGCTAAGCTTCACAACGTGCCCTCTTCGCCGCGTAAGATGCGCCTTGTAGTGGATATGATCCGCGGCCAGGAAGCGTTCAAGGCTCTCGGCATTCTGAAATTCTCCAATAAGGAAGCTTCAAGAAGAGTTGAGAAGCTTCTCCGGTCGGCCATCGCCAACTGGGAACAGAAAAACGAGCGTAAGGCTGAAGCCGGCGAGCTTTTCGTTAAGACGGTTTTTGTTGACTGCGCTCCCATGCTCAAGCGTCTCCGTCCTGCTCCGCAGGGCCGCGGATACCGTATCCGCAAGCGCTCGAACCATGTGACTTTGTTTGTGGACACCAAAAATAATGATAAAGCTTAATTTGTAAAGATGGGACAGAAAGTTAATCCGATAAGCAACCGTCTGGGTGTTATCCGCGGTTGGGACTCAAACTGGTATGGCGGTAAGAAATACGGCGAGACCCTTCTCGAAGACTCCAAGATCCGTAAATACCTCCAGACTCGTCTTGCAAAGGCAAGCGTTTCCAGAATCATTATCGAGCGTACGCTCAAGATGGCCACAGTGACGATCTGCACCTCGCGCCCCGGTTTCATCATCGGCAAGGGCGGCAAGGATGTAGACGCGCTTAAGGAAGAACTCAAGAAGATCACCGACAAGGATGTTCAGATCAACATCCACGAGATCAAGCGTCCGGAACTCGACGCAGAGATCGTGGCCTCGAACATCGCGCGCCAGATCGAGAACAAGGTCGCTTATCGTCGCGCTGTCAAGATGGCTATCGCCTCGACGATGCGTATGGGCGCCGAGGGTATCAAGGTGCAGGTGAGCGGTCGTCTGAACGGCGCCGAGATGGCTCGTTCGGAGATGTTCAAGGAGGGTCGCACTCCTCTCCACACACTTCGTGCCGACATCGACTACGCTTTGGTTGAGGCTCTCACCAAAGTGGGCATCATAGGCATCAAGGTCTGGATCTGCCGCGGCGAGATCTACGGCAAGAAGGAGCTTACTCCCGCCTATGCCATCGGCCAGAAAGAGACAGCGCGTCCTCAGGGAGGCAACCGTCGCGGCGGTTTCCGCAATAAGAAAAACAACAACCGATAATAAGAGCTAAGATAAAATGTTACAACCAAAGAAAACAAGATACCGCCGTTCTCAGAAGGGCCGTATGAAAGGTGAGGCCCAGAGAGGCAATCAGCTTGCTTTCGGTTCGTTCGGCATCAAGACTCTGGATTCCAAGTGGATCACCGGCCGTCAGATCGAGGCCGCCCGTGTGGCCGTGACACGTTACATGCAGCGTCAGGGTCAGATCTGGATCCGTATCTTCCCCGACAAGCCTATCACCAAGAAGCCTGCCGAGGTCCGTATGGGTAAAGGTAAAGGTAATCCCGAGGGATTCGTTGCGCCTGTGACTCCGGGACGCATCCTGATAGAGGTCGAGGGCGTGCCCTACGATGTAGCCAAGGAGGCGCTTCGTCTGGCTGCCCAGAAGCTTCCGGTGATCACCAAATTTGTGGTTCGCCGCGACTATGATCCGTCACAAAACATCTAAAAGAGATAAAATAAATGAAAAAGGAAGAAATCAAGGAATTAAGCATTCAGGAGCTGCAGGCCCAGATAGAGGCCTCAGAGAAGGCTTATCGTGAATTGAAAGTAGCGCACGCGATATCTCCCGTTGACAATCCGTCGAAGATCACCAAGGATCGTCGTCAGATTGCCCGCTTGAAGACAGTGTTGCGCCAGAAGGAAATCGCTGCCAAGGCAGAGGCTTCCGCAGTAAAGTAATCCCGCAAACGATTTTAGAAAAATGGAAGAAAAAAGACATTTGAGAAAAGAGAGAGTCGGGGTTGTTTCGAGCAACAAGTGCGACAAGACAATCACTGTTGAGATCAAGTGGAAAGAGAAACACCCGATTTACGGCAAATTTGTCAATAAGACAAAGAAGTATCACGCTCACGATGAAAACAACGAATGTTCTGTAGGCGACACAGTCCGTCTGATGGAGACTCGTCCGTTGAGCAAGACAAAGAGATGGAGACTGGTAGAAATCATCGAAAAAGTTAAGTAATCATGATTCAGACAGAAACCCGTTTGACAGTTGCGGACAACAGTGGAGCAAAAGAGGCTCTCTGCATCCATGTGCTCGGAGGCACAGGCCGCCGTTACGCCGGAGTAGGCGATATTATCGTGGTGTCTGTAAAGAGCACCATCCCGTCGTCAGAGGTGAAGAAGGGAACGGTTTCAAAAGCCGTTGTCGTCCGCACCAAGAAGGAGATCCGCCGTCCGGACGGAAGCTATATCCGTTTCGACGACAATGCATGCGTTCTTCTCAACAATGCAGGCGAAATCCGCGGAACCCGTATTTTCGGCCCCGTAGCCCGCGAGCTGCGTGCCACTAACATGAAGATCGTGTCGTTGGCACCTGAAGTACTTTAACCGTCTTAAACAAAACAAAATGGCAAAATTGCATATAAAGAAGGGTGATACGGTCTATGTCAATGCCGGCGATGACAAAGGCAAGACAGGACGCGTCCTCCAGGTTCAGGTCAAGAAGAACCGCGCAATCGTGGAGGGTATCAACATCGTTTCAAAAAGCACTAAGCCGACTGCGAAATACCCTCAGGGCGGTATCGTGAAGATCGAGGCGCCGGTGCATATTTCTAATTTGAATGTGGTAGATCCGAAATCCGGTAAACCCACCCGTATCGGACGTCGTCTGAACGAGGCCGGAAAATTGGTTCGCTATTCTAAAAGATCAGGAGAGGAGATTAAATAATGAGCAGCACAACTCTTAGCAAAGACTATAAGGAAAGAATAGTTCCTGAGCTTACGGAGGAATTCAAGTATACCACCGTGATGCAGGTTCCCCGCCTGGAGAAAATCGTGATCAATCAGGGTCTCGGTGCGGCTACCCAGGATAAGAAACTTATCGAGACATCTATCAACGAGCTCACCGCCATCACTGGCCAGAAAGCCGTTCCGACTCTTTCGAGGAAAGATATCTCTAACTTCAAGCTTCGTAAGAAAATGCCTATCGGCGTGATGGTGACACTGCGCCGCGAGAAGATGTATGAATTCCTGGAGCGCCTCGTGCGCGTGGCTCTTCCGCGAATCCGCGACTTCAAGGGCATCAACTCCAAGCTTGACGGCCGCGGCAACTACACGCTCGGCATTCAGGAGCAGATCATTTTCCCCGAGATCAACATCGATCAGGTTCCGAAACTTCAGGGTATGAACATCACCTTCGTGACATCGGCCAAGACCGACGAGGAGGGATTCGCGCTTCTTAAGAAATTCGGACTTCCGTTCAAACACGAAAAATAAGAGCTATGGCAAAAGAATCAATGAAAGCCCGCGAGGTAAAGCGTCAGCGCATGGTTGCCAAATATGCCGCCAAGAAAGAAGCGCTTAAGAAAGCAGCGCTTGCCGACGAGGACGGCAACATAAACTACGAGGCTTTGACAAAGCTTCAGAAGCTTCCCAAAAACGCTTCCAAGGTGCGCCTCCACAACCGTTGCGAGATCACGGGCCGTCCGAAAGGATACATGCGTCAGTTCGGCATCTCCAGAATCCAGTTCCGTGAGATGGCGTCTGCCGGTCTGATTCCGGGAGTTAAGAAGGCAAGCTGGTGATGAATCGTCACCGGCTTGCCTCCGGGCTCCGGAACCGAATTTGAAAAAAGTGAGTATTAAATATTGTTCAGAAAGTCTGAATCAATTTAACAACCAAAACAATGACTGATCCAATAGCAGATTATTTGACAAGACTGAGAAACGCTATCCTCGCTGGTCACCGCGTGGTAGAGGTTCCGTCTTCAAAAATGAAAAGGGAAATCACCAAGATCCTTTTCGAGCAAGGCTATATCCTCAACTATAAGTTCGAGGAGGGCAATACCCCGCAGGGCACCATCAAGATAGCCTTGAAATACGATCCGGTTGACAAGGTGTGCGCGATCAAGAATCTCCACCGCATCTCTCGTCCGGGTCTTCGCCAGTATACAGGTTATAAGGAAATGCCGCGCGTTCTTAACGGTCTGGGCATCGCCATCCTCTCCACATCACAGGGCGTGATGACCAACAAAGAGGCCAGCGAGCGCAAGATCGGCGGCGAAGTATTGTGTTACGTTTATTAATAGAAGGAGGTATTTATGTCAAGAATTGGTAAAGCACCCGTTGAGATACCTGCCGGCGTAACCGTACAGGTTAAGGATAATGTAGTGACAGTAAAAGGTCCCAAGGGAGAGCTCCAGCAGGAGGTAAATCCCGACATCACTGTCAAAGTTGAAGATGGAAAAGTGGAGCTCACACGTCCTTCCGACGACCGCGAGCACCGTGCGATGCATGGTCTCTACCGCGCTCTTGTCCACAACATGGTTGTAGGAGTGTCGGAGGGTTACAAGAAGGAGATGGAGCTCGTCGGCGTCGGCTACCGTGCCACCTCTACAGGGCAGGTGCTTGAGCTCGCGCTCGGCTTCTCACACGCCATCTATATCAAGCTTCCGAAGGAAATAAAGGTAGAGGCCAAGACAGAGCGAAACAAAAACCCGCTTATCATCCTTGAATCGAGCGACAAGCAGCTTCTCGGACAGGTATGCGCCAAGATCCGCTCGTTACGCAAGCCTGAGCCTTATAAGGGTAAGGGTATTAAGTTTGTCGGTGAGATTATCCGCCGCAAGTCAGGAAAGTCGGCTAACGCCAAATAAAATTTGAGGAAACTATGATATCCAAGATAGCAAGAAGAAATAAAATCAAGACTCGTATCCGCGGCAAAGTCTCCGGCACAGCCGAGCGTCCGCGCATGAGCGTTTTCCGCAGCAACAAGGCGATTTACGTCCAGCTGATCGATGACCTTGCCGGCGCCACTCTCTGTGCCGCCTCTTCAAAGGGTCTCGAGGGAGGCACAAAGACCGAGGTCGCTGCCAAGGTCGGAGAAGAGATAGCAAAGAAGGCCCAGGAGAAGGGTATCGAGACGGTTGTTTTCGACCGTAACGGATATCTTTTCCATGGCAGAGTTAAATCATTGGCCGATGCAGCCCGCAAGGCCGGTCTTAAATTTTAATAAGAATCATGGGAAAGAATAACAGAGTAAAATCCACAAATGATCTGGAATTGAAGGACCGTCTCGTAGCCATCAACCGTGTTACCAAGGTCACCAAGGGAGGTCGTGCCTTCAGCTTCGCAGCCATCGTGGTTGTCGGAAATGAGGACGGCATCATCGGCTGGGGTCTGGGCAAGGCCAACGAGGTTACGGCGGCTATCGCCAAGGGCGTCGAGTCTGCAAAGAAGAACCTTATCAAGGTCCCGGTTCACAAAGGAACCATTCCTCACGAGGTGAGCGCCAAGTTCGGAGGCTCGCGCATCTTCCTCAAGCCTGCTTCGGAAGGTACCGGAGTGAAGGCCGGAGGCGCCATGCGTGCCGTTCTTGAGAGTGTCGGCGTAACCGATGTCCTTGCCAAGTCGAAGGGTTCTTCCAACCCTCACAACTTGGTTAAGGCCACTATCGCGGCTCTCGACGAGCTCCGCAGCCCTGCGCAGGTCGCACAGAACCGCGGCGTATCGGTTGAAAAAGTGTTTAACGGCAAATAATCAGCAGAAATGGCACAGATTAAAATCACTCAGATAAAGAGCCGCATCAACTGCCCCAAGGTGCAGAAAGAGACTCTCGACGCGCTTGGACTCCGCAAGATGAACCACTCGGTTGTGAAAGAGGATACTCCCTCGATCATGGGTATGGTAAAGAAAGTCCATCATTTAGTTGAAGTGACAAAACTCTAAAACGACAGAAACGAAATGGAATTACATAATTTAACACCGGCCCCGGGCAGCAACAAGAGCTGCAAGCGTATAGGCCGTGGTCCCGGTTCGGGTTACGGCGGCACTTCCACCCGCGGTCACAAGGGTGCCAAGTCTCGTTCGGGATATTCGCACAAGATTGGATTCGAAGGCGGTCAGATGCCTCTCCAGCGTCGTGTTCCGAAATTCGGTTTCAAGAATATCAACCGCGTTGAATACAAGGCTATCAACCTTGACGCCCTCGAGACGCTGGCTGCAGCCCGCAACTTGGCAAAAATCACCGTGGAGGATCTCCGCGATGCCGGTTTGGTTTCAAAGAAGGCTCTTGTTAAAGTGCTCGGAAACGGCTCTTTGAGCCATGCTCTCGAAGTGGAGGCCGACGCTTTCTCAAAATCAGCCGAGGAGGCCATCAGGGCCGCCGGTGGAACCGCAACCAAAAAATAAAACTAAACAATGGGATTTACAAAAACAATAAAAAATATCTGGAGCGTCGAAGATCTTCGCAAGCGCATCGGCATCACGCTGCTGCTTGTGATCATCTATCGCTTCGGATGTTACGTGGTCTTGCCGGGAATCAATCCCGACGAGCTGCTGGCGCTTAAGAATTTCACAGCCGACGGTCTGATGCAGCTTCTCGACATGTTCTCGGGAGGCGCGTTCTCCCAGGCCTCTATCTTCGCTCTGGGTATCATGCCTTACATCACGGCTTCGATCGTGATCCAGCTTTTAGGCATGGTGCTCCCCGCATTCCAGAAAATGCAGCGCGAGGGCGAGAGCGGTCGTATGAAACTCAATCAATACACCCGCTATCTCACGGTTCTTATTCTTGTGCTCCAGGGCCCGGCTTACCTCATGAACCTCAAATATCAGGTTCAGGCGGCCGGAGGCCATGTTGAAATGGGATTCTGGACAGTGGTCTTCATGACGATTGTGCTGGCCGCAGGCTCCATGTTCATCATGTGGCTCGGTGAGAGAATCGACCAGAAGGGTATCGGTAACGGTATTTCGTTCATCATCCTTATCGGTATCATCGCCCGTCTTCCGGAGGCCTTCATTCAGGAATTCACCGGACGTCTGATGAATTCGGAGGCCGGTGGACTGGTGCTGTTCCTCGTCGAGATCCTTATTTTGCTGGCAGTGATTGCCGGTGCCGTCCTTCTTGTGCAGGGAACCCGCAAAGTCCCCGTGCAGTATGCCAAGAAGGTTGTCGGCAACAAGCAGTATGGCGGTGCCCGCCAGTACATTCCCCTCAAGGTGAATGCCGCCGGCGTGATGCCTATCATCTTCGCTCAGGCAATCATGTTTATCCCTGTCACTCTGGTAGGCTTCAGCACCAACCATACCGGATTTTTCGGAGCCCTGACCGATATGTACGGCTTCTGGTATAACTTCATTTATTTCATCATGATTGTCGCTTTCACTTATTTCTACACGGCAATCACGGTTCGCCCCGCCCAGATGGCCGAGGACATGAAGCGCAACAACGGTTTCATCCCCGGCATCAAGCCCGGCAAGCCGACGGTGGACTATCTGGATTCCATTATGTCGCGCATCACGCTCCCCGGCTCTATTTTCCTTGGAATTGTTGCTATCCTTCCGGCTATCGCCCATATCTGCGGTCTCAACAGAAACTTCGCCTCTTTCTTCGGCGGAACGTCGCTGCTGATTCTCGTGGGTGTGATTCTCGATACTCTGAGAATCATCGAAGGTCACCTTCTGATGCGTCACTACGACGGTCTGATGAAGGACGGCCGCATCAAGGGCCGCACAACCGGCAGCGGAGCTTTTTAATGATTTGCAGTTTGGAGGCTTAAGATGATTTATATCAAGACAGCTGAAGAAATTGAAATGATGAGGAGGGCTTGCGACCTTGTCAGCCGCACGCTCGGGGAAGTGGCCAAATGGGTCTCTCCCGGCGTCACGACCCTCCGTCTCGATACTATAGCAAGAGAGTTTATCCTCGACAACGGGGGTAAGCCCTCATGCTTAGGTTATCATGGTTTCCCCGGAACGCTTTGCATCGAGGTAAACGAGACTGTGGTTCACGGCTTCCCCTCCGATTACGCATTGCGTGAAGGAGATATCGTGGGAACCGACTGCGTTGCGGAGCTCGACGGCTTCTGCGGCGACAGCTGCTATACGTTCGCCGTAGGTGATATAGACCCTAAGACCGAGGCGTTGCTGACCGTCACCAAGGAGTCGCTCTATAAGGGCATCGCGGCCGCCAGGGCCGGACGCCGCATCGGCGACATCGCCAACGCGGTGCAGACCTATTGCGAGCACCATGGCTACAGCGTGGTGCGCGAGATGTGCGGACACGGCATCGGCAAGAGCATGCATGAGGACCCCGAGGTGCCCAACTACGGACGCCGCGGCGTCGGCCCGCTGCTCAAGCCCGGAATGTGTATCGCCATCGAACCCATGATCAATCTCGGAAGCAAGAACATTGTGATCTCCGGAGACGGCTGGCAGTGCCGCACGAAGGACCGCAAACCGTCGGCCCATTTCGAACACACCATCGTGATAACCGAAACCGAACCGGAAATCATGACCACCTTCCGATATATCGAGGAGGCACTTGGAATTTCTTCAGAAACAGTTAAATCATAATAAAAACGACGAATGGCAAAACAGGCAGCAATCGAGCAGGATGGAGTGATCCTCGAGGCATTGTCGAACGCAATGTTCAAGGTCGAGCTTGAGAACGGACACAAAATAACGGCCCATATCTCAGGCAAGATGAGAATGCACTACATCAAGATACTTCCGGGAGACAAAGTGAGGGTGGAGATGTCGCCCTACGATCTGTCGAAAGGAAGGATTTCGTTCAGATACAAATAACCCGGCACTTTCGCTAAAAATAAAATCAAGACATGAAAGTAAGAGCATCAGTAAAGAAACGCACAGCCGACAGCAAGATCGTGCGCCGCAAGGGAAGACTTTACGTTATCAACAAAAAGAATCCTAAATTTAAAACTCGCCAGGGTTAATATGGCTTTATTACCGGCTTGAAAGGCAAAAAAAGCGTAAAAAGTCGATAATATTGTGTAGATGCGTCAAAAAATTGGAATAAAATTTTAATTTTGGGCGCATGATTATTACCTTTGCAAAAAATTTGTAACATACAATATGGCAGTAAGAATCGTCGGCGTAGATTTGCCGCAGAATAAACGAGGCGAGATCGCCTTGACTTACATCTTCGGCATCGGCCGGAGCGCGGCCAACACCATTCTGGAGAAAGCAGGTGTTGATCGTGACATCAAAGTGAAGGACTGGACAGATGCCCAGGCAGCTGCAGTCCGCGAGGTAATCCAGAAAGACTACAAGGTTGAGGGTGACCTCCGCACAGAAATTCAGTTGAACATCAAGCGTCTGATGGATATCGGCTGTTATCGCGGCATCCGTCATCGTCTTGGACTCCCGGTGCGCGGCCAGAGCACAAAGAACAACGCGCGCACACGTAAGGGACGCAAGAAAACCGTCGCTAACAAGAAGAAAGCTACTAAGTAAATAAATTAAAGTATGGCAAAAAAGACAGTCGCAGCTAAAAAGAGGAATGTCAGGGTTGACGGAGTAGGTCAGCTTCATGTGCATAGCTCTTTCAACAACATCATTGTGTGTCTGGCCAACAGCGAGGGTCAGGTTATCTCCTGGTCTTCCGCGGGCAAAATGGGCTTCAGAGGCTCTAAGAAGAACACTCCGTATGCAGCTCAGATGGCAGCGCAGGATTGCGCTAAGGTCGCTTACGACCTGGGTCTGCGTAAGGTGAAGGCATACGTAAAGGGTCCGGGCAATGGACGTGAGTCAGCTATCCGTACCGTTCACGGTGCAGGCATCGAGGTGACAGAGATCATCGACGTCACTCCGCTTCCCCACAACGGATGTCGTCCTCCGAAGAGAAGAAGAGTCTAAGGATAATATCAATCAATATTCTGATATAGATTATATAACCTTAAGAGTCCGCAAAGCCGAGCCCTGAATGCGAATAGACCGTCACAATCACTTTCTCTCGACGGTCGCGGCTGCGCTAAGGGGAAACAGGCTCAAGGGCCACTTTAATTAAAAGAAACAAAAATGGCAAGATACACAGGTCCAAAAACCAAAATCGCAAGAAAATTCGGCGAGCCGATTTTCGGCGAAGACAAAGTTCTGGCTAAGAAAAATTATCCGCCGGGACAGCATGGCGCCAACCGCAGAAGAAAGACCTCCGAGTATGGTCTGCAGTTGCGCGAGAAGCAAAAAGCAAAATATACCTACGGTGTGCTTGAGCGTCAGTTCCGCAATCTCTTTGAGAAGGCTGCCCGCACGAAAGGTATTACCGGCGAGGTGCTCCTCCAGCTTCTTGAGAGCCGCCTCGACAACGTGGTTTACCGTCTGGGAATCGCTCCGAGCCGTCCCGCTGCCCGTCAGCTCGTGCTCCACAAGCATATCACCGTCAATGGCAATCCGGTGAATATCCCCTCATACCGCGTGATGCCCGGCGATGTTGTCGCCGTCCGTGAGAAATCGAAATCGCTTGAAGTGATCGCCGATTGTCTCGCCGGCTTCAATCACAGCAAATATCCTTGGATCGAATGGGACGAGACCGTCAAAGGCGGTAAATTCCTCCACCTCCCCGCACGTGAGGACATCCCCGAGACCATCAAGGAGCAACTGATTGTCGAGTTATATTCTAAATAATAAACACTGAATACCCATGCCAATTTTAGCATTTCAAAAACCCGATAAGGTCGTCATGCTTGAGTCGAACAATTCATTCGGCAAGTTTGAATTCCGTCCGCTTGAGCCGGGTTATGGCCAGACAATTGGAAATGCCCTGCGGAGGATCCTTCTTTCTTCGCTCGGCGGTTTCGCCATCTGCTCGATTCGTATCGACGGTGTGGCCCACGAACTGGACACCATTCCCGGAGTGAAGGAAGATGTGACCAACATCATCCTTAATCTTAAGCAGATTCGCTTCAAGCAGATCACCGAGGATCATGACACTGAGAAGAGTGTCGTGAACGTTTCGGGAACCGATGTGTTCACTGCCGGCGACTTGGGTAAGGTTCTTTCCGGTTTCGAGGTGCTTAACCCGGATCTCGTCATCTGTCACCTCGATTCTTCAGCAAGCTTCCAGATGAATTTCATGATCAACAAGGGTCGTGGTTGGGTTCCCGCCGACGAGAACCGCGAGCTGATCGCCGATACCGCTCATAACGAGATCGCGATCGACTCCATCTATACCCCGATCAAGAACGTGAAATATGCTGTTGAGAACTATCGTGTAGAGCAGAAGACCGACTACGAGAAACTCGTCATCGAGGTCACTACCGACGGTTCGATCATGCCGAAGGAGGCGCTGAAGGAGGCTGCCAAGATACTGATTCAGCATTTCATGATGTTCAGCGACGAGAAGATCACTCTCGAGGCTCCCCAGGAGGACACTCCCGAGGAATTCGACGAGGAGGTGCTTCACATGCGTCAGCTGCTCAAGAGCAAGCTCGTTGACATGGACCTTTCTGTCCGTGCCCTCAACTGCCTCAAGAGCGCTGAAGTCGAGACCCTCGGTGAACTCGTTGTTTTCAGCAAGAACGATCTGCTTAAGTTCAGAAACTTCGGAAAGAAATCGCTCAGCGAACTCGATGAGCTTCTTGAGAAGCACAACCTTTCCTTTGGAATGGATATTTCAAAATACAAATTAGATAAAGACTAAATCACGCAATGAGACATAATAAAAAATTCAATCACCTGAGTCGTAAGAAAGGACACCGCGAGGCGCTCCTCTCCAACCTCACGATCTCTCTTATCATGCATAAGAGAATCAATACGACTACGGCAAAGGCGAAAGCACTGCGCATGTATGCCGAGCCTCTTATCACAAGATCTAAGAAAGATGACATGCAGAACCGTCGTCTCGTGTTCAGCTATCTTCAGAACAAGGATGCTGTCAAGGAGCTGTTCGGTGTAGTTGCTGAGAAGGTTGCTAATCGTCCCGGTGGTTATATCCGCATCCTCAAGACAGGTCATCGTCTCGGTGATAACGCTGAGATGAGCATGGTTGAGCTCGTTGACTTCAACGAGAACATGCTTGAGGCAGCCGGCGGCAAGAAGGCTAAGTCTACCCGCCGTTCACGCTCGAAGAAAGCCGCTGCTCCCGCAGCAGAGGCGCCTGCAGCTGAAGCTCCTAAGGCAGAGGAGGCTCCTGCAGAGGCTCCCAAGGCTGAGGAACCCAAGGCAGAGTAATATATACCTCCTTATAAAAACAGAAGGCGTTCGGTCGAACCGGACGCCTTCTGTTTTTTTACGTTTTTCTCTGCTATTGCCCCTTGATTTCCGGTTGCGGAAATGTGACTTAGAGGATAGGGGAGATGAGCCGCAGAATCGATTCGGCGAAACGCTGCGGAAGCGGGCGCTTGTGCCAGGAGGGGAAGGTGAGTTTGGTGCATTGCTTAAGATCTTCGAAGAAGATGTCGCGCATCCGGCGGTTGAAATCGCGGTCGTAGACCATGAGGCTGCATTCGAAGTTGTTCTCGAAGCTGCGGAAATCGAAGTTGGTAGATCCGACGGTCGTAATGTTGTCGTCGATGATCATGCATTTTGCGTGCAGCATCCCGGGGTTGTAGAGATAGACTTTGATTCCGGCCTTAAGACATTGCGTAACGTATGAGAACGATGCGAGCTGGAGGGTTTTGGAATCGGTGCGGCGAGGAATCATTATGCGGACATCGATTTTCGAGAGGGCGGCGGCTTCCAGGGCGTGGCGCAGAGCGTCGGTGGGAAGGAAATAGGGGGTCTGGATGTAGATGTTTTTGGTCGCACCAGATATCGCCTTCAGATAGCACAGTGATACGTTCTCCCAAGTGTCGAGCGGCCCGGAGGTTACGAGCTGCATCCCGATGTTGTTCTGAAACGGGACGGGGGGAGCCTTTGGATAGTTTATGGTAAGCGGCTGGTTCTTGAAATTCCAGTCTACAACGAAAGAATAGAGAAGAGATTCCACGATGTCACCGGTGACGCGGAAATGGGTATCGCGCCATACGCGGTCTTCCGAGCTGTCGTAATAATAGCGGTCGGCGATATTCATGCCTCCGATATAGCCGATGGTGCCGTCGATGACCACGATCTTGCGGTGGTTGCGCCAGTTGATGCGGTTGGCCAGCTGCGGGAAAGTCACCTTCAGGAAAGGATGGGTAACGACACCGTTCTCGTTCATTCGGCGGAAAAAATCTCGTTTTGAAGAGAAACTGCCCACATTGTCGTAGATCACCTTGACCTCGACGCCCTCGCGGGCTTTCTCGATAAGGATTTCGGAAATCTCCTGCCCGATGGTGTCGTCGGAAAAGATATAATACTGCAGAAAGATCGATTTTTTCGCTCTGCGCAGGTCATGTTTGAGGGCTACGAACTTATCGCGGCCCGAAGTGAAAATGTCGATCTTATTGTTGACCGTATAGAAAGAAGGGCAGATGTTTCGGCAGAGCTTCACGAGATTGCGCTCGCTCACGTTCAGGTTCTGGGAATTCAGGTTCACATGGCGGGGAGCCATCCGGTTGAGAATCTTGCGTTTGTTCAGACGGGAGATCATGTGCTGACCCTTTAGGCTCCGACCGAAGAAAAGGTAGAAGATAAGGCCGATGACAGGGAGGAAGATAAGGGCGATCACCCAGGCGATCGACCGGATAGGATTCCTGTTCTCCTTGAGTACGACCGCAACGCAACTTATCACAGTAATGGCGTATGCTGCGATAATCACGTAATAGAGCCACGAGGCAATCTGAATGTACTTCGGCATAAAGCAGTAGCGTTTAGCAGAATCTCTTTGGCAAAGATACAAAAAATATACGTTATTCCTTCAAAAATAAATTCAATTTATCTGAAGGCCTAAAGTTCCTATCCCCAGTTCCTGTGGAATTGTGCTATTTGAGGCGCCATCGCTCGACTTCCGTCTCGCCACAGTAAAAGAGGCGGCTCCCTCCTTATAGTGGAGGTATGGTTTCCTCTTAGAAGAGATATTAGAGGTTTATACTGAACGGATACTCGGGTTTTATCCTGAACGGATATTAAGGGTTTGGCTTAAGGAGGATTGGAAAATCCGGATGAAGCAGGGAGAAACGAATCAGGCAGCAGGATGAGGGTTCATTCTGCTGCCTGATTTTTATAGAGATTATCTTCGGCTTTATTGAAGATATTCCGGATGGATCGCGAGGTTAGCGGCGCGGGATATCGACCTGGGTCTGGCGGCCGCGGAGGAGGTAGTCGGAGAAGTAGTCGACCATGCGCCAGTAGAAGTATTCGTCCATGTGGCCGAAGGAGTGGCGCTGTGTGGGCAGATAGAGGAAGTCGAAACGCTTGTTGGCGTTGATCAGGGCGTTGGCCACGCGGATGGTGTTGCCCGGATGAACGTTGTTGTCGATGTCGCCGTGTACGAGCATCAGATGGCCCTTAAGATTGCGCGCGATCTCGGGGTTGGTCTTGATGCTGTAGACGAATGTGGTGTCGCCCTTCTCCGAGACTTTCTCCTTGACGCCGTGGTGGGTTTCGCTCCACCAGCGGTTGTAGATGCGGTTGTCGTGGTTGCCGGCGCAGGAGACGGCTACCTTGAAAAAGTCGGGATACTGCAGGATTGCTGCCGTCGACATGAAGCCGCCGCCCGAATGGCCGTGGATTCCCACGCGGTTGATGTCGATGTATTTGTGGCGCGCGGCAAGCTGCTCGATGGCTGCTTTCTGGTCTGCAAGACCATAGTCGCGGAGGTTTCCGTAGCCATAGTTGTGATACCATTTCGAACGGTCGGGATGGCCGCCGCGGTTGCCGACGGTGATGACCACGAATCCGGCCTGTGCCAGACGGTCGGTGCGGACGCTCATGCGGGTAAAGGGATAGTTGGTGGCCTCTACCTGCGGACCGGGATATACATAGTCGATGATTGGATATGACTTGTTCTCGTCGAAGTCGAAAGGCTTATACATAACCCCGTAGAGGTCTGTGACGCCGTCGGCGGCCTTGACTTTGAAAATTTCCGGGAACTTGTATCCGTTGGCGATGAGCTGAGAGAAGTCGGCGCGCTCGAGAGGCATGATCTTGTTGCCGGCCATGTCGAAAATCGCTGTCTCCGGAACAGTGTCTACTCTCGAATAGTTGTTTACGAAATAGCGGGCGTTGTCATCGATTACGGGGGAGTGGAAATAGTCGCCCTTCGTGAGCTTCTTCACCGGACCGCCGTCAAGGCTTACGGAGTAAAGTCCCTGATAGTATGGATGCATGCCCTCTTCGCGGCCCATGGCGGTGAAATAAACCTTGCGCGTCGGTTCGTCAACCTTAAGAATGCGATGAACGTGCCAGGGACCTTCGGTGAGGCGGCGTTTCATATTTCCCTTGTCGTCATAGAGGTAGAGGTGAGCCCAGCCGTCGCGCTCGCTCCACTGCACGAGCTCCTTGCCGTTGTTGACGGCAGCCAGCGGACGAACCTCCTGATATGTGTTCATTCTCTCCTCGATTATCGGCTGGAGGGTGTCGGCGCCGACGGTGTAGGAGCAGATGTCGATTCTGTGAAGGTCACGGCTCGAACGCGTCACAAAGAAGCGGCTGTCGTCGCCGAGCCATACGGCAGGCTGGTCATACATGGCGCGCTGTTTGTGAAGGCGCGGACGAGAAGCGATCGAGAGCGTCTGGTCCTTGAAGCGTGAGGTGTTCACCTCTTTGCGCGAGTTGTCGTTCATGTCGAAGACATAAAGATGGTCTACGGGAGCCTCTTTCTCGCCGGGCATCTGGTATTTGTATGTCTCGAGGGTGGGACGGGGCTCGGCCACGGAGTTGATCACCCAGAGCTCCTTGACAGCACGGTCGTCGGAGGCTACTGTGGCGAAATGGCGCGAATCGGGCGACCAAACGCCCCATACGCCCTTGCGCTTGCCGTTTGCCAGCGTATCGGTGTTCAGATAGCTGTAACCCTGGCCGAAACCGAAGTCTTTCACGCCATCCTTGGTGAGCGGAATGTCGACGACGGTGCTGTCGTTCTCATCCTTCTTCAGTTTCTCGTAATCCTCGCGGCTCATGCGATAGAGATTGAAATCCTTGGCATAGACCACGGTCTTGCCGTCGGGAGATACGGATGCCCAGGGGAGTTGTTTCTTCTCCTCCTCTTTGTCCTTCAGATGGGTGAGGCGGTCGTTTCTCGAATCATAGGAGAAATAGAATATCTCCTTCCCGGTCGGTTTTTTAGGTTTCTTCTTGGCTCCTTTTACGGTATCGGTCGGTTCTTTCTTAGGCTTTGCATCCTGTGACGACCTTACCTGGAAAGTATATGTATAACCGTCGGGCAGCACCTCAAGATTATATATGGGGAGCTGTGAAGCGATATACGGATCCTTGACGATCTCAGTGAGACGTGCCGCCATCTTGTCGTGGTCGAACATCGGGGCGCGGCGGCGAGCCGCCGGGTCTACTACATACCAGCGGTTGCCCTCGCCGGTCTTGTAGGTGTACCAGAACTTATCGCCGGTCGGAAACCAGTGAGGATCGACGGTGGTCGAGAAGAGCATGTTGCGGAGTTTTTCTCCGGAGAACCGCTCCGCCAGTTCGTAGGGATTGGCGGATTCCTCCTGCTCATTCCCGGCTATCGCCTGAAATGAAAACACTGCGGCTACCAGCGCAGGGAAAAGGAAAATTTTCTTCATGGTTAGGAAGTTTATTTCAACAGCTATTGGATGATTATGCAAAACATTTTCTCATGCAGTGCATAAAATTTATTTATTATATGCAAAGTTATCACACTTCGTTGATGAATCAAAATCGTTTTATTAAATTTGTAGGGAAATTGTAAAGAATTTGAAAGGAATTTTTTATAAATATTCAAAAAGTGATGCTTCAGAGGTAATTCTGGAGTGTTCGCGCTAACCGAAAAAACAGATCCTTCTATAAAAATCAACTGACCTATATATTATGAAAAGATTAAAGACCACCGTTTCGGCAGCCATGCTGATGGCTGTCTCACTGTCGGCAGGAGCTAAGAGCCCTGTTTTCGACCAAGTCTTCAACGATTCCACTTTGAGAATCGACTATATCTTCGGAGGCAACGACAAGACTTCGCTCGTTATGCTCGACCATATGCATAAATGGAAAGGCTGGGCCGGGAAAAGAAACAATCTCGAGAAGATTCCATACGTCGGCTACGGCATCATCACCGTTACCGACTCCCTGACCGGCGACACCATCTACCGCCATTCCTTCTCCTCGCTTTTCCGCGAATGGCAGGCTACACCCGAGGCCAAACAGACCTCGAAGTCATTCCAGAACTCCTTCCTCGTTCCGCTGCCGAAAGCGAAGGCCATGATCAACATCGTTCTTCTCGACATGCGACATGACAAGGTAGCCGAGAATACCCACGTCTATACTCCCGGCGACATCCTCGTCAAGAAAGCCGACGAGAAGAAGACCGTGCCGTTCAGGTATGTGCATAAGGGAGGGGATCCGAATAAGGCCATCGACGTCGCTCTGCTCGCCGAGGGATATACCGAGGCTGAGATGGATAAGTTCTATGCCGACGCGAAACGCGCCGCCGACGCCATGTTCACTCACGAGCCATATAAGTCGCGCAAGAATGATTTCAATTTCATAGCCGTGGCCGCTCCCTCGGTCGACTCGGGCGTATCCGTCCCCCGCGACGGCGTATGGAAGAACACTGCATTCAAGTCGCATTACGACACATTCTACTCCGACCGTTATCTGACCACGAGCAATATCTTCGATGTCTACGACGCCCTCAACGGCATCCCCTTCGAACACCTCATCATTCTGGTCAATTCGCCGATGTATGGCGGAGGCGGCATCTACAACAGCTCGACTCTCTCCACTACGGGCCATCCGACCTTCGTCCAGGTGCTCGTGCATGAGTTCGGCCACAGTTTCGGAGGTCTCGCCGACGAGTATTTCTACGACAACGACGTGATGACCGATTCTTATCCTCTTGACGTGGAGCCTACCGAGCCCAACATCACCACTCTCGTCGACTTCGACTCCAAGTGGAAGTCGATGCTCAAGAAAGGCACTCCGGTTCCGACCCCCATCGAGCTCAAGGACAAATATCCTCTTGGCGTTTTCGAGGGCGGCGGTTATTCCTCTAAAGGCGTCTATCGCCCGGTCGACAAATGCCGTATGCGCGTGAACGACGTTCCCAACTTCTGTCCCGTCTGCGAGAAGGCAATCAACGACCTTATCGATTTCTATACAAAATAATTCCGCAAGGGACGCCGCGGGGTTCACTCCATGACGTCCCCGTTTAACACACATATAATTATGAGATTGTTTTATTTATTCATCTGCGCCCTGCTGCTCCCGCTCTCGATGTCGGGACAGAGCTGGAAGGCGTTGCAGAAAGAGGCGGCCGCCAACAAGGCGTTCGCCGAAAGCCCCGCCGTGGCGCTCCTCGACAGCACAAGCGTCGAGGTGTCGGAACTCGGATCGGGCAAGTTCGTGATCCGCAAGGTGATCGAGATCAACAACGAGAAGGGCGCTCTCGCCAACCGTGTCATCAAGTATGACTATGATCCTCTTACGGCCTTCGCTGAGTTTGTGGAGATGAAGGTCTATCATCCCGACGGAACGGTCGATAATCTCGACGTGAAGCAGGCCAAAGACTATGCCGCTCCCGCCAGAGCCATTTACTGGGGCGCGCGTCAGATCATGATGGAACCCGGACTTCTCCAGCCCGGCGACGTTATCGATTACACCATCCATAAGAAAGGATTCACCTACGCCCTTCTTCTGGCAGCCAACGACGACGAGGAGCGTTTCGTTCCCCCGATGCGCGGCGAGTTTTACGACATCGTCCCCTTCTGGGTTTCAGAGCCAACGGTGCGCAAGGTCTATCGCGTGAGCGTGCCGAAGAGCAAGGACGTGCAGTATGAATTCTTCCAGGGCGACTGCGCAAGCTCCGTCAAGTTCGAGGGCGACCGCCGCGTCTATACCTTCACCGAAACCGATGTTCTTCCTTTCAAGGCCGAGCCGAATATGGTAGACCGTTTCGATGTGGCTCCCAAGCTGATGATGTCGTCGACACCGACATGGAAGGAGAAATCACTATGGTTCAACAAGGTGAACGAGGATTACGGCAGCTTCAATCCCACTCCCGAGGCCCAGAAGAAGGTGAACGAGATCATCAAGGGAAAGAAGACCGAGATGGAGAAGATCTCCGCGCTTACTCACTGGGTAGCCGACAACATGCGTTATTCCGGCATCTCCATGGGCAAAGGCGAGGGCTATACCCTTCATAACACCAAGGTGAACTTCACCGACCGCGCCGGCGTCTGCAAGGACAAGGCAGCTCTCTTGATCTCCATGCTCCGCATGGCCGGTTTCGAGGCATATCCGGCGATGACGATGGCCGGATCGCGCATCGAGAAGATCCCCGCCGACCATTTCAACCACTGTGTGGCTGTGGTGAAACTCAGCAACGGCAAGTATATACCTCTCGACCCGACATGGGTTCCCTTCAACCGCGAGATCTGGTCGAGCGCAGAGCAGCAGCAGAACTATCTGCCGGGCGTTCCCGAAGGCAGCGACTTGCTTCTTACTCCTGTTTCCGCTCCGGAGAACCATCTCTTCAAGGTAGTAGCCAACACGCGTCTTGAGGCCGACGGCACGCTTAACGGGCAATTCACCGTGTATGCCGAAGGCCAGAGTGACGCCGCCGTTCGCCGTCCGTTCCTCCAGGGCTTCGCCGACAGAGTGAGCCGCGCCCTCGAAACAGAGCTGCAGCGTGTGTCGCCGCAGGCAAAGCTCGTAAGCTATTCATGCAAGGATGCCGTCGACTATCAGAAAGGTCCGGTTGAACTCACGATGAAATTCACCATTCCCGACTATGCCGTTGTCGGCGACGGAGTGATGATCTGCCGCCCGCTCGTGCTCGGAAACATGTATAGCGGCATCAAGTCGTTCCTGCGTGTCGACACCTCGAAGGAGACCCGTAAATACGGCTTCAAGGATTCCTGCTCGCGTCTTGTCCAGCTCGACGAGACCATGACCCTCCCCAAGGGCTACACCCTGGAAGCCGGCTCGAACTCCGAGAAGAACGTCAATTTTGATTCCGACATCGCATCGTTCAGCAGCGATCTGAACTCGAACGGCAACAAAGTGAACCTGAAGGCCACTCTGTCGCTTGGCAAGAGAGTTTATGATGCATCCGACTGGACCTATTTCCGCAATGCTGTGAAAGGCTACAAGGATCTCGCCGACTCTGAACTGGTTTTTGTAAAGAAGTAAGAAAATGAAAAAGCATATATTAACGGCTTTATGCCTTGGCGCGGCGCTTGTGGCCAACGCCCAGACCGACGCCACGATCAACAGTCTGACCGAGACTTACACTCTCAAGCCCGACGGCGCGATCGATTACGATTACTCGAAATCGATAACCTACAACACCCATTTCGGTTTCTTTTCTCTCTTTGGCGAGACCTTCGTGGTCTATAACCCTGAATTTCAGAAGTTGAAGATCAACGAGAGCTACACCGTGCAGAAAGATGGCACGAGAATCGACTCTCCGGCCAACGCCTTCAACGAGGTGCTTCCGTCGGCAGCCGCCAATTCCGCCGACTATAACGGCCTGCGCGAGATGGTGATCACCCACACCGGTCTTGAAAAGGGCGCCACAACCCGTCTTTCATATTCGCTCAGCGGCACGCCGCAGGGATGCCCCACGCTCGATATCGACCGTGTGATTCCGATTCCCGGCGCCGACATCAAGGAATATAAGATCGTGGTCAACGTTCCCGAGGGCAAGAGACTCAACTGGAGCCTCGAGGGCTCGTCGGTAAAGCCTGTGATAAAGGGCAACACCTATACATGGACCTTCCGCAACGTTCCCGCCGCTTCGGGAGATGCATTCTCGCCGCGCAACCACACGGGAATGCCGCGTCTTTCCGTAACCAGCGCCTCGACGCTCGAGGAGGAGCTCCGCCCGCTCACGGTAGAGACGATGGATATCTGCCGCGTTCCGGGAGATATCCTGAAGGGCAAGACCACAACATCGGAAAAGATCGCAGCCATCCAGAATTTCATGGTCAACAGCATCGCTACCGGTTATGTCACCCCTGATCTGACGGGTTATAACCTCCGTCAGTGCAATCAGGTGATCCAGACCGCTTACGGCACGGAGGCCGAGAAAGCCGCCGCCATGGCCAAGCTGCTTCGAGGCGAAGGCATCGACGCTCAGACGGTGGTTGTGTTCCCTGCAGAGATCGGCGCGAAGAATATCCGCAACATATCGAAATATCTTGTCAAGGCTGACGGCAAGTTCTATGCCGTTGACCGCGTCGGAGAATACAATGCCGGATTGCGGGCCGACCGTGACGCCATCTATGATCTCGGAGGGAACGCCGTGTCGGTGGCTCCGGCTCATGTCGTTCTCAACTGCACGGCAAGCATGACGCTTTCTGCCGATTCCGTGGCTATGTCGCACAGTGACTGCAAGCTCTCCGGACTTGACGAGAAAGCTGAGCTGAAGAATGCCGGAAAAGTGACCAAACGCGGCAATTATACCGTCTACACCATTCCGGCTCCCACTCAGGGCGTCGACACGTGGGGAATGACCTCGCTGCCTTCGAAGCGCAGGAATGTCTTCGAGATTCCTTATCCCATCGACGAGACCTGCGTCTACAGCGTGAACCTGAACGGCGTTAAATCGGCCGTGAAGAATAAGAACGTCAACATCAGCAACGCAGCCGGATCGGTGACGATGTCGATTGTCAACAACGGAAACTCGATCGAGATCAAGCGCCATATCAAACTCGACAGAAGCATCTATGGCGTATCCGAATACGAAGCCGCCCGCAAGCTCCTGCTCGAATGGCAGTCGCCCGCCTTCCGCAGCATCATCGTCAGGTGAAAACGAGATAACAGCTACGGCTTTAAGGCCGTAGCCCTAAATAAGAAAGCCGCCTCCCCGGAACAGGAAGGCGGCTTTCATTTTCAACGCAGTTAACCTTTTTTACCTTGTTTCTTTTACTTATCTCTAACTTTTCTTTTACTTTAAGAATCTGTTTCTTAAAATCCGAATGAGCGAGTTTTACGGTCTCTTGTCAGACTGGCTGTAAGTGAATTTAAGCGACTTTACGCGGTTCGAGTCCGGGCCGGCCATGACTTCGAAATCTCCGGGCTCTGCCACAAAATCGAGATTATAGTCGTAGAATTTCAGATCATCCGGGGTTATCCGGAAGGAGACATTCCTGCTTTCTCCGGGTTTCAGCGAGATGCGCTCAAAGTGTTTCAGCTCCTTGACGGGCCGCGCCACCGATCCTTCCATGTCGCGGATATAGAACTGCACCACTTCGTCGCCTTCGCGGTCGCCTGTGTTGGTAACCGTGACTGTCGCGGTGACGGTGCCGTCGGAATCGAGTTGCGTGCGGTCGAGAGAAAAACCGGAATATTCAAAATTATTACTGTCCGCTAAACCATAAATCAGCGAGCCCAACTTCTTGAAAGGCAGAAG
>CAJTYD010000044.1 GCA_910583775.1 uncultured Muribaculaceae bacterium | reverse complement strand
TTTTCGTCATACCGCCATAATTGTGTCTGTCTGAAAATCGGGGAGTATTATAGTTAGGTTTTTTTATGCATGCGTGTCTAGATAATGTATGACATACAGAAATAACATAGAGAGGCTTTTCAGGGAGAATTATCGGAAGATGTATTCTCTGGCATTCGCTCTGCTGAAGGATGGCGATTCGGCAAGGGATGTAGTGCACGACATCTTTGCCGGTCTTCTTGACGTCGACGCCATTCCCGAGATTGGCGCGGGCTATCTGATGCGCGCTGTCAGAAACCGATGTGTCAATCTTTTGAGGGATATGTCGGCACGCGAGCGGATCGAGAACCTTATACGCGCCGGGGAGCCGGAGGCGTCCGACGATGAATGCTGGCGGGATAGAGAAGACCGGATAGGCGCCATCCGTTTCATTATCCGCGAACAGATGCCTCCGCAGTGTTCGCGGGCGATGCGTCTGAGGTTCGAGACAGGACTGTCATACAAGGAGATAGCCCGGGAGATGGCGATAAGCGAGGTCGCCGTCTACAAGCATCTCAAAAACGGACTGGATTACATAAGAAAGAACCTGGAAACTGATTGAATTTCATTGAAGGCCAAACAGTTTCTTAACCGATTGAATTATGGATAAGTATGATAAAGTGCTCGATATGGTCGAGCATCCCGAAAGATATTCCGACGGGGATATGGAGGTCATCCTTCAGGATCCGGAGATCCGGGAGATTTATAATACACTTTGCGATGCCGACAGCGCCATGAGGGAGGATTCCGAATGGAGCGGTTTTGTCGGCGCCATGGAGGAAGAGGAGATCGAGCGCGAGTGGACCAGGCTTGTAAACCGTCGGCGAAGAGCCGTGCCCTGGTTTCACGTGATGCGTCGGCGTGTCGCAGTGGCTGTCGTTATCGCTCTGACATCGGTAGGCGCTCTCGCCCTCGGGATCGGAATCGTGAACAGCGTTAAGCAGGCCGCCCCCGGCGCCGCAGAGAAAATGGTCGCCCGGGTCCCTGTCGCCACAGAGGTCCGGACCGACAGAGCCTCCACAGTCCGTATCGACACGGTGTCGTCGAAAGTCGGGACAAGAATCTATGAAAACGAACCGCTTGCAAAGATCCTGAGCGATATTTCCGGATATTACGGTCTCTCTGTCGAGGTTCAGAACGAGCCGTCGACAAAACTGCGTCTCTATTACAAATGGGATTCCACTAAAGACGCGAAGACCGTTGTGGACCAGCTGAATAATTTTGAGAAAATTAACCTGACTTTATCCGATGACGTGCTGAGCGTGAAATAGACTGATCATTATGAGAAATATTATTGTCCTGCTGCTTGCCGCGTTCGTTGCACTGGGCGCGCATGCGGTGAAATATACCTGCGATTATATGGGAAAGCCTGTCTCGGAAGCGCTTGTCGGGCTGAGCAAAAGGTACCCCGACCTTAACATAAGTTTTATATACGACGACCTTGAGAACTACAAGGTGAAAGGGAAGGTCTTCGCCGACAGCCCTCTTCAGGCTGTGAAGCAATTAGTGGCCTTCAATCCGATTTCCGTTATCGGATGCGACGGCGACATCTATGTCGAGGCTCTGCAGAAGGGAAAGTATAAATATACGGGCCGAGCCGTCTCCCCGTCACGCGAACCGGTTGCCTTCGCCACGGTGATTCTTCTCAATCCTAAGGATTCCACTGCGATCACCTACGGCATCACCGACGAGCGGGGCCGCTTCTCCATCCCCTGCGACCGCAGGAAGGTGCTCGCGAAGTTTTCGAGCATCGGCTATAAGAAGAAATATGTCGCGCCCGCTTCCTTCAATCTCGGAGACGTAGTCCTCGACATTCTCGCTATCAATCTGAATGCCTTGACAGCCACGGCCGATTCGCGTTACGCGCTGAGCGACCGCACGGTCTATGTCCCGACTACGAGGGAGAAAAACGCCGCTCAGGGTGGCGCCGACCTGCTCCGGTTCATGGCAATTCCCTCGCTGAGCATCAGCCCGGCCGACAATTCCGTATCTACTCTTTCGGGTCAGGGGGTCGCGGCTTTTATCGACTATCTTCCCGCCACATCGCAGGATCTTAAAAATCTGCGTCCCGAGGATGTTAAGAAGGTCGAGGTTTTCGACTATCCTTCCGATCCGCGTTTCCAGGGAGCGCTCCATGTGGTGAATTTCATTATGGAGAAATATGTCTATGGAGGTTACACTAAAGTGAATGATCAGCAGCGTCTCGATTTCAGGTATGGATATTACAGTCTGAGCTCAAAATTCTCATACGGAAAAATGACTTACGATGTCTATACCGGTTATGACCATTTCAAATCGAACCGTGAGTCTTCAGCTTCTGTCACGGAATACGATTTCGATGACGGGACAGTGATCCGGTCCCGATCCACTCCCGAATCGCATTGGGAAAACAACGAGGCATATCTCTCGGCAAGAGCCAAATATGCGACGGAGAAGACCGTGATATCCAACCAGCTTTCGATACGTCATTCCGACACTCCGGAGAATCTGGTTGTGCGTCAGAATGAGTATACTCCTGCGATCTTTCCCTCGGGGGAATCCTTCGTCACGTCGACCTATCGCTCGCTGACACCATCCTGGAACGGAAGTTATCATTTCACGCTGCCTCGCTCCCTTCGCCTTGTGGTTTCTCCTTCGGCCACTTACGCCCGCAACAACAGCTTTTCCGATTTCACTGAAGACGGAACCGGGATTCTTAACCGGGTGAAGGAGGATGCCTGGAATGCGAATATCAGTTTGGCGCTGAGCAAAAACTGGGGACGGCAGTCTATGTCAGTGAGCCTGAACGGTGAGCTCGGCGATAACCGGCTGCATTACACCGGCAACAATCCGGCCGACATCCATTATGCTTCGCAGGGTATCGGGGCTTTTTTAAGGGGTAATTTTGTTTTCGGCAAATTCTGGATCCAGCCGTCGGTGAAGTGCTTTATTACCCACACCTCGTTCGGGAATGAGAATTATACGGAATGCCTTCCCGGATATTATGTAGCCGGTGGAGTGAACTTCAGCCGCAAACATCAGCTGAGTGTCTCCTCCGAGATGAGCAACTGGTCGATAGGGATCTCCAACAGAAGCCCCAACATCGTGGT
This sequence comes from uncultured Muribaculaceae bacterium, assembly GCA_910583775.1. Classification (GTDB taxonomy): domain Bacteria; phylum Bacteroidota; class Bacteroidia; order Bacteroidales; family Muribaculaceae; genus Lepagella. The sequence goes on along the minus strand of CAJTYD010000044.1, from coordinate 22,212 downwards.
CAACAATCTTCTGGATGCAGTGAAGGGAAATCCCGACCTTAAGGCCTGGCGATACAATTCGTTCAATATCGATTATACCTGGATCCCGCTTCAATGGCTTAACATGAGCGTATACGGGCAATATTTCAGACACACGAAGCCGATGGATTATGTCTTCACTCCTACAGAGATCGACGGGCGCGGGATGATGCTGCGGTCGTATGTGAAGGAGGGTTATTTCCAGAACATCTCCGGCGGAATCTCTGTCTCCGCGCGCCTTTTCAACAATTCGCTGAGCCTTCAGGGATATGTCTCTCTGACCGGAGCACGCCGCGGCGGCACGCGCAAATACAGCCGCACGTATCTGAACAGTCAGCTTTCGACCGTCTATTATCTCGGCGATTTCTATTTCGTTGGCCAGTATGAATTCCGCAGCAAGAGCTCAGATTCCTATTGGAACAGAATGGATCAGCCTTCGTATTACGTATTCCGCGCAGGCTGGAGCAGGAAGGGCTGGAACATCTGCGCCGATATCCGCAATCCGTTCCGGTCGAGCTGGCAGAAGGGCTCCGGCAGTCAGGTATATGAGAATTACAGCAATTCGGTAATCAATTATGGAGCGGCCTACCGGAGACAGTTCTGGATCACGGCTACCTATACCGTCTCCTACGGCAAGAAGCTGAAGGTAGAGGGTATCGGACGCGGAAACACCATCTCGTCCGGAATCGTTAACTGAGTCAGAGATCATAGTGATGAGGTCATAAGTAGGTCAGAGTTATGAAGAATTAAGTTATAGGGATAAGTTATAAAAGAGATTCGCGGATCCGGTCTTGTTGAGACTGAATCCGCGAATCAACTTAATGCCTCGTCACTCTGACTTATGACTTAGTTAGGCACTCTGACCTCTGACTTATCAGAAGGGGAGTTTTCGGAGCGAGAACGATAGGCTGATACGGAAGATTCCGAATGTGATCAGCGAGATTCCGAGCCAGAGCCATACCACGATTCCTCCCTCGATAGGAGAAGACAGGAAGATTATCACCAGAGCGATGGTGCAGATCAGCAGCAATATCATCCATACCATTCCCCAACCGCTCACCACAGAGAGCATGCTCGCCTCGCCGATGGAATTGATGGCCGCTACCAGCAACCAGATGCCCATGATGAAGATGAAGGCTCCTGTAACTTCAATCGTCGGCAGTGTGAAAAGCCAGATGCCTGCGATAAGTTCAAGGATGCCGAGCACAAGGCTCCATCCCCAGTTGGGAAGGCCGGCGCCTACGAAGGCATAGCCGACGTTGAGAACTCCGGCGGCTGTAAGACATGCCGCAAAAGTATAGGCGAGAATGGGCAATGACTCGGCGGGACACAGCATGGTCCATATTCCGAGGCCGAGGCTTATGATACCGGTGATGAGCGGAACCCACCACAGCCGGCTGATCCTGTAATCAGAAAATTTGGCACTCATAGTATATAAATTAAGAAGTTATCGTTTCCCGTCATAAAACCGACGAGTAAAATATCCATGGGCATTATCGGTCCCGTAGAGCCGATTGTGTTAAAACTGCTTTATAAATGTTTCTTAATTATAACGCATCGGCCCCTTATAAGGTTTTTCTTTGGGCATTTGTTGTCAGAAGGGATCAGAAATGGCGGGCTATATCCTGGGCCTTGCGGTATTCGTCGGGTGTGCCTATATCGATCCAGAGCCCTTTCAGAGGGAAACGCACCACTTTCTGTGCGTCTGCTGTCAGGGTCTCGATAAGGTCGGTGGCGTTGAACACCGTGTTTTCGGGAATATAACGCAACGCCTCGCGTCTTATCATGTAGATGCCGGCATTGGCATAGAGCGAGTAGGTGGGCTTCTCGGTCACGCCCTTTATGTCGCGCCCGTCAAGGTCGAAGATGCCGTATGGAATCGCAACAGTATAGGGGATTGCCGCGGCGGCCATCATGGCGTCATGCTTTTTGAAATAGAGATACATATCCTCGAGGTTGATGTCGGTCAGCAGGTCGGAGTTCATCACCAGGATTGTGTCGTTCTCGAAATCTCCTACGAGACGCAGGGCACCGATCGTTCCGAAGAATTTTTCTTCAGGAACACACCTCACTTTCACTCCACGTTCCGTCGGCGTCGCGAAATGCTCTATCAGCTTTTCTTTAAGATAGTTGACCGTGACTGAAATGTTGCGGATGCCGAAATCCTCGAGGCGCGAGATGTTTCTGTCGATGATCGCTCCATCGCCGATCTTGAGAAGCGGCTTGGGGGTGTCGAGCGTCAGGGGGCGCAGTCGTTCCCCTTTCCCTCCGGCCATCAGCACGGCGTCGACGGGGAGATGCGACTTGTAGTTGACCGTGTCGAGGATATCCTTCAGCCTTCCGTCTTCGCCGATCACCGGCACGAGATTTATGTGTTTGTCTCTAAGGGCCTTCACGGTTTCAACATCGGTGAGGTCGCGGATGAACCGGAAGTTGCGGAACATCACGTTTCTCACCGGCGCGTCAAGCGATTCGCCTGCGATGAGGCCGCGGCGTATGTCGCCGTCGGTGAGCGACCCGACGATGCGGCGGTCGCCGTCGGCCACGAAGAGGGTCATCGTGAGCGGATGGAGGCGGTTGATATGTTCGAGAGCCTCGAGAATAGTGCTCTCTGCCGATATTATATGTGATTCCATTTCAAGGTCGTTTTCAAAACTTAAAACGTTTCTCTTTCTGCAAATATACACAAATTTGCCGGAAAATGGAATTATTGTTAATTTTGCGGGCGAAATGAAAGAGCGGCTGCGCCAAAATATAGCCTTCGTCGTATTGCTGATGTTCGTGAATTTCGCGTTCTCTAACGTCATATTCATGCACACGCACTCTGACGGCGCTAACGGAACGGTCGTTCACTCCCATCCTTATCTTCCTAATTCCACCCATAGCCATTCTTCCTCCTCTTTGGAGCAGATCGCCGCCTTCAATACCACGGCGGCATCGTTCCAGGGCGTAGCGCAGCAGGTTGTTCCTGAATCCTTCTTTTCTTCCGTCGAGATAGAGACGGTCTATATCAGTATCAACAGGCTTGTCGAGAAGACGCTGGCGGCACTTCGCGCCCCTCCTGCGCAGTCAGTTGTAGCTTAGAGATTTATCATTTTAATTCGCTCCCTTGCGGCTGAATCAGGCAAAGGAGGCTTACGCAACAACCGACTAATCATAATGAACAGACTTATACAGTTTGTCATGGCTATCGCCATGACGTTTCCGACGTATGCGTTGGCGTCGGACGACGCTCCGCAGACCGACGCCAACATCATAGGCCATGTGGTGGACGCCAAGACCGGCGAGCATCTCGCCTACAGCCTTATTAAAATCAACAACACATCCCTCTCATGCCTAACGGATGCCTCGGGCCATTACTCATTCCGCGACCTTCAGCCCGGAAAGTATGAACTGGATGTTTCCTACACCGGATACCAGACCGCAAGCCGAAATGTCTCGGTGAAAGCGGGAGAGACTGTCGAGGTGAATTTCGAACTTTCGCCCGATGACTTCATGCTCGACCAGATCGTGGTGACGGCCAGCAAGACAGAGACAAAGCGCCGCGAGAGCCCGTCGCTGGTGAACATCACCTCGGGCAAACTGCTAACGGCCATCGGCGCGTGCTCTCTTGCCGACGGACTCGATTTCCAGCCGGGTGTGAGGGTGGAGAACGATTGCCAGAACTGCGGTTTCACCCAGGTGAGGATCAACGGTCTCGACGGCCATTATTCGCAGATACTGATGAATTCCCGCCCGGTGTTTTCGGCACTCGCGGGAGTCTACGGCCTTGAGCAGATTCCGGCAAACATGATCGACCGCATCGAGGTGATGCGCGGCGGCGGATCTGCCCTGTTCGGCTCTTCGGCAATAGGAGGAACCATCAACATCATCACCAAGGATCCTCAGGTGAATTCCGCGCAGGTGAGCCATACTCTTACCTCGATAGGCATCTCGGGCAGCCTCGACAACAACACCACCCTCAACGCTTCGATCGTGGCCGACAATCAGAAGGTAGGCATGATGTTCTACGGCCAGAGTCGCACGCGCGGAGGCTATGACGACAACGGCGACGGATACACCGAGATTCCCAAGCTGAACAGCCAGACGCTCGGGCTTAGGGCGTTCGCGCGCCCCAACGACTGGAGCCGGCTGTCGCTCGAATATCACACGACGCATGAATATCGCCGCGGCGGCGACAATATCGACAATCCTCCCCATGAAGCCATGATCGCTGAGGAGGCCGACCATAACATCCACGGCGCCGAAATAACCTACGATATGTGGGTGCGTGACCGCCGCGACAAGGTGTCGGTGTTCTCGGCTCTGCAGTCGACCGGACGAAAAAGCTACTATGGCTCGGATATGGATCCCGATGCCTACGGCCGCACCTCCGACCTGGTGGTAAACGCCGGAAGCCAGTGGACGCATCCGTTCACACATCTGCTCTTTCTGCCGGCCGAGCTTGTGGCCGGCGTGGAGTATTCATTCAACCGCTTGCACGACCGGACCGTGGGCTACGACCACGACATGCTTCAGCGCGTGAACATATTCAGCGGCTATCTCCAGAACGAATGGCGCAACGAGAAATGGGGTTTCCTTATCGGCGGCCGTCTGGACAAGCACTCGCTGATAAAGAACGCTATTTTCTCGCCGCGCGCCAATCTCAGGTTCAACCCCTCGCAGAATTTCAATTTCCGTCTCTCTTACTCCACCGGCTTCCGCAGTCCGCAGACTTACGACGAGGATCTGCATGTGGCGATAGTGGGCGGCGACAGGGTAGTCACCGTCCTCGCTCCCGACCTTAAGCAGGAAAGCTCGCAGAGCGTGAGCCTCTCGGCGGATCTTTACCATACGTTCGGCTCGGTGCAGACCAATCTGCTTGTCGAAGGTTTCTTCACTGATCTCCGCGATGTCTTCGCTCTCCGTCAGCTCGACGAGCCGGATCAGTACGGCAACGCCGTGCTTGAGAGGTATAACGGCTCGGGAGCCACTGTGATGGGAATCAATCTCGAGGCCAAGGCCATTTTCTCCGGCCATCTCGACGCTCAGGCCGGCGTGACGGTGCAGCGGAGCAGATACAAGCGTCCGGAAGTGTGGAGCGACAATCCCGACGTGGCGCCGGAGAAGAGGATGTTCCGCACGCCGGACGTCTACGGCTATATCACGGCAAACTGGGAGATAGTGCATAATCTTAAGGCGATTTTCTCTGGTACGCTCACCGGCCCGATGACCGTCCAGCACCTCGCGGGCTCAGGCACGCCGATGGATGTCGCCGTGCGCACGCCGACATTCTTCGACGCCTCCCTGCGCCTGAACTACCGCTTCAAGATGTTCAACCGTATCACCGCCGATGTAATGGCCGGCATGATCAACATATTCAATTCCTATCAGAAGGATTTCGACCTCGGGTCGCTTCGCGATTCCGGATATATTTATGGCCCGTCGATGCCGAGGTCGCTGACATGCAGCGTTACTTTCTCGCTGTAGACTGATCGGGAGACCATCCCCAGGAAGGATTAATCGCCTATAAACGAAGGAATATTTTTATATTTTGCTATTCAATGTGATTTTGACTAATTTTGCATTGCGTTAAAAATCATTTTAAATGGCTACACAAACAATCGATTCCACCGACCGCCTGCGCGAACTCGGCACAGCGCCCATAGGCAAGATTCTGTTCAAATACAGCCTCCCGGCTGTGATAGGAACAGTTATCAGCGCGGTTTACAACATCATAGACTCGATAGTGATCGGCCATGCCATTGATGACCCGAACGTGGTGAGCGGTATCGCGGTCACTTTCCCTGTCATGAACCTTATCACCGCCTTCGGTATGCTTATCGGAGCCGGCGCGGCAACGCGTGTCTCGATCGTGCTGGGACAGAACGACAGGCGTATGGCGGAGGTGATTCTCGGCAACTGCGTGCAGCTGACGCTCATCATCGGAGTGCTTTACGCCGTGATGTTCGGCATCTTCATCGATCCTATCCTGAAGGTATTCGGAGCTTCGGCGAAATCGTTGCCATACGCCCGCGAGTTCATGCTCTGGGTGCTTCCCGGATGCATACTGATGAACCTGACGTTCTCCTACAACAACGTGATGCGCGCCTCCGGCTATCCCGGCAAGGCGATGTATACCAACATGATCGGCGCGGGCATGAACGTGATTCTCGCGCCGCTTTTCCTCTTCGGTTTCCACTGGGGGATCCGCGGCGCTGCCATTGCCACCGACATATCGATGCTCGTCACGGCTTTCTTCGTGATGGGCCATTTCTTCAATAAAGAGAACACGCTTCATTTTGCGAAAGGCACCTTCAAATTCAACTGGCCCGTAATCCGCGGCGTGCTTTACATCGGCATGTCGCCGTTCCTGATCAATGTGGCAGGTTCAGGCATCAACGCCATTATCAACAACACCCTTTTCCATTACGGCGGCGACAACGCGATCGCGGCCGTGGTGGTCTTCAACCGTTTCGTAACGATCTTCATCTTCATCATCATCGGAATATGCCAGGGCATGCAGCCGATTCTCGGCTATAACTACGGTTCGGGCCGCTTCGGCAGGCTCTCGCGCACGCTGTTGCTCGCTTCGGTAACGGCAGTATGCATCACCACGTTAGGCTCGCTGATCGGAGCCCTCTTTCCGCGGCAGATAGCGCAGATGTTCATGCAGGACGAAGCGCAGATTCAGTGTGCTGTCAACTGCCTGAAGATAACCACAATAGGTTTCTGGATGGTAGGCTTCCAGATCGTAGCCACCAACTTCTTCCAGTCGCTGGGCATGGCCGCGAAATCCATCTTCCTGTCGCTGACGCGCCAGATCATCTTCATGATCCCGATGCTGTTGATCCTTCCGCCCCACTTCGGCCTCGACGGCGTCTGGAGCTCCTTCCCCGTCTCCGACTGTCTCGCCACAGTCGTCTCCGGCCTCATGCTCCTCTGGCAGATCCGCAAAATCAAACGCGAAGCCGCCGTATCTGTATCGAGGTAAGCGAATTCTGAAAAAACGTTTAGAAATTGTAGCGGATGGAAAGAAGAGCGTCCATTCCGCTGAGTTTTACTTCCCGGTAGGTATATATGAGATCATTGCAGTTCTCTACAGAATATGTACGACGGTCGGTAAGATTGTTCAGTCTTATCTCGAACTCCCATTGCTTTACCCTGTAGCGGGCGTTCATGTCGAGGATGAAAACATTCATGCGCCTTGAGCCGTAAAACGGATTGCTTCTGAAATCGGGGCTGACCGTCACATCAAGCCCCTTGAATATGAGCCCTGTCATCGGGAACACAGCCTGCCAAATCCGGGATGTTCTTGAGAAGACATTATCGGAATTCTGTCGTGAGATATTCATCATGAGGGCAGGCTTTATCGCCAGCCGGTCGGAAAACAGTGGGGCTGAGAATGAGATAGCGGCTGATATCTGTGAGTTTTTCACCGGAATGTTGTCACCGTTTCTGATCATGCGGTTTGAGGAAAGAGAGTATGCGAGATCGAGTTTAAGGGTGGCTCTCTGTCCGAGAAGGAGTTTCGACAGGCTCAGCACGGAGTTGAATCTTGTGAGGCGGTTTTTAATATCTGCATATCGGGTGGATATATCCTTGTCGGAAATGTCGGCTGATATCATTTTTTCGCTTTCCCTTCCCATCAGATTTATTGTAAGCGAAGTGAGGAATCCGGCCGGGATTCTTCTCCATGACCAGGCGGTGGAAGCATTCCATAAAGAGGAGGCCGAGGGGAATCCCGTTCCGGGAATGATTTCCGATCGATAGCTTGTAATGATCGGAGCCGTGATGAAATTTTCGATCCCGGAATAAGAGCGTGAGAAATTCAGGCTCATGTTCCCTTTCACTTCGTGAGGAAGCCTGAGACTGATGGATGCATACGGGGCGAAATGAACGGTCGCCTTGTCATATCTTTTGCTGTCGGCAAGTGATCTGAAGTTTCTGATGATAAGTTCAAAAGGCAATCCCGTTTCAAAAGACAGGCCTTTAGAGGCCAGACGGTAGGAGGAACCAAGAGCCGCTTCCGCTGTGTTTCCTCTCGGTGTGTTTGTGCCGGTCGGCTCAAGGGCCGCCCCGCGTTGGCCAGAGGTGCCGATGCTCATGTATTCGTCGCGTATTTTCAGTGTCAGTCCTATTGTGGACTGTGATCCTACATTCCATCCGAAATCAGTCGATGCATCTATTCTGAAACCTTCGGCACGCGCTGACTGGCAGGCGATCATGCTTTCAGAGACCGGATTCCGGGCAAGAATGGAGTTCACGGGCATATTATGTAAATCAAGCGACATATTCCCTTTCCAGATATGGCTGTCGGATCTTGAAATCACTTCGAGCCTGTTGTTTATGACAACATCATTGTTGTCGAGTCTCTGGATGATATTGCCGCCAGGCTCGGCGCTGATGAAAGAACTGTTTCTTTTGAAAGAGATGCCTGCGGTGAGTTCATCATTGATATAGAGTCGCGGGGCATTGTGCTCGTATGAAATATTTAGGGCTCCTCCCTGATGGCGCCGGAGATCGTGTCCTGTCTGGGTCAATTGTCTCTCGTTCATGCCGTCGGAAAGAGGATAGACAGTGATGGAGGTTCCGTCGGATCCCGAGCGCAGGTAGCCATAGCCGATGGTTCCGCGCAAGGTCCCGTATTTTCCCGTTTTTACCGCGAAACTTGCTGAAGACCGGGCCGTGCGCGATTTGACGTAAAGGCTTGCAGGGATGTTTATGCTCTCGACTGCGGAAATATTGAGCATATTTGATACCGGAAGCTGAAGAGGGGAGGAATAGTTACCCCCTTTGCCGGCCGGAATGCCGAAATTATTGCCCGCGGCATCAAAATAGATCTGGGCTCCGGGGGCTACAAGCATTCCGAAGGCTTTTGCCATCCATGCTGCGACATTTCCTCTTTTTCCCGAGCCTCCTGCAATGTGGCCCGCAGGCTTCAGAAGCGAGCGCTTTTTTAGCCTGATGTTGAGCGCCGCATTTTTGGAAAGACTGCGGTCTCTGACAACTTGCCTGGGCTCGTGGTTTTCATAGAGATCGATCGAATTCACGTCTTCGGCACGGATGTTTTTTGTGGCGATTGAATAATTGCCTCCAAGGCCGTCAAGTCCTTCTATATAGAATCGGTTTATGGGTTCCCCGTTGTAGCTTATCTGGCCGCCGCTGATGGATATTCCGGGCAGGCGCGCAATTACATCCTCGATGGTTCTGTCGGATATATTGCGGATTGCGTCTACATTATATATCAGGGTGTCTCCCTTTTCCCTGACAGTTACGGGGCGCACTATTACCTCCGCAAGTTCGGAAGACTGGGGCTGGAGGTATACGTTACGGTCTGTCCCTATTTCAGAAGCTTTTATTGTTCTTGAGGCATATCTGCGACCCGAGAATTCCACTACGGCCGCTACGGTTACCGAATCCGGCACTTCGAATGAAAAGGTTCCGTCTTTCCCGCATACGGAATATGCCAGGATGCGTCCGTTGTATTTCACTTTTACCACTACGCCGCCGATCGCCTTTTTTGTGCCGTATTCCTCAATGGTCCCCGAAATCCGGAAACCCCGCGTTGCGGCGGCGACACAAAACAGGCAGATAAAAAGAAGAGAGAGTCTTCTTGAAAAGGACATCATGGAGAATCAGTTCTTTTCAATAAAATTGCCGAACGGAGGCACCATAGGCCAGTTTTTTGTTTTCCATCCCGAGCGGTCGGCCTCATATCTGTCTTTGCGGTATTTTAGAAATGCCTTGCGGGAGGTTTTCTCATATTTGTCGGATCTGTCGAATATGTCCTTGTCAACGGGTTTCAGATGAAGCAGCGTGAATTCATGCTGGTTGTCGCTGTCGTATGCCTCAAGGATAAGGCCCGGCAGTCCGCCGAGTTCCCACGGTCCTTCGGGATAAGGGATGCTTTCTGCGAACCAGGCCGTCCACTCACGTCCATGCAATCGGCAAGAAGCTTTTGTAACCTCCACCCCTCCGATTGTCTTTTTCTCATCAAATATTTCCCAGTTCAATACCGGAGCCGCCTCCCGATAGATTGCGTTATAAGTCACGAATCCGTTTCGGTCCATAGGATCGGAGACTGTGGTAAGTGTATTCATTACCAGCAGGGAGTCCTGGCGGTCATGACATCTTATGATATGGAAGTTCCCCGGAGCGGCGTTATGCTTTCTCAGAAGCATCATGCTCTCCAGTGCATTCATGTATTTGCCGGCATAAAGATTGCATAATGAATCGTATATCACACTCTTATAATCAGAAAACTGAGAATTCTTCTCTCCGATAAGCAGAGCCATTTCGGCCGACCGGGTGAGTGCTTTCGATGGGTCGGTATAAGGGTCTTCTGAATTATACTGATAAGCGACTTCATAGAAGGCTCTGTCAAGTTTCTTTAAGGGCTCGGAAAACAAGACCTTCCCTCCTGCGAGAGAGCGGTCAGAGAAAAGCAGATGGCGAATGACAACAGAATTAGCGGTCCTTTTCTCATTATTAAATTGAGTTGCTTATAGTTTGCGGCATTAAGAGTGTGTTTATTTTAACACGAATTTAAATTTTGAGTGTATTTGCCAATTCTATTGGCCCACATAAAGGATCTTTTTGGTTATTTTATCCAAGTCTCATCAGTCGCATAGCCCGCTATGCTCCTTCTTCAACTTGATAAAATCCTTCAAAAATATCTATTTATGTGAACCAATGTTAAAAGTAAACACACTCTAAATGTTCAACACCGCAAACTATATTGGTGGGGGTTAAACTATAATACTTATAATAAAAATATCAAAGAAATCTAAACGGTTTCTAAGCAATTTATGGAGCTTGAAAACTGTCAGAGAAATCTCTCATGTCGCAAATATAGAAAAATTAATATAACCTGCAAAATTATTTGATTAAAATATATTTAAGGTAGGAGGGGGAGGATGGCGTCGGCGATGTGGCGGTCGTTGGAGAGGCGGGGCACTTTGCGCTGGCCGCCGAGCTTGTGGGTGCCGGAGGCGGAGAGCCAACGGTCGAAGGTGCCGGCGGGGACGGTGACGATCTCGAGGGGATCGAGGAAGATGGTGCCGGTGCGTTTGGCGTCGTAGTCGGAGTTGAGCCGACGCAGCTCGGCGTCGAGACCGTCGGCGAAGGCATCGGTGTCGGCGGGCGGAACGGTCCATTCGACGAGCCACTGGTGACGGCCGCGACGGCCGTCGGCGGCGAAGACGGGAGCGGCGGTGTAGTTGGCGATAGAGGCTCCTGTCTTGCGGCAGATCTCGGCTATCGCCCGCTCGGCGTTCTCCTCCATCAGCTCTTCGCCGAAGGCGTTGATGAAACTCTTTGTGCGTCCGGCGATCACGATCTTCACGGGAGCGGTGTTCTCGACGCGGACGGTGTCGCCCGTGTGATAGCGCCAGAGGCCGTTGCTCGAGGTTATGATGAGTTCGTAGACTTTCCCTTTCTCTATATCCCAGATCGGCAGCGGCTGCGCCTCCCGCGAGTCGACCGGAAGGAATTCATAGAAGATGTCGTTGTCTATCACGAGCTGCATGGCGCGGTCGGCGGGATCGTTCTGCACCGCGAAGAATCCTTCCGAGGCGTTGTAGGTCTCCACGAAATGCATCTTTTCAGGATCGGTGATCTTCGTATATTCCTCACGATAGGGCTCAAAGGAGATTCCTCCGTGGAAGAAAACCTCCAGGCCGGGCCAGACTTCACTGAGGTTGTCTGCGCCATTCTTTCTCAGTATCTCCCTGATCACGGTCAGGAACCATGAAGGAACGCCCGAGAGGTTGGTAACATAGTTTTTCGAAGCCGCCTCCACAAGAGCCGGGAGCTTGACACTCCAGTCGGGAAGCAGAGCGGTCTTTTTGTCAGGAATCCGGAAGAAGTTGGCTGCCGGGGAGATCTTATTTATAAGGGTGGCACTGAGGTCGCCGATCCTGACGCGGCTGTCGTGTATGCCGAGACTGTTGGCGAACGAGCCTCCGAGAATCATTCCTTTCCCCGAGAAGAGGCGGCTTTCCGGGTTGTTTCGCAGATAATGGGCCACGCTGTAGGCCGCACCTTTGTAATGACAGCGGTGCAGGCTGTCGCCGGTGATCGGAATGTATTTGGAACGGCCGCCGGAAGTGCCCGACGACTGGGCGTAGTCGCGGCACACGCCGGGCCAGAGCACGTCTTTCTCGCCTCTGATCATCCTCATCACGTCGTGCCGGATCTCCTCGTATGCCACAGGCCGTACGCGATTTGAAAAATCACCGTACGGATTCTTTTCTGACGCTATCTCCGAGAGGGAGCAACGGCGCCCTGCCTCGCAACGCGCCCCGCGGCGCAGAAGGGAGCGCAGCGTGTCCAGCTGGATGGACATGGTGTCGGTCGCCCACCGGTCGGTACGGCGGGAGATGCCAACAAAATATGGGCGAGCGATAGGTGTCAGATCCATAAAGTAGAAATTGCCCGGTCATCTACGGAATTCATGTGAAATCAGCGCCGGGTCTGCAAATTTAATAACATCTTTATAACCTTCCAAGTTTAAACGGAATGCAGACGGCAGAATCATACATTTATTACGACTTATTTCAATAATTGCACAAATTTCCCTAATTTTGCGTATGAGATGGCAATGATATCGGCAACCCTTTTGAAAATAAATCCATAGATTTCGAAAGAAAACCGGACCTGAACAGCCTGATCGTCCATATCTATACCGTCTCGCGATAATTATCACTGAATTATGTTTATTTTACCACAGTCAGTTCTAACATGGATATTCGCCGGGTCGGCGCTGGCCTGCGTGCTTTTCACGCTGCTTTACCTGCTTCGTCCGCTTGTCAGGACGGGCGCGATGCTGAGCCGGCGCGCCAGGAAATTCGGAAGCGAGGCTGATGTCCCCGCTCCGCCAGAGGGAAAATATCCGAAGGTCTCTGTCATCGTCTATTCCTTCATAGAGGAGGAAATCCTCACTTCTTATCTTGAATCGCTCTGCGCCCAGGATTATCCTGATTTCGAGATTATTGTAGTGTGCGACACCACTTCGGAATCCGCCGGTATCCTTGCAGAGACTTATTCTCGCCTGTTCCCTTCGGTCTATGTCACATTCATACCGCCGGGCTCACATAACCTGAGCCGCCGCAAGCTCGCCCTGACATTGGGCATGAAAGCCGCTAAAGGCGATATCGTAGTGACCACTGTCTCCAACGCCGTGATCCCTTCAGAGAGATGGCTGAGCATCACGGTTGCGCCGTTCATAGGCGCCGGGGGGGAGGAGACGGGAATCTCGCTCGGCTATTCGCACATCAGCATCAAGGATATGCATGGCGCAGGGAAATGGTATAGGGAATTCAACACGCTGTTGACCGACTGCCAGTGGATAGGCTACGCCCTTTCTCACCGCGCCTATCGGGGCGACGGCTATAACCTCGCCTTCCGTCGCGAGATCTTCTTCCGCCATAAAGGTTACGCCGGAAGCATCTACCTGCATTCGGGCGACGACGATCTTTTCATCCATGAGATCGCCACACCGGAAAACACGGCCGTCTCCATCCTTCCGGACAACATCCTGATCACGGAATGGGGAAGCGCCACCAACCGTATGTGGCGACAGCGCAAGGAGCAGTATTCCTTCACGGCACGCTGGCTTCCCCACGGACCGTTCTTGCGATCCGGTGCCGTTTCGCTGATGCAATGGCTCATCGTGGCCCTCTGCTCCGCCACCGCGCTGATAGAGCTGCCCAATCTCGTCCCGACATGCATCGCTTCGGCGATACTCTTGGGATTCTGGCTGAGCGAGACGCTGATCTACCGAAAGGGCGCCGGCGCACTTAAAGCCACGCGCCTCTGGTGGGCGTTGCCGATATTCTGGCTGGCGAAGCCCTTGCTCAACGAGATCTTCAGGTTCTCACACCGCAACCACCGCAACAAGAATTTTACCTGGCAGCGGAATTGAAAGAACATTCTCGACGGGAGCCGCGTTATACAAGCTTTAATAACCTTAAATTGAAAAAAATACAGACTATGACATTATATCCGAATCTTATCCTTGACGCTCTGAAGAACGTCAGATATCCCGGCAACGGCAAGAACCTCGTTGAAAACGAGATGGTGGAGGACGACATCCGCATCGACGGCAACAAGGTTTCCTTCTCGCTCATATTCGACAAGCCGACCGATCCCTTCATCCGTTCGGTGGTAAGGGCCGCGGAGACGGCGATCAACACCTTTATCTCCCCCGAAGTGGAGGTGGCAGGAAATATTGCGGTGAAGTACCGCCGTCCGGTGCCGGAGAAGAAGCCGGAAGTGCTGCCCGGAGTAAAGAATATCGTAGGCATCAGTTCCGGCAAGGGAGGCGTGGGCAAATCTACAGTAGCCGCCAATCTTGCAGTGGCTCTGGCAGCCCGCGGCTATAAGGTGGGACTTCTTGACGCCGATATTTTCGGCCCGTCGATGCCCAAGATGTTCGGGGTAGAGGATGAGCAGCTCTATATGATCAACCGCGATGGACGCGACTGGATCGAGCCGATAGAGAAATACGGCGTCAAGATGCTTTCCATAGGCTTCCTTGTAGACCGTGACAAGCCGGTGCTCTGGCGCGGCGGCATGGCGAGCAACGCCCTCAAGCAACTTATCTCCGATGCCTGGTGGGGTGATCTCGACTATTTCCTGATCGATATGCCTCCCGGTACGAGCGATATTCATCTCACTCTTGTCCAGACGCTTCCGATAACGGGCGTTGTGGTCGTCAGCACCCCGCAGGACGTGGCTCTCGCCGACGCCCGCAAGGGAATCGCGATGTTCACCGGCGACAAGGTGAACGTGCCCATACTCGGACTTGTGGAGAATATGGCGTGGTTCACGCCGGAGAAACATCCCGACGAGAAGTATTATATTTTCGGTGAAGGGGGAGGCGTCCGCCTGGCCGAGGAGATGGGAGTGAAGCTGCTTGCCCGCATACCGCTTGTTATGGACATCCGCACGCATGCCGACGAGGGCGACCCGGTGGCCTGCGAGCTACAGAAGGATCCGGCCACGGCCAACGCCGAGGCGCGCGCTTTCGGCGAACTTGCCGCCAACGTGGTCGAGGCCGTCGACGAGCGCAACGCCCAGTTGCCGCCAACTCATAAAGTCGAGATGACGCAGTAATTCAAAATTAGAGAATGCCTTCTGCGTCAGCCAATTCAAAATTCAAAATTCAACATTCAAAATTATTTGAATGTCTCGCCATGGCATGGTAGTCGTCGCGCGGGATGTCGTCGCTCTCCGGCTCAAGCAGCTCTCCTTCGGAGGGAAGCCGGAACGACAGCAGCTTGATCTTCTTCCCTCTCGACAGCCACTGCTGCTCGTAGAAGGTTTTGATGGAGCTGACGGGATCGGCGAGCCCGGAACCGTAAAGGTCGTCGGTATTCATGAGGGTCTCCAGCCGGTTGAGTTCCACGAGCCGGCGGGTATATTCATAAAGAAAGGGGGAGTCTGTCTTGAGGTTGACGATGCCTCCGGGAACAAGCATTTTTCTGTAAAGATTAAGGAAACGCGTAGACGTTAGACGTTTGCGCGTTTTCTGCATCTGCGGGTCGGGGAAGGTGATCCAGATCTCCTCCACCTCTCCGGGGACGAAGAACTTATCGATGTTCTCGATTTCAGCGCGAAGGAAAGCAGCGTTTGGTATTCCCTCCTCCTCTACGGTTTTCGCGCCGCGCCACATTCTGGCTCCCTTGATGTCGACGCCTATATAGTTTCTGTCGGGATTGGCCTTCGCGAGCCCTACGGTGTATTCACCCTTTCCGCATCCGAGCTCCACCACTAATCTACCGTCGTTATGGAAAAAGCCGGAGTTCCAGCTCCCGGTATACGGGAAGCCGTTTTTTATAAGCTCCTCTCTCGGATATTGCAGGGCGCAGGCGAATCCGCGCATCTCTTCGAATTTCTTTAGTTTATTCTTTCCCATTGTTTCTTGTTTTTCTTTTTGAGTAGCTGCCGCATGAATCAGTTTACCACTAATATTTTCCCTACGTTGGAATATGAGGCTCCGTCGGGGGCTGAAGAGGCGAGCACGTAGTAGACTCCGCTTTTAACGCGTTTCGAGTTCATGTCGGTCACGTTCCATTTCGTCTCGCCTCCCTGAGCGCGGGGTAGTTCCCTGACGAGCCCGGCGGCGCTGTTTACGATCTTCACGAGCGCGTTGTCGGGGAGCCCGTCGATGGTCACCTCTCCGAAGAAATCTGGTCTCACGGGGTTGGGATATATCCTGATGTCGGAATCTTCGCCCTCCTCGGGAGAGGTAGCTAAAAACAGCTCGGCGAGGCCGCCTCCTGTAGAGACCATCATCGACCGGTTTTCCGGATTATAGCAGAGTGCATAGATCTCGTTGGCAGGGAGGGGGGAGTTCTCAGTGTTGTAGGATTTGAGAATCTCCGTGCCGGTGGCGTCTGTGACTACGATACCGCCGGGAGTGCCGAACCATTTTCTGCCGGAGGCGTCGGCGTCGATTGCGTCGACCGGTACGCCGTCGAGGAGGTAGTCGGCGAGCTGAGTGCCGTCGTTGCGTGCCACCTTTATCCTCTCAACAAGCCCAGGGTCGGCGGAGAAATCAGCGGGGTCGAGCTTAATGACACCCGATGAGTGGCCGAGCCATATCTCGCCTGTCTGCGTGTCTTCGTAGAAACTTCTCATGGCGTCGTGACGAATTGTCGCGCCGTCGTGGTCATGAAGCGTTCGGGCAACGGTGAGGAGATCGTCGCTGCGGTTGTCGAGCGTGCCCTTGTGGTCGATGAGCACGAGCGGAGCGGCGCTGTAGCCGGGCCAGAGGAAGAGGATGTTTCTGTTCTCGTTCCTTCTCAGAGGCTTTATGAAACTTCTCAGCGAAGACTCGATCCCTTCGATTACCCATTTTCTCCATGGTCGGAGGGCGGAGGCCGATGTCGAGGCGCTTCGGTCGTCGGGTGTCCAATACCATAATTCGGTAGGGTTCTTCCCGTCGCGGCGTTCGTGGACGTAGTGAGCGAACCAGAGGTTTCCCGCTTCATCAAACTCCGGCGGAGAGAAATGGCAGACAAGATCCCAGTCGCGGTCGTCGGGAAGGATGGCTGCGAAGCCGGGTGTGCCCTTGGCCGGATCTCCTTCGCGTCCCATGCGGATTGATCGCGACGGGTCGGCGAGGTCTACACGCAGGATTCCGTCGAGCGCCGAGCCGGAATAGACGTGGTCGGGATTGAGCGGGTCGATGGCTATGCCGTTGGGGTTGCGCTGACGGAAGGCGGCCGACCATGCGTTGAAATAGTTAGAGAGGGGAGTCCACTCGAGCCCTTTGTATGCACTGAGCAGGTCGGGGGTGTCGATGAGTAATGTGTTGAAGTTATGGTCAATGCCGTGGTTGCGGACGAGCAGGCCGCGATCGGGGTGCATCCGCATCGCCGTGCAGCGGAATGCGGAGCTGGCGTTGGGCAGCATGCCGCCGTCGAGCTCGGTCCAGGAGCCGGCGGCGTCGGAGCGCAGCATGGCGATTCCTTTCACGACTCTGTTTATACGGAATTCCCCCGGAAGCCAGGATCCGGCGGCGGTGTCCGATTCGTCTTCAGAAAGTTTGCGGTGTTCCCTGACGCTACCGTCGGAGGATATTTCATAAAGAGAGTAATAGCACGGGGCGAGGGCTCCGTCGCGTGTTTTCTCCAGGCTGACTATCCAGGAGCTTACAATCGCGAGGATGTCTGTTCCGGCATCGGTTTCGCGCAGACGATAGATCATTCCTCCCCAACCTTCGCCGGTGCGGACGAGAATCACCCCGCTGCCAAGCGTCAGGACATTCTTTATATCCGTGAAAGCGCCTACGCGGCTGAAATCAGCAAAGGAGCGGCTGTCGGGGCTCCCGCGGAAAAGACCATCCTCAAGGCCGAGGTAAACGTTCGGGCCGAATCGGGCTATGGCCTGGACCTTCACCCCAAAATCGCGGGTTGAAGCGATGGTGCCCTTGCGGTCGTCGACGGTGATGTAGCCGAAGTCGGTGGCGAGATAGGCGAGACCTGAGGCGGGGTCGAAGGATATGGCGTTGACGTTTTTGGAATATTCCTCGCCGGCCACCTTAAGTCCGGGGATATTCGTCTTTTTCCCGTCATCGTGGAGGAGATCTATATTGCCGTCGAGATATGCGACCATCAGATAACGGCGCTCTTTATTGTATTCGATGCGTGCGATCCGGTTTGACGACAGCCCGTTGGCCGCGTTTAGAAACGTCAGCTCGTCAGCCTCTTTGTCGTAACGGAAGAGAGAGAGGGCGGGCACGGCGTTATCCGTTCCTGCGCCGTAATATGGTTCGGAGTAGCTGAGAATATATGAAAAGAGGGGTGTCTCCACGATCCGCGCCACGTTCCCGCTGTAGGAGGGGTGCAATCGCCATTGCTCCGCGAAGGCCGCCGGCCCGCAGAGCAGAAAAATGCTGAGAATGGAGAGAATGATTCTCTTGAAATTCATTCAGCCGAAATTAGAGAGAGGTTAGGAAATCGGCGAGCTTCCGCATCGCGCGGCCGCGGTGCGAGATGGCGTTTTTCTGGTCGGCGGTCATCTCTGCGAAGCAGATGCCGGTCTCTTTGGGGACGAAAATCGGGTCGTAGCCGAAGCCTCCGTTGCCGTGTCGTTCGGTTGCGATCGATCCGTCTACCTTTCCTTCGAAGATGTATTCCTTGCCGTCGAGGCTGAGCGCCACTTCGGTAACGAAATATGCGTCTCGGTCGGTCGCGCCCTCCAACTCGGCAAGCATCTTGCGGATATTGTCGTCGGGCGAGCAGTGATCGCCGGCATAGCGGGCCGTCATCACGCCGGGACCTCCGTCGAGGGCTTTTACCATAAGGCCGGTGTCGTCGGCGAAACAGTCGTAACCATATTTTTCTTTCACCCAGCGGGCCTTGATGAGGGCGTTCCCTTCGCAGGTGTCGGCGGTTTCGGGGATATCTTCGGTGCAGCCGATCGAAGTGAGCGGCAGGATCTCTATTGTATCGCCTAAAATAGCCTGAGCTTCCTCCAGCTTATGGGAGTTGTTTGTTGCAAAAACAAGTTTTTTCTTTTCCATATATAAGAAACGGAAAGTACCCCATGTTATTGAGACAAAATGATGCAAATGTTAGGTGGCAATTGTGGTCTAAAAGTTAAAAATGATTAAATTTATATCTTGTTGTTTAATATTATATAATAAATTGCTAATTTAGCAAGTAGCTAAGAAACTGTTTAAATTTATTTTGACCGCTTCTTTATTTGTGTTATAAAAGTAATTGGATTCCGATGCAGAATGCTAAATAGCTTTTGAATTATGACTGCTGCCAGGTTCATAAAAAGGGTTAAGCCGGGAGACTGAGGTTTCCCTCTGCCTTCATGGCAGAGGGCAGGTTGTCGCGCAGGTTAATTTTTAGCTGTAACCCTTAGAAACTGTTAAATTCCTTATAGATTCATATATTGAATCTCAAATGTGCTGCCATAGATATTAAGACTAATTAAAACAACATTTTTAATTATTGGACCGATGAAATACTTAAAACAAATTATGATTCTGGCATTGCCGCTGACATTGCTTCTTGGAGGCTGTGATTCCGACACGCCGGTAGACGTCTTGTCGGAGGCTTCGGTGGCACAGCCGCTTTCGGCTCAGCTCCGGGGCATAGAGCGTTATATCGAGCAGAACCGGAAACTGACGCGTTCGGACGGATATAGGATAATTCCTTATATCGAGAACGGCGATACGCTGATGTATATCGCCGACTATGGAGAGGGTTGGGAGCTTTTCTCCAATTCATTCACCGTGCCGATGTCTCTTATGAAAAGCGAGACCGGAGATTTCGGAAATACCATGGCTAACGCCAATCCCGCATTCAAGGCTCTTTTCGAGAATATGCTCGAAGGCCTTAAAAATGATAAATCGCAGGCATACCCCGACACGCTTCCGGGATCTGAGCAATGGATGGCCTATTCCTCAAACCCAAATCCGGTGAATCCTCCATCGGGAGATGCGGTTTATACTTTGGTCGGGATGAAGGAATATCCTAAGGAAGAAATAAAGGTTGATCATTTGATAAAAACAAAGTGGCACCAGCATTCTCCTCTGAACGCGTATATGCCGTATCAGGCTTTTAAACCTACTGAACACATTTATGTAGGCTGTAATGCGGTCGCTCTCGGGCAGTTGCTTTATTACAGCCATTTTAAATGGGGATTGGAGATTCCTGTACCCACCTCTGCCACCTACAATGCATCCGAGAACAAATACATTTTCTCAGATTTCCGGACAAATCAGTTTGAGAACATGTCATGGTATTATTTTTGGGAAGGAGAGAGCGTCGCGCCTATGCTTTTGGGTTGGATTGCACAGAAGATTAATTCGAAAGCGAATTATGACAAAGAAGAACATACTGGTACATCCGCATATTTCTCAAATGACGCAGACTTTATAACGCAGGAGGCCGGTTATCCGGCTGAAATGGTATCCTACAGTGATTATGGAGCTGTACAGATGCTGGCGGAGGGCAAGCCGATTCTTCTCTATCTGAGCAATAGTAAATATGCCCATACTCTGATAGCGGATGCTGTAGATTATTCCGGGGGATATGTTGACTATTACTATGCTTATGTCACACCGGGGGGTGGAAACGGAAGCACTATGCCCGACCCCAATCCACAGCCGGGGCCGAATACAGGAACATCTTCCGATTATAATTATCTCGTTTCCTTATATGGGAATGTAGAAACAGAACACCGTCTGGTATACACTGCCTATTTTAAATTCAATTGGGGGTGGGGAATAAATGAATATGATGATTCTTTAGAAGTAAACGGCAGAGTCTTTAACTTGATATTTAAGAAAGAGGACGGTTCAATGGAAAATGTCCCATACAGAATAACTTATATGATAAAATATACAATTAGCTAAAAACCAGAGATTATGAAAAAGATAATATATTATGTTGCCGTTTTTTTGATTTTTATTGTGGCGGCTTGTTCTGGAGACAGCCCGGAAAACAGGAATATAAATATCAATCTGACTCGAAGCGAGTCTGAGGCTGTCAAGGCCGTTAACGACTTTACGTTTGATCTCATGAAGGCTACCGAGAAAAGATTTTCCAAAAAAATGCCCAATTATTTTATGTCTCCTCAGAGCGCGGCGTGGTGTGTAGCGATGGTGGCGAATGGAGCGGAAGACGGCAGTCAGACGCAGCGCGAGATGATTGATGTGCTTCATTTGGGTGCCGACGCTACGCTGCAGGATGTAAACGACTACACCTCAAAACTGATATCGTCTATTTCCTCAAGAAAGGGAGAGGAAAAGGTGAATCTGGCAAACGCTGTGTATTACAAATCATCCATAGGTATAAGGCCGGACTACCTCAAAACAATGAAGACATTTTACGGGGCAGAGAACTTTATGGATCCTAAAAACGGAGTTATGGATTCCTGGGTAGAGAATATGACCGGCGGAGCGATAAAACTCTTCGCATCCAAATATCATCTTGACAGGAATAGTTTCGGAGTGATCAATACAATGTCTTTCACTGCTAAATGGCTTACTTCTTTGGAGAGAAAAACAAATAAAAAGTTTAGAAATGCAGACGGAACGATATCCGAGGTGAATATGGCTAACGCCTGCAACTACAATTGCCAGCTCTCCCACGATGAGATCTGCCATCTTCTGAAACTTGATTTCAAGGGGCGGGGCTATGCCATGTATTTCATTATCCCTACTGATGGTCACGATATAGATGATGTGAGCAGGCATATTGATGGAGAAAGCTGGCGGAGTCTGCTTTCTGGATTATACCCGGAAAAACTTGGACTCGTATGTTTCCCTATCCTACATGCTACCTGTGACCTTGATTTCAAGGATGTCATTCAGGATATGGGAGTTAAAAAGGCGTTTTCTAACGGGAATGAACTTACGGGGATTGCCGATACGCAGATCATAATGTCGGCTTTTGATCAGACAACGGTATTTAAGCTTGACAATTTAGGCGTTGAGACATCGGCTTCTACTCATTTTTCAGGAGTATCTATTGCTTACTTCCCCGAGACAAAAGAATTCCTAATAGACGAGCCTTTCTATTATTTCATTACCGAGGAGAGTACGGGAGCGATACTTTTCGCCGGCAAGATCTCGCAGCTGTAACTTTAATAAAAACAACAAAAGCCGATGATTATGAAAAAGACAATATATTCAATAGTTCGTTAAAAAAATATTCATAGGCTAAGCGGCATCAGTCGCCAAGC
>CAJTYD010000043.1 GCA_910583775.1 uncultured Muribaculaceae bacterium | reverse complement strand
ACACTTGGCTCCTCGGAGCCGTTAACAAACTCTCAAAAAATAACCGAAGTATTGTAGTGTTAAAGGAGGTGTTATTTCGGAGGAGCTAGGGTGGTGAGGAAGCGACGGATGGCAGGGGAGAGGTCGTGGCGGACGTTGGCGGCGGTCATGGTGTGGGGGCCGTCGTAGTCGATGGCGACTGAGTAGTATTTCAGGAACAGGTCTCTGAAATGCGCTAGTGTGTCCTGACTTCCGAACATTCCCCAGACACGGTCTCTGTCAGATTCCTTGTAGTTGTCAAACTGATGCTTTTGCATTTCGGCGAACTCCTCTATCAGACCGGGTGTTACCTCGAACTGCTGCCTGCCGTCGGCACGCGGCGATTTATATTCATGTATGCCGATCCGCGGTTCCAGGAACTCGGTCATCTTAAAGAACGGATTTACAAGGATTGCCGGTAGTCCGGTAGAGCCGACAAGCTGCTGCCCATAGAAGGACCCGCAGCTTGAACCTACGACAAGATCAAAACGGCGGCTTTCGCATAAATCCCTAAGCATATCCATCGTTTCGTATGGATGCAACGGGAGATCGGGGGCCGTTATTTCGGCAGTACCCTCAAATTCAGCCTTCAACGTATTTGCTATCTCGTAGCGTCCGCTCGATGTGAAGCCGTGTAGAAACAATATCTTGTTCATTCTTGTAATTTACTCTTTTTTCGATAAACAATTCACATGCTAAGTTTTCCAAGATAATAATGTAAAGCTTGGAATCGTTAACATTAAAAGCCAAGAGCTTGTTCTTTAAATGACGAAACATTCAAATATAATAACGAAGAAAGATGTTTAAATTGTTGCTGGGGGTGTTTGTGGGAAGCGGATTGGGTGGCTGTCTGCGCTTTCTTGTTTCGCACTATATGACTAAGGCGATAGGGAACGGCAGCGCCGTCGCGATGTTTCCGTGGGCCACTTTTGCCGTGAATATCGTCGGGTGTTTCCTGATCGGTCTGATCTATGGGCTTGTAGCAAACGGAAGCGTCAATCTTTCTCCCGAAATGAAGACTTTCCTGACGGCAGGATTCTGCGGAGGCCTTACAACCTTCTCCACTTTTTCGCATGAGAACTACCTTCTTTTCGAGGGCAATCATATCGGTATGCTATTGATATATACCGCCGTCTCGCTGGTTACAGGATTCGGGGCGGCATGGCTCGGTCATGCCGTTGCTTTCAAACCATGAGGCTGACCGGATTGTTAGATAATAGAAACAATTTCTTAAATTTGCCCAGATTGTTTTATCATGCAGCTGCATGAGGCTAAAATGTAAAAATCCAATCATATCTTTAATTTGATACTTATGACACGCAAGGAATTCATCGACGCTCTCAAGGAGAATGTGCAGATCTATATCGACAATTTCGACAGATTCGACTCGAATCCGCAGTTAATGATTAATCCGGATACTCTCGACATCAAGCTCGTGAACGGATCGGAGATGCTCGACGCGATAGCCGATTCAGAGGAGGCGGTAGAGGACGCAGCCTTTGCCGAAGGTGCCGAGACCAAAGAGGCTTCCGACTATCAGGTTACCCGGAATCCGGACTTTTATGCGGTTACAAAACTGCTGAAGCCTGTTTCCGCCCATAATTCCGAGCCGAGCGAGGCAGCTTTAAAGAAAATCGCTGACGTTTATTTTAAGTAAAGTCATCGAAACCATTGAAAATGGTTCCTGAGAGGGAATGTATATCGTCGAGCGGGATCCGGCTTTTATCCTGAAGGATAATGGCGCGGCTTACATCGTCGACCTTACGGATTACGCCGGTAAGCACAGCGTATGACCCTCCCGCCTTCAGTTTATCGTGACGGAAGAATGTGATATTCACCGGTTGTCGGGATTCTATCGCGTAAAGAAGTCTATCCGACAGCCGTTCTTTTTCAAACTGACTCAGAATTATTTTCTCGGATGTGAGACGCGCTGTTTCCGAGAGAGTCTCCTCATGCCCGTCGAGCGCCGCGAACGGCGCGAACTGCGCCGCACGGTTCTCCATAGGCATCTGCTTATGTTTCTTGGATACGAAATGCGGCAGATCTATTATATCGTCATACTCATTCATGATGTCCTCCAATCTGTCGGTTTCTGTCTTTCTGCGTGGCTCCCTCGGTATAGTTAAGGCCCTTGAGGATAGCGTTTTTGCCGAATGTTCTTTTTATTCTTACGATAGCCTCCTGCCTTCTGAGTTCCCTTTCCCTTTCAAGCTTCTCCATTTCGTTACGTCTGCTGATCTCCTCATAGTCGGTGAAAAGATCCAGCTGCACAGGTTTAGGATCGGAAACAGCCTTATTTGCAGAGACAAGACGGTTGATCGAAAGAGTCAGTCTTCTTACAAGCAAGTCCGGATTTATCACTCTGTCATACAGTTCGGCCACCTTCTCGACTAAAACCGTACCGGATGCCGTCGGGCGGTCGAGATTTACTGTTCCGTGGGAATGATAGGGCACCTTGCGTCCGTAGTAGTCTACGGTGATTCTGCCTTTATACCGGGACGCAATCTTCGGGTCGGTAAGCGATTCCACGTCATAGCCTACGGTCAGCACCACCTGGTCGGTCATGAGATGCTTCTCGGTGAGCTCAAGAGCGACGTTGTCTGCCATTTCCAAAACCACATTGCGGGCGAGCGTAGTGTCGTAGGCGCAGTGAAGCACCTGCCCGCTGCTGATGGAGCGGGTTTCGGGACGATAGGCTTTGATATAGTCCAGGGTCACCGGCTCCCAGCCCCAGGCATGGTCTATAAGCAGTTCGGCATTGACGCCGAAGAGCTCATAAAGGAAATCCTCATGACGCAGGGAACATCTCGCTATATCGCCCATGGTGGTGATTCCGTATGGAGCGAGGCGGGAGGCGATTCCACGGCCCACACGCCAGAAATCAGTGATGGGCGTATGGGCCCAGAGAGTCCGGCGATAGCTTTTTTCGTCAAGTTCGGCGATTCTGACGCCATCCGTGTCTGGAACCATCTTCTTTGCGACTATATCCATGGCAATCTTGCAAAGGAAGAGATTCGTCCCGATCCCGGCAGTCGCGGTGATTCCGGTCTGGGCCAGTACATCGCGGATGATGGTCAGGGCGAGCTGGTGGGCCGTCATTTTATATGTATCGAGATAGTCGGTGGCATCAATGAATACCTCGTCGATCGAATAGATATGCATATCCTCCGGGGCCACATATTTAAGATATATGTCGTATATGCGGGAGCTATAGTCGATATAGAGGGCCATCCGCGGAGGAGCGATATGAAAAGTCACCCTCAACGAAGGGTCGGAGGCAAGCTCCTTTGCTGAGAAAGATTCTCGGAGTCCACCGCGCCGGCGATTGACCTCGCGTACCTTGCTGATTACCTCGAACAGGCGGGGGCGTCCTCCTGTGCCGAATGCCTTCAGGGCGGGAGAAACGGCAAGACAGATTGTTTTCTGAGTCCGTGAAGGATCTGCCACAACGAGGCAGGCATCGAGCGGGTCTAACCCTCGCTCGACACATTCAACCGAAGCATAGAAGCTCTTCAGGTCAATGGCGATATATTGTCTGGGGCGCGTCAATTTCTAAATAATAAGAAATTTTATCTTATGACACGGAGTTTCCGAACGGAAACATAGCGAGACGCATAAGTTTGAAATGCTGCATTCCGAAAGGTATACCAACGATTGTGATGCAGAATATCAGTCCCCATCCAAGATGAGTAAGGGCAATGGGAATTCCACCGACAAACCACCATATTACATTTATAAGCCCTGCGATACAACCTGAAGGGAATCCGGCATCTACAATCTTCGCTCCGAAAGGCCATAATGCCAAGGCTGCCAGCTTCATTGTCTGCAGGCCAAATGGTATTCCGATAATAGTAAGCATCATGGCTATGCTCGACAGGGCATATTCAACAGCTATCATCAAGCCCCCGAAAACAACCCATATTATATTCAGTAATATATTCATACTCAAAAAGTATTATAAAGAAACTCAAATCTTATAAGTAAGTGTTTAAATTTGAATACTTACAATATCAATTGCAAATATAATAATATTTGGCCTAGCTGTCAAGAGGCGGGAAAGCCCTTAACATTTGACGTCGATAACGCTCATGCAACAGTGGGTAATTAATCATTTGGAGGGGTTGAAGCGTTATAAAGGCAATTAGTTGCTATGAAAAACAATAATAAAAATACTGAAGATAAAGATTCCACTCAGAAAGCTGGGATGAATACGGTCAAAAAGATCCTGAAGGTCTTCGCTATCGTTCTGTGTAGCCTTCTCGGTTTTATTGTCATCGCAGCTGTCGGCGTCACACTCTGGCTTACTCCCAAGAGAATAGCCGGCATTATCAATGAGGAGGCGGGGAAGTATGTCAATGCCGACGTGCATGTTTCCTCCGTAAATTACCGCATCTGGCAGACATTCCCGTTTCTTGAAGTAGAACTTGACAGGATATCCATTAAATCGCATTCTCTAAACAACTTACCTGGTTTATTAAAGTCATCGTTACCCTCGAATTCTGACTGGCTGATGTCATGTTCGAAAATAAAGGGAAGTATCAATATCCCCAAACTTTTAAAAAATGATATAAACCTCGGTCAAATAGAAATAAAAAATTTCCGGTTAAACGCAGTGCAGATAAACGACAGTCTATCCAATTTCAATCTGCTGTCGCGCGAAGAGATTGAAAAGCTAAAGGAATTCAAGATCCACGGCCTTGAACTGAAAGGGTTCTCAATGACGGGGAAGAGCGAAATCAGGTATGACAACATCGCGAAAGATCTGAAGCTGACATTAATTCCAGAGAAAATCGCGATGCAGAGAAACGATGGCGACACATACGCATTGGCCACAAGTCTCAAGGCATCATTTGCCAACAATAAATCATGCGTTTTCAAAGATTTGCCTATCTCATTGAATGGCCATGTATTAATGCCGTCAAACCTTAAGGCAATTGGATTAAAGGATTTTCGTGTCGCAATGAAAGACTTAGACTGCGAACTGAATCTACAGGCAGATCTCAATCAGGGCGTTATCATCAAATCTTTCGACTACAAGCTAAATCCCCTGGATATAATGGGACTTATCGCCTATATTCCGCCTGAGTATCTGAAAGGTCTTGACACCACTGGTATAGGCGGAATATTGACTCTCGGAAGCGAAGGTAAACTGACAGAACCCTTCTCTCCGGCAAAAGACAAAATGCCTTCATTTCAGGGAAGAGTCGACGCAACAGGGAAAGACATCAGAGTGCCTGTCAAAGGCGAATTAATTTCTTTAAACGGTTTAGCGGGCAATATCGGCTTCGACATCAACGGAAAGGATTTTACGAGATCATTTGTAGATATCAAAAGACTATCTATGACCGGAGAGGGGGTTACGGCCAATGCCTCGGCAAAGGCGGAAAGGATATTGAGCGAACATCCATTCGTAAACGCCGAGTTAGACTTGCAGGGCCGGCTGGAAAATATCAGCAGGCTTCTTCCTCAGTTGGGCAAATATGCATTGAGAGGGGAGTCTGATTCAAAAGTGAAACTATCGTTCGACGTAAGGAATATCAAAGAGCTTGCAATAGGCGATCTGTTGTGTGATGCTGAAGTCTCTCTGAAGAGGTTTGCAGTTCAGCCTGACAGCAAGACAACGGCCGGAGTCGGTAATATCAGGGCATCTGTTCAAGGCAGAATCGACCGGATTACGTCTAAAGGAATTTCCGGCATAACCATGAAGGGGAATTTCAAGACCGATGACGTTGCTCTGAATGGCAGGGGAATGTCCTTAAAAACCAATTCCTTGAATCTGTTTGGCAATTACAGCGCAGACAAGGGTGCTCTAAGACTCGAAGTCGACAGTCTGCTATTAGACAATGGCGTCTCGATGTCGACAGAACTTACAGGGACGACGGCATCCGGCAATCTTAAAGGAGATAAAATCAGTTTCGACTTGAAAACAGGCGCACTGCTTTTGAACTCATCTTCGACCTGTCTTTCGATAAATGATATCGCCTTAGCCGGATCTGTCTCCAAACCCGGAAGAGCCGGAAATAGGGGAAAGCGCACAAAGAGTGGGGTAAAGGAATCTGGAGATGAAGAGGCGTTGAAAACTGTAAGCCATACGCCCGACAGAATCAGGATTTCCCTGGATCCCAAAACGAAAGAAATTATCAACAACCATTCCGCGCGAGTAAATGCGAAGATCGGTTCCGGTCTGCTGACAAGCAAGTCGTTCCCGGTTCGCAACAGATTCTCAGACATCGATATAACCTCCGATATCGACCAAATCCGAATAAACGGTCTGAAATTCCACAGCGGCGGATGCACCATAGGTCTTTCGGGCGATATCGACAATCTTACAGGTTTCCTGTCTTCTCCTGATGGAAGGGAGAACCTCCATGGGCGACTGCGTCTTGAGATCGACACACTTGACATTCCGAGAATAGCGAGAATATATGAGAATGGGGTCGCGCTTACCAAAGGAATAAAGGAAACTCTTCGAGTTCCGAAGCCTCCGGTCGACAAATCGGATTGCAAGACTCTGCTGATACCCCGGAATCTCGACATCACTGTCGACGCAAGAGCCAATCATCTTCTTTATACGGATCTCGACATGACCGATATCACCACGACCCTCTCCATAAAGAACGGCCTCGCAAGAATAGGCGATCTCGGCATGCACACGGCATTCGGGAGGGGAGTGGTCGACGTGGTTTATTCCTCCGCCGACATCGACAGGCTGAATCTTGCTTTCACGGCCGACATAGCGGATGTCAATCTCGTGGATTTCTTCGACTGTTACAGGAATACTCTGCTTAAGGCAATGCCGTATATGAGCAATTTCTCAGGAGATCTCTCTGCCAAAGCCGGAGGACAGATCTCTCTTTTCCCGTCGATGTATTTCAACGTTCCGTCAATGACCGCTTTCATGAATTTCAGAAGCCGGAATCTCACGGTGCATCAGAATAAGTTCATAAGGCATATCACACGCCTGATGCTGATCCACACTTCAAATGACATCCATATTCCAAATCTTAAGATCAACGCGAACGTGCACGACAATCTTGTCGAACTTGAACCATTCTATTTCATTTTCAACCGTTATACCCTTAATTTCTCCGGCATAAATAATTTAGACGGAGATATGTTCTATCATATAGCGGTAGACAGATCGCCGGTTCCCTTCCCGTTCGGAGTGAATCTGAAAGGCAGCTTCTCTCATCCTGTCGTAAGATTAGGCGGAGCGAAACTAAAAACGAGAGACACCGAAAAAATAGCATCGGAAATAATGGAGGAGAAACGCATCAACATGATGCAGAATCTTAAGTATGGCTTTATGGAATTCCTGAAAATGGCGGCAAAAGAGGATACTACGGGCAACCGTGACTATATTTTCCCTGTGCTTGTGGACGGTAAATGAAATTATTTGTAATTTTGCACGGTTTTTTGAAAATTAAAATGTGTTTATGAAGAATAAGCTGAGCCTTATATCTCTTGCAATAGGTACGTTTGCCCTCGGAATCGCGGAATTCAGCATGATGGGAATCCTTAGTGACGTCGCCAACGAGATGAAAATATCAATATCTACGGCGGGACATCTCATTTCAGCGTATTCACTCGGGGTCGCCATAGGCGCGCCATTACTTATATTCATGCGGAAGATGCCGTTGAAAAAGGTGTTGATGATTCTTGCTTCCGTGATAATGACAGGTAACCTTTTGGCCGCTCTTTCTCCGGGATTCATCTCATTGCTTATTTCCCGTTTTGTGTCCGGTCTGCCGCACGGTGCCTTCTTCGGGTGCGGCTCGATAGTTTGCACGAGACTTGCCGCCAAAGGGCACGGAGCGTCGGCTGTAGCCGTCATGATCGGAGGAATGACCTTCGCCAACGTCGTTGGTGTTCCGGCCGCCACATTCATCTGCAATCTGTTGATATGGCGTTACGCTTTCGCGCTTGTCTCGCTTTTCGGACTATTGTCGTTTCTCACCATCTGGCGGTGGGTCCCCTATATCCCTCCTTTGCCCAACACCGGGATGAAAGGGCAGTTCCGTTTCCTCAAATCTTCGGCTCCATGGCTTATCTACGGAGGAGTGTTTTTCGGACAGGCAAGCGTCTACTGCTGGTTGAGCTATGTCAGCCCGATAATGACAAAGATAACCGGCTTCACGCTTGCGGACATGACCTGGATCATGATGCTGATAGGGTTGGGAATGGTAGTAGGAAACATCATTGCCGGGAAAATGGCCGACCGTCATTCACCGGGCCTGGTAAGCGCCTTTATAGCCGGAGCGTTGATAATAGTGATGACAGCCATTTATTTCAGTGTAGATTACAAAATATTGTCGCTTTTGCTCGCGTTTGTGGCAAGCGCCGGACTCTTCGGTATCGGCGGTCCGCCGCAGTTCCTGATCGTAAGGTTTTCCAAAGGCGGGGAGATGCTCGGCGGAGCCGGCATCCAGATCGCCTTCAATGTCTCTAACGCCTGCAGCGCGACAATCGGAGGAATTGCCATCAAAGAGGGGCTTGGCCTCGCATCGCCGGCCATCATCGGCGTTCCTTTCGCCGTGATCGGTCTGATCTGTTTTTTGACGCTGCATCATAAATATAAAAGTCAGGGAGCATGAAATTCAAAGGATATCTTCTCGCCGCCATCGCCGCGGCCACATACGGGACAAATCCGGCATTCGCCGTTCCTTTATATGAGCATGGAATGAATCCGACATCCGTTTTGCTCTTCAGGTATCTGCTCGGACTCCCTGTGATAGCGGCCATGCTCCTCTTCAGAGGACATTCCCTTAAAATAGAAAAGAGCGAGATAGCCCCGGCAGCTGTTTTAGGCGTGCTGATGGGAATATCATCCCTGACGCTCTTTGCCGCTTACAATTACATGAATTCCGGGATTGCCTCCACACTTCTGTTCGTCTATCCTCTGATGGTGGCGTTGCTGATGACGCTGATTTTTCATGAGAAATTCAGGATCACGACGGGAATATGCCTTGTGGTTATGGCGGGAGGACTCATCCTGCTGCTCAAGGCTCCGGCAGGGTCGGAGATAAATCTGACCGGCATACTTCTCGTAATGATCTCCTCGCTCACTTACGCGATATATCTTGTGATGACTAACGTATCTAAGAAGATAGAGGGGATACCGACATTAAAACTGCTGTTCTGGCAACTGTTGTTCGGCAGTTTGGTGTTCCTCTTCATGCTCGCAATAGGGACACCGCTTACTTTGCCCGCTATAAAGACAGACTGGATCAATTTAACGTTGCTTGCCCTTCTTCCAACGGTCGTTTCACTAAGCTGCACAACCATGGCGATACATTGCATCGGATCAACGCCGACCGCGATATTCGGAGCCCTCGAACCGGTAACGGCAGTAGTGCTCAGCGTCGTATTCCTTGACCAGGGCCTCACTTCGAGAGAACTTGCGGGAGGGCTACTGATAGTCATAGCCACGACCCTTGTTGTGGCGGCCGATCCGATCGACAAGACTCTGCTGAGAATGAGGAAAATGTTTCCCGTACGCCTGCGTAAGAATAAGATTATTCAGCGTCAGAAGAATAAATAAAGCGATTTAGGTTCCGTTTATCGGGACTCAAGGAGCACCGGAGAGGCAGCGGCCTCGATGATGTCAGTGCCTGAGGGACGCTGGAAAATGGCGAGGCCGAACTCCCGGATCACGGCATAGACGTGATCAAAGATGTCTGACTGGAGGCGTTCGAACTCCTTCCATTCCGTTGCGCGCAGGAAAAAATAAAGCTGAAGCGGGAGACCGGCTTGCGTAGGATCCATCTGGCGCACCATCAACAGCATGTCTTCGTTAACATCGGGATGCGACGCGAGCCAGCGTTCCAGATAGTTTCGGAAGAGCGACAGATTCACCATTTCCGAGGCGCTGATGTCGGAGATGCCGTCGAGGCGTCCCGATGCCCGGAGACTCTCTATCCGCTCTTCGGTGCAGAAGCCAACGGTGTTGACGTCGATATAAATGGAGCGGTCCACGCGACGGCCGCCCGATTGGCGCATAGGCTGATAGTTGCTGAACGAATCGGAAACCAGAACATATGGCGGTATGGTGGTGACGGAATTATCCCAGTTGCGTATCTTGACTGTTGTGAGCGAAACATCGAGCACCTCGCCGTTAACGTCATGACGCTTCATCACTATCCAGTCGCCGCGATGAAGCATCTTATTGGCCGTGAGCTGCACGGAAGCTACCAGCCCGAGGATGGTGTCCTTGAACACCAGCATCAGCACGGCCGCCGAAGCTCCCAAGGCGGTAAGTATCACCATGGGCTGTTTGTCAAGCAGGATGCTGACAGTGATGACTATACCGAATGCTATCACCACTAACTTCAGCATCTGGAATATTCCTTTCACCGCGTAAGGGCGGAACTTCTTCCGTTTGTAGAACGCCTGATAGACATTCCCCAGGAATATGTTAAGAATCCTGACAATCACCCAGAGTATGTATAGCGACGTAAGGTCGCTGACCCACTGCACCTCATGCTGTTCCCGGGCTGAGAAAAGAGCCGGAAGCAGCCAGTTGACCAACAATGCGGGCGCCAACTGCGAGATGCCGCGCATTAAATGCCGGTCGAGGAGGTCGTCATCCCATTTGGTAGGACTTTTCTCTATCACCCATTCAGCCATATAGAGCATCGCCTTGCATATATAATAAGACAGTGCGGCTGCCGCGGCTATTCCCAGCAGAATAATCGCCATAGTGACAAGATGTGAATACGCGCCGCAGTCGATGTTCTGCAGCAGAAAGGACTTTATTTCACGAAACATCATGATGTTAAAATAGCGCTCGGAATTAGTTCACAGTTATAATTTTACTACAAAGATAGCAAACTATGACAGTTGAAACAAAATAATTGCGTAAGATTTGGAAAATATCGTCCGTTTATGCTATATTTGCAATGTAAAGCGATATGCCGATGGCGGCATATTCACATAATACATTTAATCAATTCATTTTCAACTATGTTGCAACTGAATCTCAAAAATAAGTTCATTGGTGTCGCTCCCCCCGGCGGCAGGAAGATTCGGCGCTCATAGAAATCCAGACACCAATTTTTCAACCGATTTGAACACCCGACAGCCGGAGTTGTGTCCTTACGTCTCCTTTCGCGATGGTCGGGCTGGAGAACCATGACATATTGGCGACTCCGGAAGAAGGCTTCCGGAAGATTTGAAAATGAAATGTATAACCCGACGGACGTGGATCAGTCCGGATTACCTGTTATCCGGGAATCGACTCAAGCCCGTCATAAAAATGTATTATATGAAAAAATCGCTTTTACACGTAAATGATATGTTGTTTTGCTCCCTCACCAAAGAGGAAGCACAAAAAAACAGCAAAAAAATCGAAAGGCTTGGTTTCGACAGGAGGAATGATTTTCTTATTGACGGCGAATTTGCCGGAATTGCCGTCAGAATCGAGCTTTTCAACACTCCCTACGATTCTCCGAAAGGAAGAAGAAGAAAAGTGGCTCTGTCGATAGTCGATATGACAGAGCGGGAAGAGATAGTCCAGAAGCAGATAACCGTTAATTTTCGAAAAGGCTCATGCAACGGAACTTCTTATCAGGCCTTCATGCATGAAGAGATCGGGTTCAGATCCGGACATACCTACAAACTTGTCGTAAAGGATTTAGCATTATCAACCAATATCTCATGGAAAAACCTGCATATATTCGGGCAAAAGGAATTAGGGCATCCCACCAAATGGTATGATATTGATTTTGGCGGTATTGTACCGGAATGCATTAACAACATCTATCGTTCCGTACTGCCTGATTACGGACATTATGTCAATGTCCGGTTCCATTTCGCACAGAATTTTGGAGAGAACTTGCCGGAGATACTTCCGGAACTGGAGATGCGCATCCATTATCCCGGCGCCAAGGAACCGCTTGTCTACTTTAATGAGCCCCGATGCGTGGATTTAGAATCCAACCTATATATTGTAAACGAAGAGTTCATACCGGTAAAGGAGGAGCCGGGAGCATATTATGTGGAACTCCTGTGCATGCAATATCCGATAGCCGGATTTGTATTCCGTGCTGATGGGCCTGAGGTGGCCGGCGACTGGTTTGACGAAGGAATTCTCCCAATGCTGGAATATACCCCTGAAAACGCAGACAGACGCTTCAACCGGCTGATATACAAGAATAGCCGATTCGAGGTCGAGGATAAAGGCGGAAAGGAAGCTCACGGGAAAGACAAGGAATCGGACAGTTTGAAAACCGATGAAGACTTTGAAAAGGCGTTAGACGCTTTCATTCAAACTGAAGAATTTAAGTTTGGAGATGAAAAGAAGACAGACGTTGACAAGGCATCAGATGACGTGAAGGAATCTGATAATGGCGGAGATCAGCATCAGGAACGCCCCCTTTTGGTAGGTCTTGACCGGCTCACCGGGCTAAAATCGGTAAAGGAAAAACTTTCGGTTTATGAAAAGATTGTTGTTTTCAATAGACTCAGACTTGAAAAGGGACTTCCCGCGAATTCACTTCCGCTTCATTCCATGTTTCTCGGCTCTCCCGGAACCGGAAAGACCACCGTGGCGAAAATGATCGGCGTAATGTTGCGGCGTGCCGGAATCCTGTCGAAAGGCCATGTTGTGGTCAGAGAACGTGCTACCTTGCTTGGGCAAAATTATAATTCGGAGTCAGAAAAAACACTTGATGCCATAGAGAAGGCAAAAGGAGGAATCCTTTTGATCGACGAGGCCTATCAGCTATATCAGCCCGGCGATCCGAAAGATCCGGGAAAATTCGTCATAGAGACGCTCCTGACGGCACTATCCGATGAGACTGAGCGCGACTGGATGCTCGTGCTTGCCGGATATCCGGATGAAATGAAAAGGATGTTTGAGATGAACCCCGGATTCAAATCGAGGATACCGGACTCGAACATTTATCGGTTTGATGATTTCACCGAAGATGAACTTATGGAGATAGCCGAAAACTATCTGTCAAAGTATCAATTCACGCTCACGCCGGAGGCTCACTCGGCGCTTTCGCTCCGTCTCAGAAGCGACTATTCTCAGCGCGAGCGTAATTTCGGCAACGCACGCCATGTCATCAACATGATCCAGACCGAAATCATTCCGGCAATGGCGGTCAGAGTCGCGGCGATGGAAACAGCCACAAGGATCTCCCTCTGTGAAATTCTTGCCGAAGACATCCCTACGCCTGCATTCCATAAATCTACCTGGCGTCAGCAGATCGGCTTCGCAGGATAAGGACACTTCCTAAAATACAGCAGTTTAGAAGATTGTTTGTTTCAAATGTTTCGGATATTCTGAAAATTATTTCAGAATATCCGAAATATTTATGCAACTATATTAAATAATTGTTTAAATTTGTATAAATATAGATACTTCGGTTGAGATATCGGAAAATCATAAAGAACAACCATCAAACAAACATCATGAATAGAATTATACCGGTTTTAACCGTTTTGGCAATGTCCGGAATATCCATGGTTGCGCAGACACCGGCTATGGAAGATGACGTTGTTAAGAAAATTATCAATGTCGGCACCGCCGACAACAAGGTGATGGATCATCTTGACATCCTGCTGAACCGCTTCGGAGGGCGCCTTGTAGGATCGGATGCATACGAGAATGCAGCCGAATGGATGATACGCGAATACGGCAAATGGGGCATAAAGGCATGGAAAGAGGAAGCGGGAAAAGTGCCTGTTGGATTTAACCGCGGTCCCTGGTTCGGCCGTCTGCTTGGAGGCGACGAACCGATGTCTCTTCATTTCGCCACTCCGTCGTATACTTCCGGAACAAAAGGAATCCAGCGAGGCCACGTTGTGATGGAGCCTATGTCGAGGGCAAGGCTAAACAGAATGAAACATAAGCTGAAAGGGGCATGGGTACTTCTGAACGGCACAAGCGTGAACGGTTGGCCTATCGACAAGAGCGCGAAAGGCGATTCAATCAGACAGACAGTCATTAAGGAAAACGAAGCAATCGCAAAAAAGAATGATTCCCTCATGATGGAGAACTGGACAAAGGGAACAAAGCATGAGATGCAGCCTTATAAGGATCATCCGGGAATTTTCTACCGTGAAATGGTGGATGCCGGAGTCCTTGGCTTCATCCAGCGTGCGAAAGTACCTATCAGAGCCCTTTACGACCGCCCTCTCGTAAATGATTCGTCGACCTGCTTCGACAGTCTTCCTCATCAGGCAGAAATCCTCCTTGACGAGCATCAGTATGACAAAATAGCCCAGATGGTAAAGGAGAGAAGAGACATCGAACTCGAATTCGACATCCGCAACCATTTCAAACTCGGCCCCGTAACCTATCATTCGGTCATTGCAGAGATTCCCGGAACGGAATTTCCTGACGAATACGTGATCGTCAGCGGTCACCTTGACGCATACGATGTAGCCACCGGCGGAATAGACTGCGGAACAGGAATAGGCCCCATGATGGAGTCGGCCCGTCTGCTTGCCCTTTCGGGAGCGAAGCCGCGTCGCACCATCCGTTTTGTCGCATTTGCCGCCGAGGAATTCGGGTTGCTCGGAGCCAAGGCATACGCCAGAAAACATAAGGAGGAACTTTCTAAGATTTCAATGCTATTCAACCGCGACGGCGGCCCGACCCCTCCGGTAGGAATGCGGGTGCCTGCAGCGATGAAAGAGGATATCGAGAAAGCCACAGAGCCAATCAAATATATAAATAAGGAATATCCTTTTGAAGTGAAGGTGGCACCGGCGAGAACAAAACCTACCGTGCCGAGCAGCAGTGACGAAACGGTATTCGCATGCGAGGGCGTGCCGACCCAGGGATTCATGACAAGCGATTTCAAAGGTTATGACTTCGATTACGGGGAAATATGGCATACCGAAAGGGATGTCTATAATAAGCATATTCCCGAATATCAGGAGCATACGGCTGTAGCTACGGCTCTTGCCGCATACGGGATCGCCAACCTCGACCATCTGCTTTCAAGAGAAGGAATGTATAAAGAAGCGGAGAAGGCTCCGGCAGGAAAAAAGGCAAAAAAGAAATCAGCAAAGAAATAAATTCAGTTTAAACTGTTTCAATGGGATTGCGATTAATTTCTAATCGCAATCCATTTTTGTATAATCATGCTTTATGATTTAAAAATTATTTTCGGATATTTGATAAAAATAATTTTATTTGTAACTTTACAACATTAATACTTCATATCATGAAAACAGACAAACTGCTTCAGATCGCTTCAAAATTCGAGATTCCTGACGAAATCAAATCGGTAGGATCACTTGGCGAAGGGTTTATAAACGACACCTTCATAGTAAGGACAGTCGGAGACGCTCCCGACTATATACTCCAGAGAAAAAACAAATCAATCTTCCCTGATGTCCCCGGGATGATGGAGAACATCCGCAAAGTCACCTCCCATATTCGCAACCGTGTTCGAGAAGCCGGAGGAGACGAGATGCGTGAAGTCATGACCGTTGTGCCGGCAAAAGACGGAAAACTCTATTACGAAGACGAGGATGGAGAGTTCTGGGCTGTTACGGTCTTTATTCCCGACACTATCGCATACGACAGAGCCGACAGCGAGGAGCTTGCCCGGAAGGGGGGACAGGGCATCGGACGTTTCCAGGAAATGCTTTCCGACT
Organism: uncultured Muribaculaceae bacterium; assembly: GCA_910583775.1. Taxonomy (GTDB): domain Bacteria; phylum Bacteroidota; class Bacteroidia; order Bacteroidales; family Muribaculaceae; genus Lepagella. Next base: position 9,816 of record CAJTYD010000043.1, on the reverse strand, counting down.
TCAATGAGCCGCTGGCCGAGACGATCAAGGGTTTCCACAATATCCGCCATAGATTCAGCCAGTGGGACGAGAGTCTCGCAAGAGATGCGGCCGGCCGCAAATCATCTCTTGCAACAGAGATCGGCTGGATCGAAAGCCGCAGGCAGAAGATGCTCGATTTCTGGAAACTTGTAGAGGACGGAGTGATTCCGACCCGTGTGACACACAATGACACCAAGATAAACAATATTCTCTTTGACAAAAACGGCGAGGTTCTCTGCGCGATCGACCTCGATACGGTGATGGCTTCGCCCGCTCTCAACGATTTCGGCGATGCAATCCGCTCATACACCAACACCGGGGCTGAGGATGACACTGATCTCGGCAAGGTTGAAATGTCGCTCCCGATGTTCGAGGCATATACCGACGGCTATCTTTCCGAAAGAGCGAAGTCGCTTGAAGAAACAGAGATCGAGTGGCTTGCTTTCTCAGCCCTGTATATCACCTACGAGCAGGTGCTCCGTTTCCTCATGGACTATATCGACGGAGACAAATATTACAAGATCAAGAATCCCGAGCATAATCTGCAGCGCACTCATGCCCAGTATAAACTTCTATGCAGCATGGAGAGTCAGTACGAAAAGATGCAGGGAGCAGTGAAGAAACTCGCTGAAAAGTATCTTGAAAGATAAATTTATGTTGAAACTGATTTAAAACGAATATAATCCGATGAAAAGCAAATATTCTTTGCCTATTGAAGGTGGACTGATTCCCAATAGCGCTCCCAAGGACATCATCCATAGATACGAGCGCATCAACACCACCATATTCCCGACTGAAAACGAGGGCGTGCAGTATGTGGCCGACCAGATAATCTCTTCGATCAACAAATACAATGAAACTATCTGCGACAGAGACGAATGGGACGAAGACCGTCCGTTTATTTTAGGTCTTACCACCGGAAGGACGCCGATCGGACTATATCGCGAGCTTGTTGAAAGATATAAAAGAGGGGAAGTAAGCTTCAAGAACGTTGCAGTATTCTCGCTCGACGAGTTCTATCCCATAGATCCCCACGAGGTGCAGAGCCGTAACTTCAGGATTCATGAGGAATTCATCAATCATATAGATATACAGTCTGACAACGTCCACATTCCCGACGGAAGGACTCCTATCGAAAATATCTCTCAATACTGCAAGGATTACGACAAGAAAGCCTCCGACATCGACCTGATGATCATGGGAATGGGGGAAGAAGGACAGATCGGCTTTAATGAAGCCGGAAGCTATGCCCGTTCCCGCACGCGGCTTGTTCAGCTCTCGCACAATTCGCGCAAAGTGCAGGCGAAAGCGTTCAACAGTCTCGTAGAGACTCCCAAAATGGCTATCACCATGGGTCTGGGCACTATAATGAAGGCCAAGAAAATCATTCTGCTTGCCTGGGGCGAGAATAAGTCGAGCATCGTCCGCAAGGTAGTGGAAGGAGACGTCAATTCTCAGGTCCCTGCCACCGTTCTCCAGAACCACACCAATGTAGAGGTTGTTATCGACAAGGATGCCGCGCAGTTCCTGACACGCGAGGAGACTCCCTGGCTCGTCGGGCCCTGCGACTGGACGCCTAAATTCGTGCGCCGAGCTGTGGTATGGCTTTGCGGTGTTGTGAAGAAACCGATCCTTAAACTTACATATCAGGATTATATCGAGAACTCGCTGGGCGAGCTTCTCGAGCAGGGCAGAGCCTACGACCAGATCAACATAGACGTCTTCAACGACCTCCAGCATACCATCACTGGCTGGCCGGGCGGCAAGCCAAATGCCGACGACACCATCCGCCCCGTGCCTTCAACGCCCTGGCCCAAGAAAGTGCTCATTTTCTCTCCGCATCCCGACGACGACGTGATCTCCATGGGAGGAACATTCATCCGTCTTGTCCAGCAGGGTCACGACGTGCATGTAGCATACGAGACATCGGGGAACGTGGCCGTACATGATGATGTGGTCGTCCAGCATATCGACACAGCGAGAGAGCTCGGCTATGGCGACAGATGTAAAGAGGTGAACGAGATTATCGCTTCGAAGAAAACCGAAGGAGGACCGGAACCACGAAAACTTCTCGATATCAAGGCAGCGATAAGAAGAGCCGAGGCTCGCGCCGCCGTCAGATCTTTCGGCCTTAACCCCGACACCAACGCCCATTTCCTGAATCTGCCATTTTATGAGACCGGCGGCATCAAGAAATCACCGCTCACGGAAGCCGACATAGAAATAGTAGTCAGACTTCTTCGAGAGATCAAGCCGGATCAGATCTACGCCGCCGGCGACCTCGCCGATCCACACGGCACACACCGCACATGTATGGAGGCCGTTCTGGCAGCTCTTGATGTGGTAAAGGAAGACGAATGGTTCAAACACACACACCTCTGGCTCTATCGCGGCGCCTGGATGGAGTGGAACCTCGGCATGGTGGATATGGCCGTTCCTTTGTCGCCCGACGAGCTGATCATGAAACGTCATGCCATTTACCGCCATCTCTCGCAGAAAGACATCATGCCTTTCCCCGGGAGCGACCCGCGTGAATTCTGGCAGCGCGCCGAAGAGAGGACTCAGCAGACCGCCCGTCTTTATGATTCCCTCGGAATGGCTGAATATCAGGCAATAGAAGTTTTCGTTAAAATGTTCTAACCGTCATCCTATGAGACTGATTATAGAAGATAATTCCGACTTGGTGGCCAAATGGGCCGCCGACCATATCATAACGAGAATCAAGGAGAAGGCCGAGAAAACCGACAGGCCCTTTGTTCTCGGACTTCCTACCGGCTCCACTCCTTTGAAAACATATCAGGAGCTTATACGGCGCCATAAGGCTGGGGAAGTAAGTTTCAGGAATGTTATCACCTTTAACATGGACGAATATATCGGCCTTCCTGAAGACCATGAGCAGAGCTATCACCATTTTATGAAGGAGAACTTCTTCTCGCACATCGATATTCCACAGGAGAACGTCAACATTCCAGACGGCATGGCAGAGGACGTTGAGAAAGGCTGCGAGGAATATGAGCGAAAAATACGTGAAGCCGGCGGTATCGACCTTTTCATGGGCGGAGTAGGCGAAGACGGACATATTGCCTTCAACGAGCCGTTCTCTTCACTTCAATCAAGAACAAGAGTCAAGACTCTGACCGAGGACACCATCCTTGTCAATTCCAGATTCTTCGGCGGCGATGTCTCCAAGGTGCCTTCAACGGCAGTCACTGTCGGTGTAGGAACCATCATGGATGCGAAGGAAGTAATGATCCTTGCCACGGGAATAAAGAAATCGCGTGCAGTGGCCGAAGGTGTTGAATCGCCTATGAACCACAAGTGGACAATCTCCGCCCTGCAGAACCATCCCCACGGAGTTCTCGTGATAGATGAACCGGCAGCCGGCGACCTCCGGGTAAGCACATATAAATATTTCAAGGACATCGAGAAGAAAAACCTACTTTGATTTCCAATTCCGGAGATAATAAAAAGACGCGGAAGCTTTTCAAATAAAGTTTCCTCGTCTTTTTTATTGAATACCGAGATAGATAAACCCGAATTCCGGCTGATTGGTTATCCTGCGAACGACCAGATGAGAATCATCAGTATAAGGACCGGAGCGATGAATTTCACCACAAAATGAATGAATGGATAAATGCCGTTGCTTACCTTGCCGTTGTTGGTGATTTCATTTCTGAAAAAACTGTCTTTCACAAACCAGCCCATAAAGACACAGACCAATATCGAGACTACCGGCAACATGATGTTTGTGGCGAGATTGTCAAGGAAATCGAAAATATTCCTGCCTCCGATCTCAATCCAGCTGAGCGTTCCGAAAGAGAGGGAACAAAGCGTGCTGAAGATAAACAGAGGCATTAGAACGATAAAGCAGGCCGTAATTCTGCTTTTCTTGAACTTATCCTGAATCCAGGCTACCGATACCTCTGCAATTGAAATCGTAGAGGTCACGGCCGCCACGAAAAGAAGCAGGAAGAATAGGGAAGACCATAGCCTTGTGGCGGGCATATAGGAAAATATCTCAGGCAATGTCACGAATATCAGGGTCGTTCCCTTAAGACTCGATTCATCAAGTCCGAAATTCGCTATCGCGGGAAAAATAATGATACCCATAAGGAATGCTACCAAGAGATCGAGCATCGACACAGTTAATGCCGTCGGAACAAGCTTGGTGGTCTTCGGATAATAGGCTGAATAAGTTATCAGAATACCCATTCCGAGGCTAAGCGAGAAGAACGACTGTCCCAAAGCGTTAATTACGACTTTCCAGGTGATCTTAGAGAAATCCGGAGTCAGGAAGAAACTCAATCCTTCTGGCGCGTTTGGCAGAGAGAGCGACACGGCGCAAAACACAAGAAGGAGCGCGAACAGAAGAGGCATCATGATGTTCGACATCCTCTCTATTCCCTTCTGAACTCCTGCCAGCAAAACGATAAGATTCACACCGATCAGAAGATAAGTGTTGATAAGAGGATTAAAGTCGGAACATATATAATCCTGCATCTTGTCATGAAATGATTTTTCCATAGCCGTCACGCTGTCGACAGAAACATTATAAAGATCTCCTGTGATCGATTGCCACAGGTATTCGAACGTCCATCCGGCGACGACCATATAGAAACAGAGGATCATATAAGATGCCAGAATTGACAGAGCCCCTACAATCCACCATCTGGATTTGGGACGCAGCTTCCGAAACACAGTCTCGGCATCCCCCTGACCGCCTCGGCCCAGAGAAAATTCGGCAAGCATCACCGGAATCCCCAGGACGAGCATGCAGAGGATATAGACCACAAGGAAAGCGGCTCCACCGTTTTGCTGGACTTCGGCCGGAAATCTCCATACATTGCCCAGCCCGACAGCCGATCCGACGGTAGCCGCAATTAGACCGATCTTTGACTTAAACTTTACATTTGCCATAAAACAATCACATGTAGAAATTTTAGATTACGCGGAGAGGGTTAGATAAAATTGCAACAAAGTTAACAACTTTCAGCTGATTTAACCAATAAGTAATTGGTTAAATCAATCTGCAAGAGTCATCAAAAAAATGCACCCCGGCGAGACATCTCCCGCCGAGGCGCAAAAAGGGTAATTAGATTATAATTTATCGATATCTTTAATATCCTTAAGATTTTCCTCTATCTCTTTATCCGACAGCTCATAGTTCACCAAGTCGCCCTCGAAGAACTTGTCGTAAGAGGCCATATCGATAAGACCGTGGCCCGAAAGATTGAATAATATTACTTTTTCTTCACCTGTTTCCTTACATTTCAAAGCCTCGCGGATTGTAGCGGCAATCGCGTGACACGATTCCGGAGCAGGAATTATTCCCTCTGTTCTTGCGAAAAGCGTGCCTGCCTCGAATGATTCAAGCTGAGGGATATCCACCGCCTCCATGAATCCGTCTTTCAGAAGCTGCGAGACAATGACGCCGGCGCCATGATAGCGCAGCCCGCCGGCATGGATGTTGGCGGGACGGAAGTTATGACCGAGAGTAAACATAGGCAAAAGAGGTGTGTAGCCGGCCTCGTCGCCGAAGTCATACTGGAATTTGCCTCTTGTGAGCTTGGGACATGATGCCGGCTCGGCCGCGATGAAACGGGTGTGTCTCTCGCCCGTGAAATTATGGCGCATGAACGGGAACGAGATTCCGCCGAAGTTAGAACCTCCGCCGAAACATGCTATCACGATATCGGGATACTCCCCGGCCATCGCCATCTGTTTTTCCGCCTCAAGGCCGATGACAGTCTGATGAAGCGATACATGACTCAAGACTGAGCCAAGGGTATATTTACAGTTGGGTGTTGTCTGAGCGAGTTCGACCGCTTCCGATATGGCGGTTCCAAGCGAGCCCTGATGTGTGGGCGTCTTTGTCAGTATATCCTTTCCTGCTCTTGTCGACATTGAAGGAGAGGGGGTTACCTGTGCACCGAAAGTCTGCATGATGCTCTTCCGGTATGGCTTCTGCTCATAACTGATTTTCACCTGATACACAGCGGCGTCCAGACCGAACATTTTCGCGGCGTATGCCAGGGATGCACCCCATTGTCCAGCACCGGTCTCGGTGGTGACATTGGTGATACCCTCCTCCTTGCAATAATATGCCTGAGGAATAGCGGAATTCAGCTTATGGGATCCCATCGGGCTGACGCTCTCGTTCTTGAAATATATATGGGCCGGAGTGCCGAGAGCCTTCTCAAGAGCGTACGCTCTGACAAGAGGTGTGCTTCGATAGTATTTGTAGAGTTCGCGAACCTGTTCAGGAATCTCAATCCACGTATCAGTCTGGTTCAGTTCCTGCTTGCATAATTCTTTAGCAAAAATAGGGTAAAGATCTTCAGCTTTCAATGGCTGTTTTGTGCCCGGATGAATAGGCGGGAGGGGCTTGTTGGGCATCTCGGCCTGGATGTTATACCATGCTTTGGGAATCTCATCCTCCGAGAGTAAGAAGCGTTTCTTTTTTTCGCTCATTTTAGTTATTTTCTATAAATATACGAATAAAATAAATTATTGTTGTAAATTTACTCAAATAATATTACATATCAAAATAAATATGCAATAAAACATAAATTTAATTTAATTACAAACGAAGAGTGACCGGGAGAGGCCACTCTTCATTTATAAACAACATAAAAACTTTTATTAAAATTTCATTTTTGCTAATTTCATTAAAGAGAAAATATTTAAACTCCTTTAAGAGTTTGTTTGAATTTAAACCGATTTTAACTTTTAGAGAATGTAATGGAAAATCTTGAAATCACTACAGATGATCTTTTGGGTGATTTTAAGCCAAGTTTCGGCAGTCGAAATCGATAGTTTTCTCCTTTCTCAGCTTGCTTAAATCCCTCAAAAATCTTTATCTGTATTAATTTCATTTAAATCCAAACACACTCTAAGAGAAATAAGCATTTATGATTGGGTAAACTTTTTGAAAAAATTACTTATAATCCTTCAGCATTCCGCGCAGACGTTTGCGGGCGAAGAAGATACGACTTTTCACTGTTCCAAGCGGAAGACTGAGTTTGTCGGCGATCTCGCTGTATTTATAACCGGCGACAAACATGTTGAACGGGACACGATACTCATCCGTGAAAGAATCAAGAGCGGTTGAGATTTCCTTTACGGCAAAAGAACCTTCGGGAGTTGCATAACCGGAATCCTGTGATATGTTGAGATGGTAGAGATCTTCGGTCTGATCAATTACGGTAGCCTTCCTGACGGTCTGGCGATAATTGTTGATGAAGATATTACGCATGATCGTGAAAATCCAGCCCTTGAAATTAACATTGTCGACATATTTGTCTTCATTGTCAAGAGCTTTCAATGTGGTGTCCTGAAGTAAGTCCTCAGCCTGCTCGCGATTTGTAGTAAGCTGATATGCAAAGCTAAGAAGATTACCCTGAAGACCTATCAGTCTGTCTTTGAATGAGTCGTTAGATTTCATTTTGTTTAAGTTTTTATCGTTGTTTTTATGCATTAATAACATAGGGAATATTAAAATGGTTTTGGAAACCGGTTGGAATTTTATAAAAAATTAATAATTCTTTAAATTTCTTTTTAAAACATGACATTAAAAGGGGATATTTTGGATAATATTTTGAACGGATTCAGTTTATAGTTAATTTTGCACAGAATTAAAGTAACGAAAATAAATGAGATTTGAAGATATTCTGACCAATGATGCCGTGCTCGACGGTCTATATGACATGCACTTTGACGAATGCACGCCGATTCAGGAAAAGGCGATTCCTCCCATTCTGGAAGGGAAGGACATCCTCGCCTGCGCCCAGACAGGAACAGGCAAGACCGCGGCCTATCTGCTTCCTGTGATAGATATGCTTTCAGAAGGAGGCTATCCTGAGAATTCCGTTAACTGTGTGGTTATGGCTCCTACAAGAGAACTCGCGCAACAGATTGACCGCCAGTTGCAGGGTTTTTCATACTTTATGCCGGTCAGCGGTGTGGCGATATATGGAGGAACCGACGGATACGCATACGAGCAACAGAGAAAAAGTCTTAAAATGGGTGCCGATATAGTTATAGCAACCCCCGGACGACTTCTTGCCCATCTTAGCATGGGATATGTGGACCTGTCGAAAGTTTCGTTCTTTATTCTTGACGAGGCCGACAGGATGCTCGACATGGGCTTTTACGACGACATCATGCAGATTTATTCTCATCTGCCCAAAGAATGCCAGACTCTACTTTTTTCCGCAACCATGCCTCAGAAGATTCAGCAGATGGCCGCCAAGATCCTGAAGGATCCCGAAATGATCAAGCTCGCTGTCTCAAAACCGGCGGATAAGATAAGGCAGTCGGCATATATATGTTACGAGACTCAAAAACTTCCGATTCTCAGAAAGCTTTTCGAAGCGAATCCGCCTCAGAGAGTCATCATATTCTCGTCCTCGAAACAAAAGGTCAAGGTTTTGTCAAGAGAACTAAAAGCCCTGAACATCAATATTGCCGAAATGCATTCGGATCTTGACCAGGATAAGAGAGACAACGTGATGCTTGATTTCAAGGCCGGGCGTACAAATGTGATCGTGGCCACCGATATTCTCGCAAGAGGAATAGATATAGACGATATCGAGATGGTGGTAAACTTTGATGTTCCCAGAGAGGCCGAAGACTATGTGCATCGCATTGGCAGGACGGCGAGGGCAAACCGCGACGGCTTGGCGGTGACATTTGTGTCTCCTGAAGAGACAATGAGGCTGAAAAGAATCGAACGACTGCTTGAAAAAGAAGTTCCCAAGGAGAAAGTGCCGGAAGAATTTGGAGAAGCTCCGAATCTTAAGAATTCCAGATCCTCTTCAGGATCGCGCAATTCTTCCATAAGGAACAGAAGTAATAGAGGCCACGGAAAGAAGAATAGGAGAGAGAGGGGACAGGAGCCGGAAGACATGAGACAGAATTCTTCCGTCAATAATCAGACAAAGGGAGATGAGAGTGATTCCAAAGTGAATCAGGAATCGACGAATAAGAATCATAGGAATCGACGCAGAAGATGGCGAGGCGCAAGGAAACAGTCTTCAGATTCAAGCAATTCTCGGCAAGCCACGCAAACAGTTCAATAAAAATCGGCGTTGACGCCGTGACGCTGGCTGCCTGGGCCTCGGTTCCTGCAGAAGGGAAAATTCTGGATGTAGGAACCGGGTGCGGAGTCATTGCCCTTATTTGCGCTCAAAGAAGCGCCGGAGCCCTTATCGATGCCATCGACATCGATTCCCCTTCCATAGAGGAGGCAATCATGAATTTTTCTTCATCGCCCTGGCAGGAAAGGTTAACCGCCAAAAAGGCTGATTTCATCGAAGAATTCGGAACGGATGTAACGGAGAGATATGATCTTATAATATCCAATCCTCCTTTTTTTGATTCAGGCGCTAATCCGGAAGAATCGGCAAGACTGAGGGCCCGGCACAAAGGGAGCCTCTCTCCGGAGACCATCCTGGATAAGGCGTCACTGCTGTCGGATAAAGGGATCGTCGCCATGATTGTTCCCGCCGACCAGAGTGACGAAATTGTCAGACATGCAGAGACACGGAATCTATTTGTTAAAAGATCCATTTTCATGAGCGGCAGGAGGGGGAAGGAGCCCAAAAGATTTCTTGTGGAATTCTGCAGAATTAAAGGAACGATAGCCCACTCGGAAGTGTTATATATTAAAGATGAGAATGATAATTTCAGTGAAGAATATAAAAGGCTTTGCAAGGATCTTTATCTCGCATTCTAAAAAACTTAATAATTTTTAAATTATTCTTAAGACAGTATTAAAATCAAGTGTTTTATTTT
>CAJTYD010000042.1 GCA_910583775.1 uncultured Muribaculaceae bacterium | reverse complement strand
GGTGATGTCTATTCCACATTATCGCCTTAGCGTGTCCGCTGAATAGTTACAAAAGGGAAACAATATTTGATTGCAAAAAACAGGGGCGCACCAATGTGCAGCCCCGTATGCATTATCAGCTTAGCGTTAGCGCGTTATTATAATTTTATCGGTCTTCTTCCCGCGCTTACGGATATACACGCCGGAAACCAGCCGCTCTTTCGCTACTTTCACGCCGTCGAGCGTGTAATATTCCGCTTCATCCTCACCGTCCGAAGAGATGCCGTCGGTTGCCGACTTAAGATCTACTAGTACGAGATTGCCCCCTTCGGCCTTCAGCTCATAGCCGGCGACGGTGAAGAGCTTCGGATCGATGCAGTTGATCACGATAGGCGAACCGTGGCGGTGAGAGGTGATGTGGATCCTTATTGGAGTCGTATGGGTTAGAGAGGCGCCGTCCTTAACCGATATGGTATGCGCTCCGTTGAGATGCAGCGAGACGTTGTTGGATCCGTCGAGCGTGCTCCCCTCGGCGCCGATGTTTATCATCCCCTTGTTCGCCGGTCCGTTCACATTCTCTACGTTCACGTCGCGGATATGCAGCTTGCAGCTGCCCGGAACATCCACTAATTTCCGATCGTCGGAGCCGAAAGTATAGTCGCGGATCGCGACATCGGCAAGCATCAGCTCGAAGCTCCCGTCGCCGAAATCGATAAGACATCCTCCCGAAGTGCCTTTTCCGTCGAAAGCGAGGTTTTCCAGAGTAGCGTCGGCTGAGATTCTGAATGCCGGAGCGATTGCGCAGATAATGGCCGTCTCGCCATCCTTCTTGCCTGTTATCGTCACTGCCTTATCGACCACAAGAGCTTCCGAAAGGGTGATATTCTCATTTATTATAATGGTATTGCCGTCGGTGGCTGCCGCGAGCGCCTCTGCGAGAGTGTCGAAGGTCTTGTCGCTCCCCTCTATTCCCACTGCCGTCGGTTTCGGCTCGGGGTCCGGCTCCTCAGGCTTCTGTTTCTTCTTGGCAAAAATGATATTTCCTTCTTTGAGTTCAAGAAGATAATCTTCGGAATTTAGCTTGAATTTCGAGAGATCCTCCTCCGCGCAGCCGGAAACAAGGATCGCGCCTTCCACAGCCTCCTTGACATCTAAGGTTATAGAGCTCGCCACATTCAGCTCACCGGAAAGCTTCAAATATCCTTTATTAGAAAGCGTTATCGTCATGGTGTTCGTCAGGTCGATGTCATCAAGAGTCAGACATATACTCACGCCTCTTAGGCTGATTGCCGACGGCAGAGATGCCGCCTCGCCTGATCCTGAAGTCTCTCCTGCCGTCTGCCTGATCTTAAGATTCGAGAGCGTTGCGGAAGCAGTAACGGCTATCGCGCCATTACCATTGAGATTCAATGCGAGTTTTTCGACAGAAGCAACATCCTCTTTCCCGGCGATTGTCAGTCCCTTTTCTATATTTAAAGGAACTTTGATATCCTGCGATTCATTGACTATTATCTTGGCTCCCGTCTCGGCGGCAGCGATGGCCTCGTCGAGAGTGTCAAAAGTATCTTCGCTGCCGTCGATGCTGATGGCCGTCGGTTTCGGATCCGGGTCTGGCTCCGGTTCTTTCTCCTTTTTAGCCAGTATGATATTCCCCTCCTTGAATTTTACTTCAAATGGATCGGAAATCACAAAATTGAATTTCTCGAGATCTGTCTCCGCGCAACCGGATACGAGCACATCGCCGTCGGAATGGGTACCGGGATATACGGTGATCTTTTCCGTGTTGGTAAGTTCCGCCGATTTGGCGATTGTTGTTTTCTCCACCAACTGGATGGAGAGCTCGTTCGATCCGCCGATCGAGCTGCCTACGCTGCTGAGGCGCAACATCGCCTTACCGTCAGGCAGCGTGATGTTTTCGATTGTGAGGCCGGAGAGGGCAATCTTGCCGTTGTCGCCGGCCACGATCAGAGCGGCCGTCTCATCCTCACTTACGCTATAATTCTGTATCTTCACGTCGGTCAGCTTCAGATTCGCGCTCTGTCCGGAAATCTTTATAAATCCGGAGCCGGTGAAACCGCCCCCGTCAAGGGTTATATTTTCTATTGTTACAGCCGCCCCGATATTGAAAGAGAAATAGGCGCCCTTGATCTTAAGGCTCGGCACATTAGCTGACACCTCCCCTGCCGGCTCGGCACTGTTAGAAAGATCTTCCTTACCCCGGATAGTCACAGCCTTATTCAAGACCACCGGCTCCAATATCTCCACCGGCTCGTTGATGATTATCTCATCCCCCTCCACGGCAGCCTCGAGAGCCGCCTCAAAAGTGTCATATCCCTCCTTGTTGAGAATAGAGATTTTAGTCGGTTTCGGATCAGGCTCCGGACCCGGATCAGGCTCAACCTGCTTCTTCGCCAGAATTATGTTGCCATTATCGAATTTGAGGATAAAACCTTCCGAATCCGAATTCAGCTTAAATTTCGCAAGATTCTCCTCAGCGCAACCCGAAACAAGCACATCTCCCTCGGCATGATTGCCGATATTAAGCGCAATCAACTCTCCATCAGGAACAGTCAGCCCATTCGCAATTTTCAGCTGCCCCTTCTCCGCCAGCGTAATCGCCATCCCGCTTGTAAAATCAATACCATCGAGCGTCAGCACAACACCCTCGCCCGAAACCGTTATCTGCGAAGCCTCCGCCGAAGATGACCCCGGCTCGCCCGCCTCCTCAGTCCTGCCAATCTTCAGATTCGACAGCGTCGCCGACGCCGTAACCTTCAGCGACCCGCCTTCCGAGTTTCCGCCTGTTGAGCCGCCAGAAGACTGCGTGTCTCCCGTACCAAAATTCAAAGCCAATTTCTCCGTGCCATCTCCGCTACCCGAACCGACTATGCCACCGGCATAAAACCTTTTCCCGGCAATCGTCAGCCCTTTATCTATATTTATAGAGGCACTGATCACCTGCGACTCATTCACCACAATCTTTGCCCCGCCCTGAGCAGCGGCAATTGCATCGGCAAGCGTGTCGAAAGTCTCCTCGCTTCCCTCTATACCTATCGCCGTTGGCTTCGGATCCGGACCCGGATCGGGCTCAACCTGCTTCTTCGCCAGGACAATATTACCGTTATCACTATCGAATTTTAGTAAATATTCCTCTGAATCTGAATTCAGCTTGAATTTCGCAAGATCATTCTCCGTGCAACCCGAAACAAGCACATCTCCCTCGGCATGATTGCCGATATTAAGACTAATCTTCTCTCCATCCGGAACCGTCAGCCCGTTTGCGATTTTTAGTTGCCCCTTATCCGTCAGCATTATCGCAATCCCGCTTTCCATCTCAATATTATCAAGCGTCAGCGTAACCCCCTCTCCCGAAACCGTTATCTGCGATTCCTCCGCCGAAGACGAACCCGGCTCACCCGATGAACCCGGCTCGCCCGCCGCCTCCGTCCTGCCAATCTTCAGATTCGACAGCGTCGCCGACGCCGTAACATTCAGCGACCCGCCTTCCGAGTTTCCGCCTGTTGAGCCGCCAGAAGTCTGCGAGTCTCCATAACCAAATTTCAAAGCAACTTTCTCCGTGGCATCGCCGCTCCCGGAACCACCCGTGCCTCCCGAAGCATCCTCCTTCCCAGCGATCGTCAACCCCTTACCTATATTTAAAGGAGCATTAATCTCCTGAACTTCATTCACAACAATCCTATCGCCATCCTCGGCCGCCTCAACCGCCTCCGCAAGCGTCTCAAACCCTATATCCTTCCCCTCAATCCCGACCTCCGTCGGCTTCGGCAACTCCGAAGCTTTTACAATAATGAACCCCGTTCCTGCATTATTCAGCTTCAAACCGAAATCCGGATTCTTCATCGTAAAGACATCCTTTACCGTAGTTTCCCCAAAATAAGTTGCATTTTCTACAAACCTCTCCCCATAAATATCTATTCTTGACTCTTTTCCCAATTTACCACAGTCGAAACTCACATTATCATAAGCTGTAATAAAAGGTAAATAAAAACTGCAGTTTATAATACCAGATATTGTATTTGTACTCTTTGAGTTATTAAAAAGAATATCTGCTCTCGTATCTGATTCAGAAGATATATTCCTAAAAGAAACATTATTAAGCGTTAGGCTTCCATATCCTTCAGTATCACTTCCTCTAACTGAAATAACAACATTGAAAGCACTCTTTATTTTAAAATTCTGAATAATCACATTATTAAAAGTAAACTTATTTCCTACTCCAATAATGTCTATTGGAGCATAATTACTATTAGTGCTATTTTCAAAGATTCTATTTCCATCCGAATTACCATCTAAAATAAGATTTTCAAAAACAATATTTCCATTTTTCGCTACATTTGAATATCTGAAAAAATATTGACCTTTAGTAGCTGCCTTTATAACAATATTGTTAGTCTTTCCCTTAATCGTTATATTTAATCCTTTAAGATTTGCACTTGTAGTCATCTGAACATCCTGATTAACAATAAGCACATCAGGTCCTTTTTCATTTTTTGCAGCCTCTAAAGCCTTTTCTAAATCTTCATATCCCTTTCCTGTTGTTTCATTATAAACCGGTTTGGCCTTTTCTTCCTGTGTCTGGGCGTAGGCCAGGTTCAAGCAAAGCGCATGGGTAAATACAAGCGTAAGCGCAATCACGAATAATCGTTTCATAAGCGAAGGGGGTTGGGTTTGATGATTTGGGTTATTTCGATTTCAAGATTTTATCCGGCATCAAGGCCAAATTTTAGATTCAATCCGGCTTTAATGCTAAATATTAGATTCAATTCGGCTTTAATGCCAAATTTAGGTTTTATCCGGCATTATTGCCAAATTCAATCGATAAGCATCATTATAGTAATTCCATTATCATAATGATACTCACCGACAAAAGTAGAAAACCGCCCTTTCAATTACAAATTATTCCTCCAAAATATCTGCCAATCTGTTGCAAAACATATTTTTCACCCCCATTTTCAGCCATTTCACTCCCAAAATTCCCAAAAATCCCCCTAAATCTACAAGATTTCCTTCCCAACCCCCCGCTTCTTCGAAGCTTCCAGAAGCTCCCAAATAATCATCAAAAATTTCTCAGCTTCGAAGAAGCTCTTCTTTTTAGTGTGTCGATGGCGGCAGCCGAGATGTCCTCTTGTGCCTCGCTGCCGCCATCGATAAGAAATATCAGATTTCTTGCAGGCGCGCGTTTATATCATCCGCATCGAAAAGATGATTTTTAAGGAAATTCATAAATTCCTTTTTTGATTCGAACCAGTCTATGTAATTCTTTGCCAGCTCATCCTTTTCTTTCTTGGTAAGTTCCGAATCATCGGATACAATTTCCCGAAGGTCGATATATGCATAACGGCCGCCTATATCCTCCATAGCGCCAAGATCACTCTTCCATTTAATGCATTTAGGAGCCTCCGTCTTCTTATCCAAAACCTTCTGAACCTTTACCGTGAATATCCAGTCATCACCGAAATCATACACATATTCCAGTTCATCGCCTTTCTGCGCAAGATATTTTGTAAGCGGCGTCGTTTCAGCATTATCAGTAATATAATCCAGCCCGTAGCTGTAAGGATCCTTCTCATCCATCGGTATACCAATCTGAAGCGAATCATCGTATGCCGATCGGTTGAATTGCCATAAATGACAGTCTTCAAGACCTACAACAGTCTGTATGACATTATGAAGATCAATAAAATCAAAATCAGCCGGAACCTCCACCTCGCGCCACATCGGCGGCTTCACCACATCTTTCATCTGTATTTTCATAACCAACGTTTTCTCTTCGGCATCGGCCATCGGCACGTATGTATTGAAAGGCTTGCTGTCTCTTCGAAGCCCGTTAATGCCGAAGGGCATAGAAAAATCATCTTTTTCATCAGAATCATCCCATGCTTTCTCAATATCATCTACTATACTCATCACTTTGCTAATAATTTCATATAATTCGGAATATTCTTCCGGAGTGACTCCCAACTTAACAAACAATGTGGTTAACATCATCTTGACCTTATCGTCTTTGTCTACACCGTCCACATCAGGTACGCCATCACAATACTCCGAGAAAATATCGAAAAGCTTATCAAGCAAAATATCATCAGCGTATGTAGCTTCATCACCATTACCTTTCGGACCGGTTTTCACGCCTGTCTCTTTTCTCGCTCCTTTGAAAGCTTCCGTTATATTCTTCTCTGTCTTCTTTTTCGCCATGATTATTTATTAAAAAATATTTTTTATCAGTTCCTTCGAACACCTTACAAATATACATAAAATCCCTGATTCTTAATAATTAGCATTAAAAATTTTTTACCCCTGAAACACATATCAATTATGCTAAACGCATTATGCAAATTGCATAATGTAATTTGTATAATAGGCTCCGGCATATCACCTATAAAAATGCGTGTATGAAAGGTGTAGATAAGTTGTAGATAAGTGTAATATTCAGGTAGATAAAGTGAACATAAGTCGATGATAAATAAATGAAAGGATAAGATGGGTTTATGAATGGATTTTTTAAGCCCTGACGATTTTCAAATGTCAAGTATTATCTATCGAAAGTTACGAAGAGTTTATATACACCTCTGTCTACCGGAATCTACATACTTTTCTACACTCCGCAGGGTGTTTTTAGAAACTATTTTATTAATTTTGCATTTGTCTACACCGTGTAGATAAAGTGCACAGCGCATTGAAAATCAACAAAAGCAGGTGTAGATAATATGAATATAAATAACAGCCGGAGTTAGATAAGTCATATTTCCAAATTTTTTAACAAAAAGTTATTGTATGTTATCTACACCCTTTATTGTTATTATTATTTTTATTCTATTTATTATTTAATTTTAATTTAAACATAAAAGATAAAATATAAAGAGATGAAAACTTCCGCAGAGATGACCGATGCCGAACTCCGTCAGGAGATCGCCCGACTGAAGAAGGAGAAAAACGCCTTGATCATGGCTCATTATTATACGCGCGACGAAATACAGGAGATAGCTGACTTCATAGGCGATTCACTGGCTCTCGCCCGCCAGGCCGCCAAGACCAATGCGGATATAATAGTGATGTGCGGAGTCCATTTTATGGGCGAGACCGCCAAGATTCTATGTCCCGACAAGAAGGTGCTCGTGCCCGATGAGGCCGCAGGGTGCTCGCTTGCCGACAGCTGCGACGCCGCGGAATTTGAAAAATTCGTAAAGGCGCGTCCCGATCATACCGTTATCAGTTATGTCAACACTTCGGCCGCCGTGAAAGCCGTCACCGACATAGTGGTCACCTCCGGCAACGCCCGCAAGATTATAGAGTCTCTTCCGAAGGAAGAGAAGATAATCTTCGGTCCCGACAAAAATTTAGGAGGATATATAAACGCCGTCACCGGAAGAAATATGGTTTTATGGCCCGGCGCATGCCATGTGCACGACCGTTTCTCTATCGACCGTATCATGGAGCTGAAGAAGGAGCATCCCGAAGCTAAGATACTTGTGCATCCCGAATGCCGCCGTCCGTTGCAGCTTATCGCCGACAAGGTTGGCTCCACGGCCGCCCTTCTCGACTTCGCGCAGAATGACGACGCTCCCGAATATATAGTGGTTACCGAAAGCGGTATCCTCTTCGAGATGCGGCGCAAATGCCCAACAAAGAAATTCATCCCTGCGCCGGCCGAGGATGCCGAATGCCAGTGTAACGAATGCGACTACATGAAGCTCAACACACTCCGCAAGGTTTACGAAGCATTGAAAAACGAGACTCCCGAAATCAACGTCGACAAGGAGATAGCCGAAAAGGCGTTGCGCCCGATCGAGAGAATGCTCGAGCTCAGCTGATGTCAGCCTTAAGATAAGTAGTTGATAAAAATTAATGAACATATAAGACGAAGATATTTTTGAGGCGATTGGGTTGCGGAAGGAGGGAGCATATTAATATATGCGACTGACTGACAAGACCCAAGCGGCCAAAAATCGCCATAAGCGAGAGCATTATCAAACGAGTTTGATAATGCCGAGCGACAAGCGATTGCCTGGAAGGAAAGATCAAGTTTTATAGTTCAAGATATCAACTACTCATATATCGATTAATTTTTAGAAACTACTTATAATATTGTCCGTGATGGATACGCTTAAAAAGAATATAGTAGAGCTTACCCACTGCAGCGTTTCTGAATACAAAGGATTGCGGAAACTGCCTCTGCGTGTACTCACCGACAACGTAAGGTCGATGTATAACATAGGTGCCATATTTCGCACTTCCGACGCTTTTCTTGTGGATGAGATCATACTTGCCGGCATCTCGGGCCGTCCTCCCCATCCGGAGATAGCCAAGACAGCTCTTGGCGCCGAAGAGACGGTGGCGTGGCGTCATGTCGACGACGCCGTCGCCGAGGTTGAATGCCTTAAAAAGGAGGGCTGGAAGGTATGTTCGCTCGAACAGGCCCACGGCAGCGTGAGTCTCGACTGTTTTTCCCCCTCCGTAAATGACCGTTATCTCCTGGTTGTAGGCAACGAGGTTGAGGGGGTGAACCAGAACATTGTCGACGTGAGCGACGTTATCCTTGAAATACCGCAGCATGGCGTTAAGCATTCGCTGAATGTCTCGTCGAGCGCTTCGATAGCCTTATGGCATTTCTTCAGCGCGTTGCGCGCTTTGGTGGATTGAGATTTGAAATTAGAAAAGAAATGAGTGGAAAAGTTCTTATAACCGGAGCCGCCGGATTCATTGGCAGCGCCCTGGCCGAAAGTATGGCCTCGACTGGATATGAAGTGACCGGCGTTGACAGTCTTAATACATATTATTCGCCCGAGTTGAAAGTGGCGCGTCTGAACCGTGGAGGATTCACCTTCGGCAGTGTATCGGAAATAGAGGATAAAAAGGAATACATCAACCGTGACGGCAGAATAACCTTCATAAAATGCGATATCTGCGACCTCTCCTTCATGGAGCGTCTTTTCAAGGAAAAGAAATTCGATATTGTGGTGAATCTTGCCGCCCAGGCCGGTGTGCGCTATTCGATAGAAAATCCATTCTCATATCTTCACAGCAACATAGAGGGCTTCTTAGTGCTTCTCGAATGCGCGCGCCATCACAAGCCTTCTCATTTTATCTACGCCTCTTCGAGCTCCGTCTACGGCGGCAACGAGAAGACCCCTTTCAGCGAAAGCGACAATGTAGATCATCCCGTCTCGCTCTATGCCGCCTCGAAGAAGAGCAACGAGCTTATGGCGAATGTCTACAGTCATCTCTACGGTTTTCCTACCACCGGTCTGCGTTTCTTCACCGTCTACGGTCCTTACGGACGCCCTGATATGGCTCCGATGCTCTTCGCCGAAGCCATATCGGACGGAAAGCCGATCAAGGTCTTCAACCATGGTGACATGCGTCGTGATTTCACTTATATAGATGATATCATCGAGGGCGTGATGAAGGTAGCCGCCCGCACGCCTGAAGATCCTCATTCGGCGGAGGTCTACAACATAGGCTGCGGCCATCCGGAGGAGTTGAGCGAATTCATATCGCTTATAGAAAAAGAGCTCGGATGCGAAGCCGAAAAGGAGATGCTTCCCATGCAACCCGGCGACGTACCGGTGACTTACGCCGACACGACGCGTCTGGAAAAAGAATTCGGCTATTCCCCCTCGACGCCTCTGGCCGAAGGCATCCACCGCTTCATCCGCTGGTTTCTTACCACAAAGTATTGAATGAAAGATATTTAGTTTGCATTATCATCCGGACAATTATCATTCTCACTATTGAGTTGGTCATTATATTCGGAGATAATTCTTTCAATGTCTTTTTAAAGTTCCGGGATATGGCGTATTACCAATCCCCAAAGAAATTCCGTTTCTACACCGTCGTAGGCGTGTATAATGCGGTTCCTGGTGTTGATGATCTCTCTTGCATTGGGAATGATAAAAGTTGGGTCTTTCTTCTTGATGCGGTTGATTGCCTCACCCATTATTTCGGTTTTGCGTTCAACAACGCAGATTCTCATTATGTCCTTTTCAAACAGATCAAATCGTTTAGGAAAATCAATAAAGCAACTTTCCAATTCATTTATAGCATCCAACACATCCTGAAGATGTATCAAAATATATTCATCAGCCATAAATCAATTGTTTTGTGCGGTTAACGTTAGCAATGAAGTATTTGTTCTTTAACCCTTTTTCTACTATCAAGTCTACCTTTCTGCCCAAAAGGCTCTCCAAAGCATCGCGGAAATCGAAATAATTTGTCACATAGTCCCATTTCTCATGGTCGGTGGTGTCGAAGTTCACAAGCAGATCCACATCGCTGTTTTCATTGAATCTGTCAGTAAGGATAGAGCCGAAGACAGACAGGGAAAGGACCCTGTGCTTCCGGCAAAGTTCGAAAATCCGCTGCAAATTAATTTCAATCAACTTCATAGGGCATTCCTTTATATTGCAAAGATAGTATTTCTTTCTTATAAAGAAACATTTGGAAAATGAAAATAATTGAAAATTTTTAAAATTATGACCTCTGATGCGACAGCGGTGGCAATTACCGCTGTCGCATCAGAGGTCAGGGTTCGGTTTCGGGGACGTAGATGATGTCGCCGTTTTCGAGCTCATAGGCGATGCCGACGCGTTTGCCTTTATTGGAATTGGAGGGGTCGGTATCTTCAGAAGGAGTGTAGCGGTTGATCTTCTCTCCCTCCTTGGTGATTATCTCCATATTTTCCTTACCCGGATTCTTCACCATCGTGAAATCCTCCTGCGAGAACATCTCCGTCATATTGTATCGGCTCACGATCGCCACCATCAGCGCGACGGCGAATACCATCGCCACATCGAAAAGATTGCTCACGACGCTCATCGGGTCATTGTCCTCGCTTTTGCGAAGCAGAGAGCGGCGGCGTCCTCCGCATCTGCGCGACCTCATTTCTCACCTCCTTCCGCAGTAGAGCAGCAACCCTTTTCCTTGCCGTTAGCCATTGCCGTAACATCGGCGAGATATTCCAGTATGGTCATGTTCTTTACCGCCCAGTGCTCCTTCGTCTGCTGGGTGAGGAAGCCTATGGCGCTCACCACAAGACCTACCACCGTCGTGGCGAACGCCACCTGCATGTTGTAGGCCATCGAGGCTATGTCGCCCGATGCGAGGCCCACAAGCGCCGGTCCCATAGGGATAAGCGTACCCATCAGACCGAGGATAGGACCCATCTTCGTCAGGGTCTTCGACAGCGCGATTCCCTTGTCGGCCTCGATCTCGAATTCCGAAAGCAGTAAGTCGGTCTTTGATTCGTCACCTGCGGCCTCGACTATCTTCCTGGCGTATGCCGTAAGTGGAGATCCGCCTTTTTTCGGAAGTCTATGTTCGAACTCGGGGAGTGTCTGCGGTGTCAGACCGTTGATGCCGGCATAGATCACCGAAGTTGTCTTTTTAACATGTAGATACTGGCCGAAAAATCCGCCGATGAGGATGATTGCCCTGATAAAGAAAAAAATGAGGAGAACGATCACCGGAACAAGGAGGCCGGTGGAAATCCAGTAGAGAACGTTTGATATAAGATTCATTTTAGACTATTGATTTTTAAACAGGTTTCGCGAGTAATATACTTATTATGGAAAAATCCGGCCACGAAGCCGAGCGCAAGGAGCGCGAACACGCCTGCCAGAGCGGTCCATTCCACAGAATCGACACCTGTGGCGGCCGTGCGGCCGTTCACCGTAGCCACGATTCCCAAGGCGGCTATAAGGAGGTTTATCATGAAGTTCAGCTCTATCCTGATCTCGGGCTCCGGAAGCAGCCATTTGAAACCCATGGCGAGCAGAGGCATGACAATCAGCACGCCGGCTGCCATTCCCCATCCTATTGTGGAGAAATCGGTGCCGGGGAGCGAGAATATGAGTGCCGTAAGAGAAGCGAAGAGCACCGGAAATATCAGTATTCCCGGAAACCAGAGGCAGATCTCGTAGGCGGCTTTTTCCTTGCGTCCCAGAGGCGAGCATAGACTCTTGGCATAGAGGATGCAGAAAAAGATCTGAAAGGCCACGTCGATGGTGAGCCATACGGATGTGTCGAGCATCAGCTGCGGATTCTCCAGCCAGTCGGCAATCTGTGTCTTCGACTGCGAGGTGGCCGTCTCGTAAGAGAATATAACCGTCAGAGCGGCGATCAGACTCAGCGCGACAGCGCCCGGAAGACGATGGCAGGTCAGCTTCAGCAGGAAGCTGAAACCGACCGAGGCCATGATTATGATAACAACTATTTCCATCTCCTTATTCCTTAATCATCTTCCTTATCGGCAGAACCGTCAGGCATCTCTTCGCTTTTTTCGATATTGTTTCTGCGTCGACGGATAAGAACGACCAGTCCGACGAGAACCGCGAGTACCACGATAACCACTATGATGCCGTTCACGCGGTTCACGCTTGTCTCGGTTCGGTTGAGTTCGTCTTTCTTCATCACCATGCCGTCGTCGGCAGAGAGATTCTCGGCCCTGGCCTTGCCTACGGCCTTGTTGTATTCTCCGGCGGCCTGCTTCGAGACCTTGGATGAGATGAATTCGCGGAGTTTGGCGTTGTCGCATACAAAGCCGGAACATGCCGCTCCGAATTCATTTACCGTTTCTGTATGGAGTTCGGCTATTTCGGCGATCTGTTCGGGAGTGGCGTCCCACATCCCTTTGCGGACTGTCTCGAGCATCACCGCCGTCATCTCCTGAATAGCCGCGGGGTTCACCGATTTGAAGTAATCCTTCACCCCGAGGCCGTTCTTGTCTTTGACGTATGTGTCGTAGATACCGTCCCAGAGCTCATCGTCGATTGCCTCGGGCTTCATCACGTTCCAGCCGTAGGTGTTGCGGATCACGTCGGCGATTGCCGAAGCGTCGCCCGCTCCCCCTTTCATCTTTTCCTTTATATATGTGGGATTAAGGATGGTTGTGCGGCTTTCGACGCCTATGGCCTCCTTCACCTCCTGCATTCTGGCGCGGTTACGGTTACGGTAGTCGCTTAGGTAGGCCTCGGGATCCTTGCCTGTGACATTGCGCACGGCAAGATTCATGCCTCCCATGAATTCATACACATGGTCGAGGCTCAGCGCTCCCCAGGTGTTGCTCTGGCGCGGCTGGACAACTACGTCCGTTCTCGTGAGCGCGGCTTCGAGGGCATACTGGTTCATACGTTCCCAGTCCTCTTCGCTGCCATAGCTTGCCCCCATATTGTTGAGGTATGTCTCCGCTATCTCGTTTTCCTTTTCCCAGCGGTCGCCGGCCTCTACCATCCCCTGGATGCCGCTGCCGTAGTTTCCGTTCACCCCTCCGAAGACGCGCGATGTGGAGAGAGCGCGGGCATCTTTGGGCGAAACCCCTTTGTCGACAAGATGCTTCTCCGATTCAACCACACCTTCCGTGAGCCATGTTGATCATTGCCGATGGCGCCACTGAATCTGCATGGCCCTTTGCTATGAACGGCTGGATGACGTTCACCGGATAGACCATGTTTCCCGTTTTCTCAAGATGCGAGACGAGGCTGTCGGCCACGCCCATCTGGCCTGTAAGTATTATTCTGGGAGCGTTATCTTTCCATTTTCCGTTTTTCTTCAGCCACGACTCGAATTCGGCTACGGAAGCGAAATTCAGATCCTCGTTTCCGGAGGGATAATAAATAAGCGAGGAAGCCGATATTTCGGGATCGCCCGGTGTGTCTGTGAAAAGCTTTTTGCCGTCGATGAATTTCCTGACATAGCGCAGCGCGTTTCGGTAGTTGTTTCTGCCCCCGACAAGATACTGGCGCAGAAACTCGTTGTCTACCGAATCTACTGAGATTATCTGGTTGTCCGGATTGGTGGCGGCGGTGGTGATTACCGGAGTGCCGTTTTCGGCGGCTTCGACGAGCTCCTTGCGCTGTTCGTCAGTGATGCGCAGACCCATGCCGTTGACGAAAACCATGTCGTATTTCGAAGTTTTGCCGATTTTTTCCATCGGCAGTTCCTCTAATTTTATGAAGGAATTGTCGTTTGCCTTGGCGATCTGTCCTAAGGTAATTGCCTGATAGTTCACGAAGGCGATGCGTGTAGGGGCGGCAAAGGCATTCCACGCAAGAATAACCGCGCCGATAATCACGATGCAGGCCAGCGCTATGATGATTATTTTCTTTCTGCTCATTGTAAATATAATTTAGTTCTCGCCTTCGGCTCGAACATGTGAAGGAGGAGGGGGTTATCCTCTTCCCCCGGCTTACACCGGGGGTTAGACATCGCCCCTCCGGAGCTCTCAGCGGGCTGTAGGGCGGACGCACGGGCCGTACGTCCCTACATCGCTGACGTTGCGTGTCGTTTGCTGTCCCAGCCCTGAGCTTCGATGCGAAAGGTTTTCTTCAGTCCCGGCCTAATTGCTAATTGATTGAGGTCCAGCGAGAGACCTACCGACCAGGTTGTTCCCGTGGTCGGAGCCGAGTTCCAATAGTAGATCTTCGGACGGTAGTTGAAAATGTTGTCGACTATCAGATTCACGCTTATTCCTTTCCATACCTGCTGCTGCAGGGTGAATTTCCAGAGCGAGTATGCTCCGTCGGTCTCGTAGCGGCTCACGGGCTTCGAGAGGTATCTGCCGTTTATGGCGGCATAGAGCTTATAGAATTTTCCGAATCTCCTCTCGTAGTCCAGACGCCAGGTGGCCGAATGCGGACGGGGCTGTGTGAATTGCGAGTCTATCTTGCGTCCTGCCGTGTGGAGATAGTTGTAACTGACGTTCACACCTATTCCCATGGCCAGGCGGTAGCCCGCGTTGAGATCAATCCCCATGACTTTCACTCCGTCCTCGTTGGCATAGATGGCTCCCTCCTCTCGGTTGGCGTCGCCGGGAAAGTCGGTGGTGGTGATCCGGCGGTTATAATAATTGTAATATCCGCTCAGGGTGGTGCTGTAGGATCCGGCGAAGAAGTCTCCCCTCACCTGTCCGTGGCGCTCAAGCGCCACGTTGAAGTTGTGGCTGCGTTCAGGCTTGAGGTCGGGGTTTCCGTAGATCATCTGGATGCCGGCCATATCGAAGTTCATATACATCTCCTTCAGCGTCGGGGCTCGGAAACCGCCGGCGTAAGAGGCGCGGATGGTCATCGGACGAAGCTTGAACATGGTAGCCACTCTTGCTGTAACCGCATTGTTGCGGGATCTCGAGAACCAGTCGTCTCTTACGCTCGCAACGACATTGAACCATGTTGCCGGATTGTAGTCGAACTGCACGAAGACATCGGCGGAGTTCTGTGTATGCGACTCGTTGTCTATAAACTGATATGTGGTGAGATAGTCGTTCATGAAATCCGCTCCGACTGTCAGAGCGTTTACTCCCCACATCTTCGTGTAGAGACCATGCACGATATGCTGACGGTTGCTGTAGTCATGGTCATGTGTGCGCACGTCTCTCACATAGCGTGCCTTGTCATACTGGTCGTAGCCGTATGAAAGCTCGAGATTTTGCGATTCATCTATGAGCCATACGCCTCTGAGACCTCCGCTGTAACCGTGATAATGGTCATCGTAGGTGCCGCGGTTGCTCTCGCGGGCGAAAAAAGAGCCTCTGGCGATCAGCCTGAGATTGTCGCTGATCCGGTAGGTGAGGCGCTCCTTAAGATTGAAAGTCTCTCCTCCATAGATATTGTGGAGTTTGGATTCGGTGTCGAACGGACTTGTCAGCTCGATGGTCTTCATATTGGAATACTGCACCGAAGTGTTTGAATTCCATTTTCCGAGATTGAAGGAGATGTTTCCTCCGGCGCGCCATTCCTTTCCGGCGTTGCGGTATCGGGTATTGAGCGACACTCTCCAGGGGTCGCGGCTTTCGCGGCTTATGAGGTTAACCACTCCTCCCACGGCGTTGGCTCCGTAGAGGGCTGATGACGCTCCTTTCACAATCTCTATTTTCCCGATGTTCTCGAGATTAAGACGGTTGTAATCCACATTGTCCATTGTTTCTCCCGCCAGCCTTTCTCCGTCAACTAAAAAGAGGATGGCGTTGCCGCAGAAACCGCTCATGTTAAGGGTAGTTTCCTGGCTCATGGCGAAGCCGAACTCAAGACCCGGAAGAACTTCCGTGAGCAGATCCTGGATATTGGTGGCGTCGGTTTTCTTTATATCGTCGGAAGTTATGAGTCGCGTAACCACCGGAACATCCTTGAGGGCCTTGGGAGTACGCGTGGCGGTCACTACAACCTCCTCGAGCCCTTTAGATACCGTGCCCACGGAATCCGATCTCTCCGTTCCGCTCTTTGCCGAAGCCGCCTTGCTTTCGGCAAAGAGTGGAAAAGAGATCATCATTCCCGACAGTAACGTCGATGCTATAGGGGAAACTTTGCACATCTCTACAGTTTCTTTGATTCGAATGAGCAGATCAGCGGCATCGGCATCGCGCCGTAGTTAAGCTGGAAGTCGATTTTGAGCGTATTGTTTTCGAAAGAGCCGCGCAGTGTGCCGGAATAGGCTTTTCCGCTGTCGGTGGTGCCGTTGAATTCTGTAGGCGCGAGGGTATAGGTGCCGTCGGTTCCGGTGACTTTCACTCCGGAGACCGTGATCTGCGGCATCTTCATCGGCGGATTGCCGAAAGATGGAGTTACGACGGTCACGGTGTAGTCGTCGGTGGGGGTCAGAGTGAAGGTAAGGTTCTCGAATTCGCTTTCACTGCCGGCCACCGTGCAGGTCATCATGTCGGTGTAACTGCCCGCCACGCTTTGTGCCGCCGGACTTTCCGGCTCCTTGTTGTCGTCGGAGCATGACGTGATTACGGGTGTTACTCCTGCCAAAAGCAGCAGTGTCGCTAAGATTGTCTTTACTTTTTTCATACCTGTATATTTAATGTTTCAATGATTCTGATTCTGGATCTTGGAGAGGGAAAAAGGAATTGGAAGGATAGATTAGAAGGATAAAGGAAGAGAGAGGAGGATCTTCTTCGCTTTTTGACAATGCAAAATTAGTTACGGAATGAAGCTTAGGCAATACCGCAAATTAGTGAAAATGAACTCCTGCGGATGCCCATTTTTAGGTAGCGGCCTTCGGCAATTAGTAATTAGCAATTGGCTGGCGCAGGAAGCGCCGTTGCTGTTGCTGAGCCGCCGGGCGATAGTCGGGCGTCGCTTTCCGATACTTCCGATACTTCCGATACATCCGATTTCTCCGATCCCCCGATCCCTCCGATTTTGCGTCATTTTGCCGATTAGGATTCTTTTTATTAATTTTGTAATCTGATTAGGTGAATTTTGATAGAATATTTTAGTATCATAATATATTATGGCAAATCAAGAACTTAGCGAGCAAGAGATTGTACGCCGCAAAAGCCTCGAGGCACTGCGCGAGCGTGGTATAGAGCCTTATCCCGCACCGGAATATCCTGTGACGGGTCATTCTGCCGAAATAAAGGCAAATTTCGTTGACGATCAGGAACCTAAACGCGAGGTCGCTGTCGCCGGCCGTATCATGAGCCGTCGGATCATGGGCAAAGCATCCTTCCTGGAGCTTCAGGACTCCGAAGGCCGTATTCAGGTCTATGTGAGCCGCGACGACATCTGTCCCGGCGAAGACAAGGATTTCTATAATGTCGTGTTCAAAAAGCTTCTTGATATCGGCGACTTCATCGGCGTCGAGGGTTATGTGTTCCGCACCCAGATGGGCGAGATCTCCGTTCACGCCCGCAAGATCACGGTGCTCGGAAAGAGCCTCCGTCCCCTTCCCATCGTGAAGATGAAGGATGGCAAGGCTTACGATGCCTTTACCGACCCCGAGCAGCGTTACCGTCAGAGATACGTAGACCTCGTGGTCAATCCCGGCGTGCGCGACATCTTCATCAAGCGTACGAAGATGTTCAACTCCATGCGTGAATACTTCAACTCCTTCGGATACCTCGAGGTGGATACCCCGATCCTCCAGTCGATCCCCGGCGGAGCCGCCGCGCGCCCCTTCATCACCCATCACAACGCACTCGACATCCCCCTTTACCTCCGCATTGCCAACGAGCTTTATCTCAAGCGTCTGATCGTCGGCGGATTCGAGGGTGTATACGAATTCTCCCGAAACTTCCGCAACGAGGGTATGGACCGTACGCACAATCCGGAGTTCACCTGCATGGAGATATACGTCCCTTATAAAGACTACAACTGGATGATGCGTTTCACCGAGAATATGCTCGAGAAGATCGCGCTCGACGTCAACGGCACCACCAAGGTGAAGGTTGGCGACAACGAGATCGACTTCAAGGCTCCCTACAAGCGCGTCACCATGACCGAGGCCATAAAGGAAAAGACAGGCTTCGACATCACCGGCAAGAGCGAGGAGGAGCTCCGCGCCTTCTGTAAGGAGGCCGGCATCGAGACCGATCCCTCCATGGGCAAGGGCAAGCTTATCGACGAGATTTTCGGCGAGAAGTGCGAGGGCACTTACATCCAGCCCACATTCATCACCGACTATCCCATCGAGATGTCGCCGCTCACCAAGCGTCACCGCGAAAACCCCGAGCTCACCGAGCGTTTCGAGCTCATGGTAAACGGAAAGGAGCTCTGCAACGCATACAGCGAGCTTAACGACCCGATCGACCAGTACGGACGCTTCGTCGACCAGATGCGTCTCGCCGACAAGGGCGATGACGAGGCCATGATCATCGACGGCGACTTCATCCGCGCCCTCGAATACGGTATGCCTCCCACATCGGGTATGGGAATCGGTATGGACCGTCTGGCGATGCTCCTCACCGGGCAGACCACTATCCAGGAGGTGCTCCTCTTCCCGCAGATGCGTCCCGAAGTGAAAGTAAGCAAAGAGAATCAGGAAGATAACGCTGACAAAAAAGAGGCTGAATAATGAACGAAATGGGGAAGGTCGCTGTTATTGGTAATGGAAGCTGGGCCACGGCGCTGGCCAAGCTGCTGCTCTATAACTGCGACCGTATCGGTTGGTTTGTGCATCGGCGCGACCGTATCGACGACTTCATACGCTACCGACGTAACCCCGTCTACCTCAGTGATGTGAGTTTCGACACGGCCCGCATTGACTTCTCCGACGACATCGACCTTGTCTGTTCCCAGGCCGACACGCTGGTTCTCGCCGTCCCCTCCCCTTATCTGAAGGAGACGATGGGTAAGCTTTCGGTCGACATCAGCGGCAAGAATGTGGTCTCGGCGGTGAAAGGAATAGTGCCGGATGAGAATGTCATTGTCACCGACTGGCTCGCCGGGTGTTTCGGCGTCAGCGAGGAGAGGCTGCTCGTCATCGGCGGTCCCTGTCACGCCGAGGAGGTGGCACTCGAGAGGATGAGTTATCTCACAATCGGATGCCACGACACCCAGCGCAGCGAGGCTTTCGCAGAGCTGATACGAGGCAAGAAGATGCGCACCATCATCTCCGCCGATGTCGAGGGTATCGAATACGGGGCGGTGCTCAAGAACGTCTACGCCATCGCCGCCGGAATCATCTCCGGCATGAAGGCCGGAGACAATTTCGTGGCCATGATGGTGAGCAACGCCATCCGCGAGATGGCCCGCTTCATCGACGCAATCTCCCCGATGCCGGGTCGCGACATCTGCCGCTCCGCCTACTTAGGCGATCTGCTCGTGACGGCCTACAGCCGATTCTCGCGAAACCACAATTTCGGTTCGATGATCGGAAAGGGCTCCAGCGTGACGGCGGCGATCATGGAGATGGCAATGGTGGCCGAGGGTTACTACGGCACCAAGTGCATCCACCAGATCAACGCAGACGGCCCCGGGGTGAGGATGCCGATCCTCGACGCCGTCTATCGGATCCTCTACGGGCGCCGGAGCCCCCGCGTGGCCCTCGAAGCCATCGGCGAGAGCTTCGCCTAAGGCAATTAGCAATTAGGAATTAGCAATTGGGCTGACGCCGGAGGGATTTATATCGAGATTCTCG
This sequence comes from uncultured Muribaculaceae bacterium, assembly GCA_910583775.1. GTDB lineage: Bacteria > Bacteroidota > Bacteroidia > Bacteroidales > Muribaculaceae > Lepagella. The sequence goes on along the minus strand of CAJTYD010000042.1, from coordinate 5,891 downwards.
AGAATCTCCAGGACCTCGAGAATCTCGGCAAAATCGAGAATCTCGAGAAACTCGGGAAGCTCGGTTAATCCCGAAAATCTTGATAACTCTTTCAATTAAATATTACCCAATTATGAAGACAATTGAATTAAACATCCAGGATGCGTTGTATTTCGCTGAAAAACAGTATAAAGATCTCGAGGCAAAGGCCAACGAGGCTATCGTTACCCTTGAGGAGGGCTCGGGCGCAGGCAACGACTTCCTCGGATGGCTCGATCTCCCATCGAAAACCCCTGAATCGCTTGTCGACAGTATAAACGCCACCGCAGCCCGCCTCCGCGAGAACTGCGACTACGTGGTCTGCGTTGGCATCGGCGGAAGCTATCTCGGCGCAAAGGCCGTGAATTATGCCCTCGCCGACAGCTTTGCCGATTTCTATGCTCCTAAGCCCAAAGAGCCGAAGGTGCTTTACGCCGGTCAGAATATAGGCGAGGATTATCTCGCCGAGCTTCAGAAGCTCCTCGAAGGCAAGAAATTCGGTATTATTGTCATCTCCAAGTCCGGAACTACCACCGAGCCCGCCATAGCATTCCGCCTTCTCAAGGAACAGCTTGAGAAACAGGCAGGCAAGGATGCCGCCAAAAACCTTATCGTCGCCATTACCGACGAGAAGAAAGGCGCTCTCCGTCAGATGGCCGATCAGGAGGGCTATGAGACCTACGTGATCCCCGATAATGTAGGCGGCCGCTTCTCTGTCCTCACTCCCGTAGGCCTCCTTCCCATCGCTGTCGCAGGCCACGACATCAAGAAACTTCTCGCCGGAGCCGCCGATATGGAGCGCACTACGCTTCACGCTTCTGCTGAGAATCCTTCGCAGATTTACGCCCGTATGCGTAACGCCTTGTATCTTAGCGGTAAGAAGACTGAGATCCTTGTCAATTTCGATCCTAAGCTCCATTACGTTTCGGAATGGTGGAAGCAGCTCTACGGCGAAAGCGAGGGTAAGGACGGTAAGGGTATATTCCCCGCTTCCGTCGACTTCACAACCGACCTCCACTCCATGGGCCAGTGGATTCAGGATGGCGAGCGCACCATCTTCGAGACCGTGATTTCTGTCAGAAAGCCCGCGATCGACCATCGGGTGCCTATGGACGCCGAAAACCTTGACGGCATCAATTATCTTGCCGGCAAGCGCATCGACGAGGTCAACAAGATGGCTGAGCTCGGAACAAAGATGGCTCATGTGGAGGGCGGCGTGCCAAACATGCGCATCGAGATTCCGGCAATCGACGAGTATTCGCTCGGTCAGCTCATCTATTTCTTCGAGAAAGCCTGCGGAATCAGCGGCTATATGCTTGGCGTAAACCCGTTCAACCAGCCCGGCGTGGAGGCTTACAAACGCAATATGTTCAAGCTTCTCCACAAGCCCGGATATTGATCCGGCGCTCCGGCAGACTCTCTGAGTTTACAGATTTTACTGAAATATTTACCAAAAGCCCGGATTTCCGGGCTTTTTTTTGTTAATTCTCCTTAACTATGTTGGTTTTTGCCCTGAATTTGAGCTATATTTGTAAAAGAGATTTAAACTTTTGGTCAAGCGTTTGATCATACTTTTAATCAAAGTTCGAAAAAACCTCATCATGCTACGAAAAATCCGTATTACGCTCGCCCTCCTTTTCTGGGCTGCCGTGACTTTGTTGTTTCTCGACTTCACAGGAACCATCCACGCCTGGCTCGGATGGACGGCGAAGATCCAGTTTCTTCCCGCCTTGTTCTCGCTTAATTTAGGCGTGCTTGTCCTCCTGCTCGCTCTCACGCTCGTGTTCGGCAGAGTCTATTGCTCGGTGATCTGTCCGCTGGGCGTCTTGCAGGATATGTTCGGCCGCCTCGGCCGCCTCGGCCGTAAGCACCGCAACCGCTATTCCTACTCCCCGGCGATCTCCTGGCTCAGATATACCATGATCGGCATCTTCGCCCTCGCCGCCATCCTCGGAATCGGCTCGGTGGTGGCCTTGCTGGCGCCTTATAGCTCATACGGCCGTATCGTCTCCAACCTCTTCGCCCCTGTCTACGACTGGATCAACAACATATTCGCCTACTTCGCCGAACGCGCCGAAAGCTATACGTTCTACCGCAAGGAGGTTTGGATCCGCAATATACCTACATTCGTGATCGCCGCCGTGACTTTCGTGGCTGTCGCGGTGCTCGCCTGGCGTAATGGCCGCACCTATTGCAACACTGTCTGCCCTGTCGGCACTTTCCTCGGTTTCCTTGCGAAATACTCCTGGTTCAAGCCTGTGATCGATACTTCCAAATGTGTCGACTGCGGTCTCTGCGGACGCCGCTGTAAAGCCGCCTGCATCAATAGCAAGGCTCATGAGATCGACTACTCCCGCTGCGTGGCCTGCTTCGACTGCCTTGAAAACTGCAGCCAGCACGCAATCAAATATATCCATCCCCGCAAGAGCATGACCATGGCTCCCAACGACGCTCTGGTGGTCGAGGGGATGAAGGAGGCTGAGCCCGCTGTCGCAGGCGCCTCGCAGAATCAGGTGAAGGAGGCCGCTCCCGACAAGGGTCGTCGCGGATTCCTCACCGGCGTCGTCGCCGTAACGGCAGCCGCCACTCTCGGCGCTCAGGAGAAGAAAGTGGACGGCGGTCTGGCCGCTATCGTCGACAAGAAGGTTCCTCGGCGTAAGACACCGATAGTGCCTCCCGGTGCGTTGAGCCTCGACAACCTGCGCGACCGTTGTACCGGCTGCCAGCTCTGTGTCTCGGTCTGCCCCAACGGCGTGTTGCGTCCCTCTTCCGATCCGGAGCATCTGATGCAGCCCGAATGCTCATACGAGCGCGGACACTGCCGCCCGGAATGCACCAAGTGTTCCGAAGTATGCCCTGCAGGTGCGATCCGCGAAATTTCGCGGGAGGAGAAATCTTCGGTAAAGATCGGTCGTGCCGTCTGGGTCAAGGAAAACTGTCTTGTCACTACCGACGGCGTGGAATGCGGAAACTGCGCGCGCCACTGTCCCTCTGGCGCCATCCTGATGGTGCCTTCAGTGCCGGGCGACGAGAATTCGCCGAAGATTCCGGCCGTTAACGATGAGCGATGCATAGGCTGCGGCGCCTGCGAGCATCTCTGCCCCGCCCGTCCTTTCAGTGCTATCTACGTGGAAGGCATCGAACGCCACAAGACTATCTGAACGGAATCCTGAAAAACAAATCCTGACGACAATGAAAAATAACAAAGATATATCGCGCCGTTCTTTCCTCAAGACCGTAGGAGCCGGAACGGCCGCCGCTTCTCTCGTTATCGCGGGTTGCGCTCCAAAGAAGAAAGCGGCTCCCGAGGATGCCCCGGCATCCGATTCCCCTATCCCGACCGATAAGATGACGATGCGTCAGAATCCAAAAACCGGCGAGAAGGTCTCCCTCTTGGGCTATGGATGCATGCGCTGGCCTACTCTTCCCGACGATGACCAGACTCTCGACCAGGATATGATCAACCGTCTTGTCGACAAAGCTCTGAAGCATGGCGTAAACTATTTCGATACGTCGCCGGCCTATTGCAAGGGCCGCTCCGAGGAGGCTACGGGCATCGCGCTCAGCCGTCATCCCCGCGACAGCTATTTCATCGCCACGAAGCTCTCAAACTTCGCGCCCGAAACCTGGAGCCGAGAGGCGTCTGTTAAGATGTATAACGACTCCCTTCGATATCTCAAGACCGACCATATCGATTATCTCCTTCTTCACGGCGTGGGCATGGGCGATGACGGCATGGAGACCCTTCATGCCCGTTATCTCGACAACGGTGTGCTCGATTTTCTGCTCGCCGAGCGCGAGGCCGGACGAATCCGCAACCTCGGCTTCTCCTATCATGGCGATGTGAAGGTTTTCGACTGGCTTCTCGAGAACCACGACAAATATAAATGGGATTTCGTGCAGATACAGCTCAATTATCTCGACTGGAAACATGCCTCGGAGATCAATCCGCGCAATACAAACGCCGAATATCTCTACGGCGAGCTCGAGAAGCGCGGCATCCCCGCCGTGATCATGGAGCCGCTGCTCGGCGGCCGCCTCTCGAAGGTGAACGACCATGTGCTGGCACGTCTCAAGGAGCGCGAGCCGGAACGCAGCGTCGCCTCATGGGCCTTCCGCTTCGCCGGCTCCCATCCCGGTGTGCTCACCGTGCTGAGCGGCATGACATATATGGAGCATCTCGAGGACAATCTCCGCTCCTTCTGCCCCCTCAAACCGCTCACGGCTGAGGAAAACGAGTTCCTCTACCGGACGGCCGACCTGATGATGCAGTATCCTACCGTTCCCTGCAACGACTGCAAATACTGTATGCCCTGTCCATACGGTCTCGACATCCCGGGCGTGCTGATGCATTATAACAAATGTGTCAACGAGGGCAACGTGCCCGAGGGAAATCAGGATGCCGAATGGCGCCGCGCCCGCCGCGCATATCTGGTTAGCCTCGACCGTGCCGTCGCTCCCGAGCGCCAGGCCGACCGCTGTGTCGGATGCCGCAAATGTGTCGAGCATTGCCCGCAGGGCATCGATATCCCCGCCGAGATGCAGCGCATCAGCGACGTCACCGAGCGCCTCCGCCAAAATGCGTAAGCCTTTGGCAATTAGGAATTAGCAATTAGAAATTAGCAATTGGGCTGCTGCCGGAGGGATTTATGTCGAGATTCTCGAGAATCTCTAGAACCTCGAGAATCTCGAATTTACCGAGAATCTCGGTTAATCCTGATTAATCCTGATTAATCCCGATTTTTCTAATTTAATTTATTAACTTTACAACTTCAACAATTACGACTATGAATCTTTTATTTTTAGGTGGTGTGGGCATCCAGGAGCTTCTCGTGATCGCTCTCGTGATTCTCCTTTTCTTCGGTGGCCGCAAGATCCCCGAGCTCATGAAGGGCCTCGGCAAGGGCGTCCGCTCCTTCAAGGAGGGCATCAACGGCATCGAGAAAGACCTTGAGGTGAAACCCGATGAGGATCAGGAGAAGGCTAAGAAGTGAGCAAAGAGAATGTCAATGCGGGCGGTGACGGAAAGACCATGTCTTTCTGGGACCATCTCGACGAGCTGAGGAAGGTGCTGGTGCGCGTTTTCGTGGTCACACTCCTCTTCGCCATCGTGGCCTTCTGCTTCAAGGACCGTCTTTTCGCCATCATTCTTGCGCCCGGCTCGCCCGATTTCCTCACATACAGTCTCTTCGGTCGCGCCGCCGCCCTCACCGGCGGCACGCTCGAGAACTTCACCCCGCAGCTCATCAACACCGAGCTGGCGAGGCAGTTCCTCATACACGTGCGCATGGCCTTCACTATGGGCTTCATCCTGGCCTCTCCCTATATCCTCTATGAGATTTTCCGCTTCATAACCCCCGCGCTTTACTCCAACGAACAGCGTTGTTTCTCACGCATGGTCGCCGGCGGATACGTCATGTTCATGCTCGGCGTGGCGCTGAGTTATTTCCTTATTTTTCCGTTGACGTTCAGGTTTTTGGCCTCCTATCAGGTGGATGTCTCGGTTGTGAACATGATCTCTCTCGAGTCGTATATCTCCACGCTGGTCACGCTCTCGCTATGGATGGGACTCGCCTTCGAGATGCCCGTGCTGGCGTGGCTCTTCGCGCGCTTCGGCTTCCTGAAAGCCGACTTTCTGCGCCGCTACCACAAGCACGCCGTTGTGGTCATCCTCTTCTTAGCGGCGATCATCACTCCGACTTCCGACGCCGTCACCCTCCTGCTCGTCGCCTTCCCGATGTGGCTTCTCTACCTCCTCTCGATAGTGATCACCGCCCGTACCAAAGCCGTTTTGGCAATTAGTAATTAGGGATGTGCAATCATTAGTGGTGCGTTAAGCTTATAGTCTGATGCATATCTTTAATACTCCGATG
>CAJTYD010000041.1 GCA_910583775.1 uncultured Muribaculaceae bacterium | reverse complement strand
CTGAAATTTAGATGTTTAACAGCATAATTTCAATTTTTGTCATGTACTAAAAATTTTTTTATATCTTTGTAACAATTATACAAAAAAAATATACCCTAACAAAATCAATTATTGAACGGATAAAACAGTCGGCCGGAATGTTTTTAACCCGGACAAGACCGGAAGTCGGTTTTATCCATTCAATGGTGAGTTTCGGGAAGACCGGCGTCAGGCGCATTTCTTCCTCCGGCATTCACCTACCATGTTAACAGTGTCATCTTATGAAAAATCGTAAGCAGAGGGTCGAACTGATGGTCGATCTTATCAAAAACAGATGTATCGGAAGCCAGGAGGAACTTGCACAACTTCTGGCCGACGCCGGCTTTGTCGTTACTCAGGCCACATTGTCGAGAGACCTCAAGATGCTCAAGACTACCAAGGTCCCGACCGACAGAGGAGGATATATGTATATCCTTCCCGACAGCAACACGCTTAAGGACAAACTTCTCGCCCAGGGACAGATCTCCATGAACGCGAATTATCAGAGCGGCTTCATTTCCCTGACATTCTCCCGGAACATCGCCGTCATCAAAACCCGCAACGGATATGCCGCCGGACTTGCGTATGACATCGACATGAGTCACTCTCCGGAAATTCTCGGAACAATCCCCGGTTCCGACACCATCATCGCCATCCTGCGCGAAGACGTGACTCACGAAAAGGCGCGTGCCATTTTCTCGAAAATGCTCCCGCTCGACCAGAAGATTCCCTCTTTCTGATTCCAAGGCTTTTCTTTATACCTCAGAATAAAATTTATCCAACCATGATCAAAGTAGCGATATTCGGAGCCGATTCCCCCAAAGGAGGAGAGCTCGCAAGAATTCTGCTTAATCATCCGGAAGTAGAGATGACAGCCCTCGTGGCTCCGGGGCAGGAAGGAAAAAACGTCACGGCCGTCCACCATGGATTCTATGGCGAGGAGCCGTTGTATTTCACATCTATCTTCCCCTCTCCAAAAGATACCGACGTCCTTTTTGTCGCTTCGGGAAATGCGCCGGCAGAACAGCTCGCTTCGTTAAAGAAAGAGAATCCTGATCTAATCACGATATTCATGGAGCCTTCCGAAGAATATCGAAGCATCGGGGAAACTCCGGTCTACGGGTTGCCGGAAATCAACAGGAAACCTCTCGTGAGGGGCGCGACGGCAGCCGTGATACCATCTCCGCCCGCTTCCGCGACACTCGTGGCTCTATATCCTCTAGCAGTGAATATGATTCTAAACTCCTCCCTCCGTATAGAGGTGACTATGCCTGAAGACATGATGGGGGCCGAAATCCGTAAGGCCGAGAATGAGATCGAAGAGATGCTCGTTTCGGTTCAGAAAAGTTTTGAAAAGAAAATAGAGCTTCCGGTCAAGCCTTCCCCCTCGACAAGGAGCATGGAGATAGACATCGACCTTGACTGCTCGATCAATCTCGAACATATTCTGGAACTATATGATATGTATGACGACCACCGTTTCGCCTTCCCGGTTTCCGGAAGACTGTCATGTTCCGATATCAAGGCAACACAGAAATGTCTTTTTACAATTTCAAAGCCCTCCGAGAGCACACTCCATATCCATGTTGTGGCAGACCCGAGGATGAGAGGAGGAGCCGGGGAAGCCGTCCATGTCATGAACCTGCTCTGCGGGCTTCATGAAAAGACCGGGCTCGGTCTGAAGACTTCCGATTTTATTCAAATGAAGTGATTTAAACAATAATATCCATATCTATGTCGGTAAATAAAGTTATACTCTTAGGCTATGTGGGCTCCGATCCCGAGATAAGATATCCCGAGAAGGACAGACCGGTCGCCACCCTTTCGCTCGCCACAAACGAGCGATATGGCAATTCCTCGACCGAAATCACGGAATGGCACAGTCTGGTGATGGGCGGACAGAACGCCGCTCTGGCAGAGAAATATATCCGCAAGGGCACGCGCCTTTATGTGGAAGGACGACTGCGCACCCGCGAATATGAGGACCGCATGAAGATTCATCGGAGAAAAACCGAGATAATTGTTGATAAGATAGAGATGCTCGGAAGAAAATCAGAACCTCCGGCACAATAAAAAATAAATAATATTTGGAAGAAATGAGAAAATGGCGTGTGGAAGATTCCTCCGAACTTTATAATGTTCCGGGATGGGGATTGAAATATTTTTCTATCAATGAGAAGGGTCATGTCCAGGTAACCCCGAAAGAAGACGGTCCGGCTGTCGACCTCAAGGAGGTGATGGATACCCTTAAGGTCAGGGATGTCGACGCCCCCTTGCTGCTGAGATTTCCCGATATTCTTGACGACAGGATCCGCAAGATATCGAACTGTTTCAAAAAAGCGGCCGAAGAATATGAATATACCGGCAAAAACTTCATCGTCTATCCCATAAAGGTGAACCAGATGCGTCCGGTGGTTGAGGAAATCGTCAGCCACGGCAATAAATACAATATCGGTCTTGAGGCTGGCTCGAAACCGGAGCTTCACGCCGTGCTTGCCGTCAATACCCATGAAAACTCCATCATCGTCTGCAACGGATACAAAGACGAAAATTATGTTGAACTCGCTCTGCTTGCCCAGAAAATGGGACGCAGGATCTTTCTGGTGGTCGAGAAACTCAACGAACTCAAGCTCATAGCCGATGTCTCGAAACGGCTCAACATATCCCCCAACATAGGAATCCGCATCAAGCTCACCTCGTCTGGGAGCGGCAAATGGGAGGAATCGGGAGGCGATGTCAGCAAATTCGGCCTCAACTCAAGCGAGCTGCTCGAAGCCCTCTCGTTCCTTGAAAAAAACAAGATGGTTTCATGCCTGAAGCTCATCCACTTCCATATCGGAAGTCAGATCACCAAGATACGTCGTATCAAAAACGCCCTCCGCGAGGCAATGCAGTTCTACGTCCAGCTCTCCAAGATGGGATTTGCCGTTGAGTTCGTGGACATAGGGGGCGGTCTCGGCGTGGATTACGACGGAACCCGTTCCTCGTCGGGCGAGAATTCGATGAACTATTCCATTCAGGAATACGTAAACGACTCCGTCTCCGCTCTTGTCGACGCATGCACCAAAAACAACCTTCCCCAGCCTAATATAATCACCGAAAGCGGACGCTCGCTCAGCGCCCACCATTCGGTGCTCATCATCCAGGTTCTCGAAACGGCACGTCTTCCGATATGGAACGACAACGAGACCCTGGGTGAGAATCCGCACGAACTCGCCAAAGAGCTATACGACATCTGGGACAAGATCGACCCGCAACGGGTCTTCGAAGACTGGCACGACGCCCTCCAGATCCGCGAAGAGGCTCTCGAGCTCTTCAGCCTCGGTCTTCTCGACCTCAACACCCGCGCACAGATCGAAAAGCTGTTCTGGTCGGTGGCACGTGATGTCCGCGACCTCACCCGCTCGATGAAACACCCGCCGGAAGAGCTCCGCAAAGTGGCCAGAATGCTCCCGGAAAAATATTTCTGCAATTTCTCCCTCTTCCAGTCGCTGCCCGATTCCTGGGCTATCGACCAGATGTTCCCCATCATGCCGATCAGCCGTCTCGATGAGAAACCCACAAGAGACTGCACCATTCAGGACGTTACATGCGACTCCGACGGCAAGATCAATCATTTCGTCTCTCCGCAGGGAACATCCTTCTCTCTTCCCGTCCATGAGCTCAAAAGCAACGAGGACTATTATCTCGGAGTCTTTCTCGTAGGCGCTTACCAGGAGATTCTCGGAGACCTCCATAATCTTTTCGGCGACACCAACGCCGTCCACATCTCCCTGACGAAAGAGGGCTATGAAATCGAGCAGATCATCGACGGCGAGGCAGTGGCCGATGTTCTCGACTATGTGGAATACAACCCCAAGAAACTCGTAAGGAATCTCGAGGCATGGGTGACCTCCTCAATGAAGCAAGGTGTGATAACTCCGGAGGAGGGCCGGCAGTTCCTAAACATCTACCGTTCAGGTCTTTACGGCATAACCTATCTGGAAAGAGACTGACGATAGATCATCGAATCAGGTCATCTGCAGAAACTTTCACAAACGACATGAGATATTTTTTGAAACTGGCATATAACGGAGGGCCTTTCCACGGGTGGCAGTCGCAGCCGAACGCTTCAAGCGTTCAGCAGACACTCGAGGAGGCGCTCTCCACGCTGCTCCGGACCGACGTTCCGGTGGTTGGCGCCGGACGTACCGACACCGGCGTCAACGCCCGCGTCATGTATGCCCATTTCGATGTTTCATGTCCGATTCACGACAAAAGGAGATTTATTCTTTCGCTAAACCGTCTATGCGGCAAAAGCATTGCCATTTATGACGTGATTCAGGTTGAAGACGAGGCTCACGCCAGATTTGACGCCACCGAAAGGGAATACCGGTATTTCGTTTCGTTTGAGAAATCACCCTTTCTCCCCTTCTGCTGGAGTGCTCCCTCCTCTCTCGATGTCGATGCAATGAACCGTGCCTCAGAGATACTTACCAAAACAAGCGACTTCACCTCTTTTGCCAAACTACACTCGGATGCAAAGACCAATATCTGCGATGTGCGCCAGGCGGAATGGAGGAAATGGGACAACGGTTTCGGAACTGACGGAATTTATTTCGTCATAAAGGCCGACAGATTCCTCCGCAATATGGTTAGGGCTGTGGTCGGAACTCTGGTGGATGTAGGCAGAGGAAAACTCTCGATCGATGAATTCAATGGCATCATCGAGGCCCGTGACCGCTGCGCCGCCGGAACGTCGATGCCCCCGGAAGCCCTTTTTCTATGGAATATCTCATATCCTTTCCTCCCTCCTGCTCCACAATCATGACAAACACTTTTTTCACCTGAAATACTATGGATCCCAAAACAAGAATTGAACAGCTTCGCGAGGAAATAAACCGACACAACCATAACTATTATGTGTTGAACTCGCCGCAGATTTCCGACAAGGATTTCGACATGCTTCTCAAGGAACTCGAGAAGCTTGAGAGCGAGCACCCGGAATTTGAAGATCCCGACTCGCCTACACGGCGTGTAGGTTCCGATCTTACAAAAGGATTCGAGCATGTGGTCCATGCCAGGCCGATGATGTCGCTCGCCAACACTTACTCTATCGAAGATGTCGAAGACTGGTTCAAACGCGTCCGCAAGGCCCTGGAGGGAGAGGATTTCAACATAGTGGGTGAAATGAAATTCGACGGGACCTCCATCTCGATAACATACCGGAACGGAAGGCTTGTCAAGGCAGTGACTCGAGGCGACGGCACTCAGGGCGACGACGTCACGGCCAATGTCCGCACCATACGCAGCATTCCGCTGCAGCTTCTTCCCGGCGACTGGCCCGAGGAATTTGAAATCAGGGGCGAGATCCTCATGCCCTGGAAAGTGTTCGAGAAACTCAACGAGGAGCGCGCATACAACGAAGAACCTCTTTTCGCAAATCCCCGCAACGCCGCCTCCGGCACCCTCAAGATGCAGGATCCGCAGGAAGTGGCGCGACGCCATCTCGACGCCCGCTTCTATTATCTTTTAGGCGAGAACCTTCCTGCCGACAACCATTACGACAACATGCTCGAGGCCGAACACTGGGGCTTCAAGGTGTCGAAAGCGATGGCGAGAATGAAGACACTCGAAGAACTTGACGAATATGTAAGCTATTGGGACGAGCATCGAAAGGAGCTGCCTGTAGCCACCGACGGTCTTGTCTTCAAAGTGGATTCCCTGCGCCAGCAGCTGAACCTGGGATATACGGCTAAATCGCCACGCTGGGCCGTCGCTTTCAAGTTCAATCCAGAAAGAGCATGCACTCCGCTGCGTTTTGTCTCGTTCGAGACTGGAAGAATGGGAATCGTGACTCCGGTGGCTAATCTCGAACCCGTACTGCTTTCCGGGACTGTAGTGAAACGCGCCTCGCTCCATAACGAAGACATAATGCTCGAGCTCGACATCCATGAGGGAGACCACCTTTATGTTGAAAAGGCCGGCGAGATAATTCCACAGATCACCGGCGTCGAAAAGTCGGAACGCAAGGCCGACGCTCCGGCGGTGACTTTTGTAAGAAACTGCCCGGAATGCGGAACGCCGCTTACACGTATCATGGGCGAGGCGGCCTGGTGCTGCCCAAATAAATACGGATGCCGACCCCAGATCACAGGCCGAATAGAGCATTTCTGCGCCCGCCGCATGATGGACATCGACGGTATCGGAGAAGAGACCGCCGAACTCCTCTTCGACTGCGGTCTCGTCACAACCATCGGCGACATCTACAGCCTGACGGAGGAAAAACTTTCTTCGCTCGACAGAGTGGGTGAAAAAACAGCCAAAAGAATAATGAAGGGAATAGAGGATTCCAAATCGGTTCCCTTCGAGAGGGTTCTCTATGCGCTGTCAATTCCGAATATAGGCGAGACCACGGCCAAACGCCTGGCTCTTTCCGTAGGATCGATGTCACACCTGAAGGAGATGGAGCTCGAGGAGCTCAGCTCGATCCAGGATATCGGCCCGGTAATAGCACAGAATATCTATGATTTCCTCCGAGAGCCGCAGAATATGGCCAACATCGGGATCCTCACCGAGGCCGGAGTCCAGATGCAGCTTTCCGAAGACAGACTTGGGCCGACCGGAGACTCTCTCGAGGGGAAGACAATCGTGATTTCAGGCACTTTCACCCACCACAGCCGCGATGAATACAAGGACATCATCCAGCGTGAAGGAGGAAAGAACGCCGGAAGCATCTCGAAAAAGACATCTTTCGTGCTTGCCGGAGAAAACATGGGGCCTGCGAAAAGAGATAAATGCGAGAAACTCGGAATCCCGATGATAGGAGAAGACGAATTCCTCGAAATGCTTAAATAGACAATTAAAACTAATCCATAGAACAACACAAACAACATCAGAAATGTTAGTCTCACCTTCAATACTTGCCGCCGATTTCTGCAATCTCGGCGCAGATATAGAGAAAATCAATAACTCGGAGGCCGATCTTCTCCATCTCGACGTGATGGATGGAATTTTCGTTCCCAACATCTCGTTCGGGTTTCCGGTGATACAATCGGTAGCCGCTGTCAGCAAGAAACCCCTCGACGTTCATCTGATGATCGTAGAGCCTGAAAAATGGATTGGCAAGGTGCGCGACACCGGCGCCGCCATCATGAATTTCCACCAGGAGGCGTGCAGCCATCTCTACAGTACGGTAGCCCAAATCCACGATGCAGGAATGAAAGCCGCCATAACCCTCTGCCCCGCCACTCCGGTCGACACATTGCGCGACATCATCGCGGATCTCGACATGGTGCTTCTTATGTCGGTAGAGCCTGGATTCGGAGGACAGAAGTTTATCATGCATACCCTCGACAAGGTAAGGGAACTGAGGGAACTCATCAATGAATCCGGATCAAAGGCTCTAATAGAGATTGATGGAGGAGTAAATGCCGAGACAGGACCGATGCTTGCCGAAGCCGGAGCCGATATCGTGGTAGCCGGAAGCTACGTCTTCAAGTCGCCCGACCCTAATGAAGCCGTCGGATTCCTGAAATCTCTATGATGAATCTACATAACGCAACACTCCGGGAATCGAGAGCCGAATCCCGGAGTGTTGCGTTATAAGAGTGTGTTTGATCAGATCATAGCCACTGCCGAATTATATTTGGCACGATTGGATGCTTTCTTGATTGCCTTCCAGGCCTTTCTGCCGATTTCCTCTTCGGCATATTCCCAGAAAGGCTTTATTTTCGACAATATCTGAGAATCTCCGCAGAGCACTGATTCATAATGCTTCAGCAACATTCCGTGAAATCGCATCATCTTCCCTATACGATCTTCCTTGTCAAGTGTCTTGCCTGCGGCACATTCTTCCGGGAGCGACGGGCGCCCAAGCGCTCCTCTGCCAAGCATGAATCCCTTTGCCTCCGGGAAACGGCTGCCAAGCGCGATATAATCCTCAGGCGTCTTTATCTCTCCGTTAAAGACAACAGGGTTGACGCTGGCCTTCAGAAAATCGGCAAACTCATCATAATGGAGTTCTCCTCCATACTGCTCTTTGGCGACCCTCGGATGAAGCGTGACATGATCCAGATTCAAAGCATTCAGGACATCTATTGCATTTCTCCATTCAGTAGGATCGGAATATCCGAGACGCATTTTCACCGAAAACTTCATTTGCGGGAATTCCTCAAGAATAGCGGGCAGGTTCTTGAGTTCTTCATTATTACCGATAAACGCGGCACCCCTTCCCCTTGCAGTCTGAAGAGGAAAGGGACAGCCCATGTTGAGATCGGCGGAAACAGCGCCGGCATCCGACAGCCCTGCGAGCAAGGGTCTCAGTTCCTCCATATCCTTGAATATAACCTGCGGGACGAGTGTGAGTCCTTTGTTAAGTTCCGAAGTGAAATCCTTCATGTCGCGGTCTCGGAAACCGCCTTTCTCATTCCGAATGAACGGAGTGTAATATGTATGGTCGCCACCATATATCTCATGGTGGAAATAGCGCCATGCGGCATCCGTATGTCCTTGAACCGGTGCTAAATAGATCATTATCTTCTAAAATAATTCAATTTATACCTAAATCTTATCCTGTATATGTATGACTCAGTCGGAGGGCAGGAATGCGAAAAATACTGCCGCGACGATACAGATATACGACACGATGTGATTCCACTGCAGCTTCTGTCCCTGGAAGAAGAAGACGGCAATCACCGTAAAGACGGTGAGCGTTATGACTTCCTGGATGATTTTCAGCTGGAACAAAGAATATGGCCCTCCGTTTTCCTTGAAGCCCATCCTGTTTGCCGGAATCATGAAGCAGTATTCCAGAAAGGCCAGCCCCCATGAGACAAAAATGACCACGATAAGCGGCCAGTTCTTGGAAATACCCATCGAGCTCAGCTTCAGATTGCCATACCAGGCGAATGTCATGAAAATATTGGATATCACCAACAACAAAATCGTCAGTAATGCAGTTTTCATTTATATAGTTTAAATTTATATTACACTTCAAAAAGCAGTGCAAAATTACGAATTTTTATTGTAATTTTGCATATAAAACCAAACGACAGAGACAATGTCAGCTACCGATTACTTCTCGAAGAGAAGAACGATTAGAAATTACACGGACCGGCCCATTCCGGAATCACTTCTGAAATCAATAGTGGAAAGAGCCATGCGTGCTCCGACCTGCGGGAACATGCAGCTTTATACGATAATCGCCACTCAGGATCCTGAGAAGAAAAGAATGTTGACTCCCGCACATTTCAATCAGCCAGCCGCCGTAGGAGCCAACGTAATCCTGACTATATGCGCCGATTACAACCGCTTCTCGCGCTGGTGCCGTCTGAGCGACGCCCGGCCGGGATTCGATAATTTCCTCTCCTTCCTTTCAGCCACTGCCGACGCCATGATAATAGCCCAGCAGATCGCAACAATCGCAGAAACGGAGGGTCTCGGAACCTGCTATCTCGGAACCGTCACATATAATGCCGCCCGGATCTCTGAACTTCTTGAGCTCCCCGAGCTGGTGGTGCCCGTGGCATGCCTTAGCTTAGGTTATCCCGCCGACGAGGGTGAGGAAACGGAACGTCTTCCGCTTGAGGCTGTACTTCACTTAGAGAAATACAACAATTTCTCCGATGAAGAAATTGTGGCTCTATTCAAGTCAAAAGATGATTTTCCTGCCAACACCCGCTATATCGCTGAGAACAATAAGGAAACTCTCGCCCAGGTCTTCACCTACATAAGATATCCCAAAGAGATGAACGAAACCTTCTCAGTCGAATTCCTCGAACTTCTGAAGCGCAAGGGATTTCTGAAGGATGATCCGACGGGAAAATAAGAATAAACGATTTTCTGATCTGAAATTTAAAAACATGAATATTAGAGAATTCACAAAAGACATTTTCTATGTGGGCGTCAACGACCGCACCACCCATCTTTTCGAAGCACTGTGGCCTCTGCCATACGGAGTGAGCTACAACTCATACATAGTGGCCGGAACTGAGAAAACGGCCCTTATCGATACGGTCCGCATCGATGAAGTCCACGCTTATATCGACGCAATAGAATCCGTGGGTAGAAACGCCCGGATCGATTATCTCGTGGTCAACCACATGGAGCCCGACCATTCCGGATCCATTCCTGAAATCATAAAATATTATCCCGGAATCAAGATCATCGGCAATTCCAAGACCATCGACATGATAAAGGGTTTCTACCATATCGATGACCCCGACAGATTCCTTGAGGTGAAAGACGGAGATACAATATCCTTGGGAGACCACACCCTGAAGTTCTATTTCACCCCGATGGTCCACTGGCCCGAGACAATGATGACATACGTTGAAGACCTCGGAGTCCTTTTCTCCGGAGATGCTTTCGGGACCTTCGGAGCATTGAACGGCGGAATTACCGACCGCGACATGGATACCGACATCCATATCTCAGAGATGTATCGCTATTATTCGAATATCGTCGGCAAATACGGCAGATTTGTGGGGAAGGCTCTTGAGAAGCTCTCCGGTCTCACACTCAACTATATCTGCTCGACACATGGTCCCGTCTGGATCGACCGCATAAATGAAGTGGTAAAGATCGTCAGCGATCTGGCGTCATATAAAAGCGAACCCGGCATCACCATCGTTTACGGATCGATGTATGGAAACACAGCCGAAGTCGTAGAATCCGTAGCCCGGGAGCTTACATCCTTAGGAATCAGAAACATCCGTATCCACAACGCCTCTGTCTCTCCGATGAGCGACATGATAACCGACGCTTTCAGATACAAGACGCTCATAGTGGCGTCGGCAACATATTCGATGCGCCTCTTCCCGGCTGTCGAAACCTTCATGAACGCCATGGAAACGCGCGAGATCAAGGACAAGATCTTCGCAGTGATCGGAAATTACACATGGGCTAAGAATGTGGTTGCCGACAAGATGAAAGAGTATGCCGATAGAATGAAACTTGAGATAACGGCCGCGCTGACCGTCAAGCAATCTCCCGACACAGAGGATGAGAATGCCGCCTGGGAGTTTGCGCGACAGCTCGTTAACGCTATGGAAGTTGTAGAAACCGACAAATAACAACAGTATATGCTTGATATGATACCGCTGGCGATTTTCGATGCCAGCCAGTTTTTTCAATGGTTTGTCGACAACGCGAGTTATCTCTTTGTCTTTGTCTTCATGGTAATCGAAAGTTCATTCATCCCGTTTCCTTCCGAGGTGATTGTTCCTCCGGCTGCTTACCTGGCATGCACCAATACCGGCGTCGGACAGGACATGAACATATATATGGTTGTGGTTGTCGCCACCTTAGGCGCTCTTGTAGGGGCCTTCATCAACTATTATCTCGCCCTCTGGATAGGGCGTCCGGTCGTGTATAAGTTCGCAGACAGCCGATTCGGCCACGCCTGCCTCATCAACAGGGAGAAGGTAGATAAAGCCGAGAAATATTTCGACAGACATGGAGCAGTCTCGACATTTATCGGACGCCTTATTCCTGCGATCCGTCAGCTGATATCCATACCCGCGGGTATTTCCCGAATGAATGTCGGGCAGTTCGCTCTGTTCACCACTCTTGGAGCTCTTGTTTGGAACGCTATTCTCGCCACACTCGGCTACTGGCTTTCACGCCATGTCGCTCCCGATATGCTTTTCGCTAAAGTGGAGGAATACAACAGATACCTTACCTGGGCCGGATATGCCCTCGGAATCCTCTGCCTGGCCTACATCCTCTGGAACGCCTTTAAAAAGAAAAAATAGAATCAGCCTTATCCGATTGGATACGAATATAAAATCTCCGGCATGCCGATCATACCGGAGATTTTTTATTGTTCGGAAAGTCTGTCTTCCATTCTATCTGATGAAGAGGAGCTCGCGATATTTGGGAAGAGGCCAGATCTCATTGTCGACCATAAGCTCGAGCTTGTCGATGTGATATCTGATCACCTCCATCTTCGGAGCGACTTCGTCATGATATGCAATGGCTTTGCTTCTTTCGCTTTCTATCCTGTTGGCCTTGCGACGGGCGTCGACCATAGCGGCGACACCGCTCTTGATTGCCGAGACATGGTCGCAGATCGCCTCGATCGAGGAAAGATCCTGCGCTGAAATCCTGTCGGATTTGTCACCCTTGAAAAGCTCCTTGATCTTATATACGTTGTCAAGCAGAAGCGACTGATAACGGATTGCCGCCGGTATGATATGGTTGATGGCGAGATCACCGAGAACACGGCTCTCGATCTGGATCTTCTTCGTATACATCTCCCATTTCACCTCGTTTCTCGCCTCGATCTCCTTCTTCGAAAGGACTCCGGTCTTCTCGAACATCTCTACACTTGAGGGAAGAAGGTAGCGGTCATACATCAGAGGAGCCGATGTCTCGACGTCAAGGCCGCGACGCTCAGCCTCCTCTTTCCATTCGTCGCTATATCCGTTTCCATCGAAATGAATAGCCTTAGACTCTTTCAACAGAATCTTTACCTCCTCGAGAATTGCCTTCTCCAGCTTTTCTCCTCTTTCAAGACGGGCATTGACCTTATCGGCGAAATTGTCGAGCTGAAAGGCTACGGCTGCGTTAAGCGCGATCATGGCCGAAGCGCAGTTAGCGGAACTGCCCACTGCACGATACTCGAAACGGTTGCCGGTAAAGGCAAACGGACTTGTGCGGTTACGGTCGGTGTTGTCGATCATCAGTTCGGGAATCTGAGCCACGTCGAGACTCATCTCCTCCTTCCCTTTGACGATGATCTTCTCGGCCTCGCCCTTTTCCACAGACTCGAGAATCTGGCTGAGCTGCGTTCCGAGGAACATGGAGATTATTGCCGGAGGAGCCTCGTTCGCGCCCAGACGGTGGGCGTTTGTGGCAGAGATGATCGATGCCTTAAGCAAACCGTTGTGTTTGTGAACGGCCGCCATGACATTGGCGACAAAAGTAATGAACCGAAGATTGTCTTTCGGAGTCTTTCCCGGAGCGAAAAGCATTTCGCCCTGGTCTGTGCCGAGACTCCAGTTGTTGTGTTTTCCGCTTCCGTTCACGCCTGCAAAAGGCTTCTCATGCAGGAGCACACGGAAATTATGCCGCCTGGCTACTTCTTCCATAAGAGACATCAGCAGAAGATTATGGTCGTTTGCAAGGTTGGTCTCCTCATAGACAGGAGCAAGCTCGAACTGATTGGGAGCAACCTCGTTGTGACGTGTCTTGGCAGGGATTCCGAGTTTATGGGCCTCAAGTTCAAGATCAAGCATAAACGCCTCAACCCTGCTTGGTATGGAACCGAAATAATGGTCCTCAAGCTGCTGGTTCTTCGCGGATTCGTGTCCCATAAGGGTCCTTCCGGTCATCACAAGATCCGGTCTGGCGGCATACAGCGCCTCATCAACAAGAAAATACTCCTGCTCCCAGCCAAGATAGCACTCCACATGTTTTACAACCGGATTGAAAAAGCGCGCCACTCTGGTAGCGGCCTTGTCAACGCTGTTGAGAGCGCGGAGAAGCGGAGTCTTGTAGTCAAGACTCTCTCCCGTATAGGATATGAATACAGTAGGGATACAAAGTGTATTGTCAATGATAAACGCAGGAGAGGAAATATCCCAGGCCGAATACCCCCGCGCCTCGAACGTGTTGCGGATGCCTCCGTTCGGAAAACTCGAAGCGTCAGGCTCCTGCTGGATTAGAAGCTTACCGTTGAACTTCTCGACTACACCGCCCTTTCCGTCGTGCTCGATGAAAGCGTCGTGCTTCTCAGCGGTGCTTCCTGTGAGCGGATGGAACCAGTGGGTGTAATGGCGCGCGCCGTTCTCAATAGCCCAGCGTTTCATGCCCTCGGCAACGCTGTCGGCGATCTCGCGACTCAATGGCTCGCGGTTGTCGATAGCCTTTACAAGAGAATCGAATGTATCTTTAGGCAGATATTCAAACATTTTCTGACGGTTGAACACCTGCTTGCCATAATACCGGTCTACTCTCTCCTTGGGAAGATCTACTACCACAGCTTTGCGACTCGTAGCCTCTTCCACGCTCTTAAATCTTAATTTTGACATAATTGATTATTAATTAATATATTGCGGCTTAGCTTTAAGCCTTGTATAATTTCATCCGAAGAACTGTACCCGGAAGAATCAGGTCTTTCACTACAGAAACCCTCAATTACCTTACTTGAACAGTTTTCTAACACGGCCCATAGCCACGATAGTGTTCTCAAGGCTATTGAATCCAGTCAATCTGATATATCCTGAACCGTTTCTGCCGAATCCCACACCCGGCGTGCATGATACATCAGCCTCATATAGCAATGTGTCGAATAACTTCCATGAATCGTTCTCTCCCTCTTTCCGGATCCATACGTATGGGGAATTCGTTCCGCCTGTAACCTCATATCCGGACTCAAGCATCGATTCTCTCAGAATACGCGCGTTATTCAGATAATATGCCACATTTTTCCTGATGGCTTCCTGCCCCTCTTCTGTGAAAAGAGCCTCCGCACCTCGCTGCACGATATATGACACTCCGTTGAATTTGGTGGTCTGACGGCGGTTCCAGAGTTTCTTTAAGGAAACCTCTTTCCCCTCTTCGTCATAACCGGTAAGCTCGGCAGGAACCACGGTGTAACCGCATCTAAGCCCGGTGAAACCCGCTGTCTTGGAGAAGCTTCTGACCTCTATGGCGACTTTCTTCGCATCCTTGATTTCGTATATTGAACGCGGCACATCCGGATCCACAACGTAGGCCTCATAAGCAGAATCATATATGATGATTGATCTGTTTCGCAATGCATAATCGACCCAGCTCCTGAGATCTTCACGTGTCAGACAGGCTCCCGTCGGATTCGAGGGGGAGCAAAGGATCACCACATCGGCATGCGTTTCCGGAGGGAGGGGACGAAAACCGTTATCGGGTCCGCATTCAAGATATATGATCCGTGACCATCTTCCGTCTTTCAATTCTCCTCCGCGTCCCGACATCACGGTCGCGTCGACATACACCGGATAGCCGGGATCGGCAACCGCGACTATGCTGTCTTCGGAATAGATGTCGCCTAAATTGCCAAGATCGCTTTTTGCTCCGTCACTGATAAAGATATCGTCAGCATCAATGTCTATTCCGCGTTTCTTATAGTCGCATTTTGCAATCGCCTCGCGCAGAAAGGAATATCCCTGCTCGGGGCCATAGCCCCTGAATGTCGACGCATCTCCCATCTCATCCACAGCCGATCGCATGGCCATGACCACACATTCGGGAACAGGGAGCGTGACATCGCCTATATCCATCCTTATGATATTGGCTGCAGGATTAGCCGACCTGTATTCTCTCAGTCGGCGCGCTACCTCTGAAAAAAGATAGCTCTCGGGTAATTTCTCAAAATTATCGTTGATCTTCATAATTCGCTTCGTTGAATGGAATCATTATTCGGCACTGTCTGTCGAAGGGATGTAAAACTCCCCGTCTGCTATGAACTCGGCTCCTCCGGAGAGAAAGACATGGTTCGATTTCTCGTCCCATCTGACCGTCAGATCTCCGCCTTTGAGATGAAGCACGGCACAACGGTCGGTCAAGCCATTGAGCACGGCGGCCACAAGAGTGGCGCAGGCTCCTGTTCCGCAAGCCATTGTCTCTCCAGATCCCCGTTCCCACACTCGCATCTCTATGGCGTCGCGGTCGAGAATCCTGGCAAACTCTATATTTGCCTTATTCGGGAATATCGAAGCCTTCTCAAGCTCGGGCCCCTCCCAAAGAACAAGACCATCGTTGATCTCATCACAAAAAATAACAGCATGGGGATTTCCCATGCTGACGGCGGTTATTTCGTATGAGCGACCGTTGACAGTCTCTCTTTCCGATATTTTAGATTCTCTTGAAGATGAGATTACCGGTATTTTCTCAGGCGACAGTTCCGGAATGCCCATGTCTACGGTTACTTCCCTTACTTTACCGTCTTCAAGTTCAAGCGACAGTCGCTTTTCTCCCGAAAGCGTCTCGAGAGAAATCTCCGTTTTGTCGGTGAGCCCTTTTTCATAGACAAACTTTCCGATGCATCTTGAGGCATTTCCGCACATCTCGGCCTCACTGCCGTCGGCGTTAAACATCCTCATGCGGAAATCCGACGTGACAGACGGCATTATCAGAACGAGGCCGTCGCTGCCTACCCCGAAGTGACGGTCGCTTATCTGTCGCGATAGAAGCGACAGACTCTCCGGGACCTCCGACATTGCATCGATATAGACGTAGTCGTTTCCCGCACCATGCATTTTGGTAAAACTTATCTTTTTACCATTGTTGATCGTTGACATATAAGTCCTAATCTTTTTTTACCGTTGCAAAATTAATCAAAATGTTCAAAAACATATATATCCAACATCAAAAATTTACAAAATCTTTAAAAAAAGTACAATTTTGCCAAAATAAAGCGAATATATCCAATTTTCAAAAAAGATCCGACATTATATCGTCAGAAATCATCACTCCTTTATCCGTAAGCCGTATAAAAGCGTCCTCCTTCTCCATAAAGCCAGTCGAAATATATTTTTCAGCCTTATTCATAAAAGTCCGACATGACATGGTGCCGAATCGGCCTCTGAACTCTTCGGTATCAAGCCCTTCTGCAGTCCGTAGCCGTGTCATTATCATTTCTTCGCGAAGCTCATCCGAGCCAAGTGTCTCTGATTCAACTAAAATTTCATAATCTCTTCTATTCACCGATTCAATGTACTTCCTCACATCGGGAATGTTCCATTTTCTGACGCGTTCTCCGTCATAACTGTGGGCTCCCGGTCCGAGCCCGACATAAGGGAATCCTTGCCAATAATTAGAATTATGAATTGACCGGCAGCCTGGCAATGAATAATTCGATATCTCGTACCGTTTGTATCCTGCATCGGAAAACATACCGGATATAAGGCGGAACATCTCGACGCTGCTCTCTTCGGAAATCTCCTCAACCATACCCATGTCGCGCAGACGCGTTATGGCCGTCCGTTCCTCATACATCAGACTGTAGGCCGAAAGATGCTCCGGACGCAAGGCAATCATACCTCTGACTGTTTCTCCAAGAGATTCGAGGGTCTGACCCGGAAGTCCGAACATTATATCAAGACTGATATTGGAAAAATTATTCCTGAGAATATGAAAGGCATTAACGGCAGAGGCGCTGTCATGGCGGCGTCCTATCGATTTCAGCTCTGCGTCGTTAAGGCTCTGGACTCCCATGCTGATTCTGTCTGCCCCTGCCATTTTCCATACGGCGGCCTTCTCTTCGCTGACATCATCCGGATTTACCTCAACCGTAAACTCAGATATATTAATGCCTGCTTCTACAAGCGGTTCCTTTAATTGTCCGGCAAGCCTTGTGAATTCAGCCTCCGGAATCAGCGAGGGTGTGCCTCCTCCTATATATATAGTCACCTCTTCGGCTCCGGAGAGTTCATGTCTTCTGTCATTCCATTCCTTAAGAACCGCATCTATATATTTCTTCCAGTCGGCCTTTCGCTCTCCGACACTATAAAAGTCACAATATATACATTTCTTCCGGCAAAACGGGATATGAACATACAATCCCGCTTTGCCGGAAGGAATCATATTATTATCTTTACAATATCTCACTTCGAAGGCTCCTGCTGGAAGATCTCCTTAACCCGCTTCATATCATATTTCTTTCCGCGGTTGTAATAATAGATGCCGTTCTGCTCCTGCTCCACATCGGTGAGCTGGGTATAGCAGAATCCGCAGATCTTGTCGGAATGGGCAAGTATCGCCTTCACCTGGGCGTCAAGACGCTTATAGAAATCCTCTTTTGTAGGAGCTGCGTCGCCATAGCCCCAGGCATTCTTTTTCGAGGGATTGGCTTCCGCACACTTGATTCCGCCGAACTCATCAAGTATATACGGCACATCGCCCTTATACTCGAGTTTAATCAATGTGCCTTCCAGAACATTGCGCGGCCCCTGGGGCTGATAGAACTTACCGTCGGAATAAAGCTGCTTCTCAAGTTTCGCTCCGTCCTGCTCGTAACTGTGGGCCGTACAGAAATCCGATTTCACATAGATTCCGCCGCTGACAGTGTTGACCGGACGTGTCGGATCGAGTTTCTTCGTCAGATCGTAGGCATCGATCAGCAGTCGGCCCTCCTCTTTTGTAGGAGTTGACCAGATCTCGTTGAAGGGAGTCCAGACTATAAGCGCCGGATGGTTGCGGTCTCTTTCAACCACATTGCCCCATTCCGAAAGGAAATTGCGTCCGGCTTCGGCATCATGCGGATTCATGCCCCACGACGGCATCTCTCCCCATACAAGATATCCGAGCCTGTCAGCCCAATAATGGTAGCGCTCCTCAAATACCTTCTGATGAAGGCGCGCTCCGTTGAATCCGGCTTCCTTGCTCATCTCGATATCGCGACGCAAGGCCTCGTCGGAGGGGGCGGTCCAGATTCCGTCGGGATAGAAACCCTGGTCAAGGACAAGGCGCTGATAATAGGGCTTGTTGTTCAGGTAGATCTTATTCCCGTCAATATGAATCTTACGCATTCCGGTGTAGCCCTCCACTTCATCGAGAACTTTTCCGGAAGCATCCGTAACAGTATATTTCAGGTCATAGAGATAAGGAGACTCCGGACTCCATAGTTTCGCATTCTTCAGCTTAAGGATTATCGGAGAATTCTGTACTGCCGACACCTCGCCGGAAGAAATCTTCTTCCCGTTTTCAAGTACATCCACCCTGAAACGCTCGCCCCCTTTAAGATTATAGAATCTCGGAGTTACGGAGAGACTGCCGTTGTCGATGTCGGGAACCACCCTTACATTTTCCAAGGCCGCCGGATCCACAGGCTCGAGCCATACCGTCTGCCAGATGCCGGTTGAGCGGGTATAATTACACCCGGCGGAATAATACCCGACCGACTGTTTTCCGGCCGGCTGTTTGCCTCCCCTTACGTCACTGAGACAGTTCACCACAAGATTATTCGGTTCGCCGGGCTTGAGGAAATCTGTGATATCGAAAGAGAAAGAGTCGGAGCCGCCGTTATGGCGCCCTACGAAACTACCGTTGACGAAGATCTCTGTCTCGTAATAAGCCGCTCCGAAATTGAGTCTTATGCGTTTCCCCTTCCAGGCTTCCGGTATGACAATCTCCCTCTGATACCAGATGGAAGGAATGAAATCCTTGTGATTCACTCCGGAAAGCTCGCTTTCCGGCACAAAAGGGACAATGATCTGATCGCTGAATCGCAGGGAATCCTTGAAATTTCTCGCATCTCCCGATTTGCCGGGGTCAAGTTTCATCGACCATTTGCCGTTAAGGTTCACCCAGTCCGTGCGTTCGAACTGAGGACGCGGATACTCGCCTCTCGGAACATCCGCAAGGCATGAAATTGCCGTTGCCACGGCAATCGCAATACTGAAAAGTCTTTTCATGACATTATTGGTGTGTTAATCAAAATTGTCACAAATGTAATAATTATCGAACCTATATGCAAGCATTCCGCATAAATTATCATTGATCATCTCTCCGGTCGTCACAGGAACTTAGAAACTGTTTAAATTTGTTTTCAAAGGATTTTAAGAAGATTTTTGAGATGTTTTCGCAAGTTGAGAAAGGAGAAACCTTTCGGTTTCGACTGACGAAACTTGGCGGAAACAGCCAGAAAGATTCTAAAAAGCCTTGAAAGAAACACTATATTAAAATTTTCGAAAGAAATTTAAACAGTTTCTTATACCTGCTTCTTCAAACAGCGCCGGAGACAAGGTGTCTTTGCAACACACTGTCCCCGGCGCAACTCGAATAAGCTAAGGAATTTCTATGGCTGAGCTACCTGAGAGATCTTTCCCGCATAGAGAATAGCCCCCGTGCTTTCCTCCGTAATAAAGTAATAGAAAGGTTCATCCATATAGAATGATTCAGGTCCTACGGCTGTGGGCAACCCCCCGGCGTGAGATGCCGAGGAAGCGGTAACTCCCTTTTCATCAAGTCTCAACACATTCGACTGATCAAACTGACTCATTCTGACTTTAAAGTCTGCAATTCCCACAAGCTCGGATTCAGAAGAAAATATTCTTCTGACTCCCATGTCCTGAATCACATCCACAAAATCAAAATCTGAAGAAATATTCAACTCCGGAAACTTCACTTCAATAAATTTGGAATATTTATTATTAACAAGATTTCTCCATGTGGTTCCGTCAAGATGATCGAGGACATCCCCGATATCATGTCTGTCTTTCGGAAGAATAAAACAAATGGCGAATGAACTATTCTCAAAACACATCTTTAAAAGATAGCATACTTCATCATCCGACATATAATTTTTCGACTGGGAAAAGTACAACATGTCGATATAGCTGTAAGTACCGTCCGCATTCCTGAATTTATCTTTCTTCCACTTGTCCGGCTTAAAGTCAGAAAGCCATTTCGCCGAGAAAAAGGTTGAATTAAGAACGCCGAAATCAAGTTTTTCAAGATCAAACTTCGATGCGAAATTCGGTATCATGCCTCCGGTTTTATTACTCACCCAAGAATCGATCATGCTGTTTGTATGGTTTTTTAACTCCTCTGCATTATAAAATTTCCTGAGAGAGTTGATGAAACTACTTTTTATCCCTATATAATCCCTATAATAGACTGCATTTGCCACAGCAAGATTTGCATCATTCGATCTTGAGTCAAGGGCGGCAATGAGTTTGGAACAGTAGTCGTTGACATCCTGAAGAGATGCATCCGCCCCTAAATGAAGCGCATCCGTCATTTCGCGGAGAGTCTCGCTTCCCTCCTCCGCCCCGTTAGCCAGCATGGAAAGACACCATGCCGCGCTCTGAGGAGAAATAAAATAGTTAGGCATCTCCTCACCGAATCTTTTCTCCGCTGCCTTTATCAGGTCAAAGGCAAAATCGTTGACGGCATCGACCGCGTTAGCCTCGCTCCTCGTCAGATCGATATTTATCGGCTCATCAGAAAAATCATCCGATGAACACGAACACAGAAACGCCAGCGGGATAGCGAGTCCTTTAAGAAGTTTTTTAACCATGGCAAAAAAATTAAAATTATAAATTGAAGTGGTTAAAACTAATTTACTTTTTCTAAGAAACTGTTTAAATTTATTTTCAAAGGATTTTGAGAAGATTTTTGAGATGTTTTTCCTTTCAACCAATCGGCGTGCATTCGGCATTACATAATAAATTGTGTCTGCTCTCATTTTTTACAATTTTTCAAGTTGAGAAAGGAGGAACCTTTCGGTTTCGACTGCCCAAACTTGGCGAAAATCACCACAAAGATCATCTGCAGTGTTTTTAAGATTTTCCATTACTTGCTCTAAATGTTAAAATCGGTTTAAATTCAAACGACACTCTAATATTATTAAATGACATCACATCTTGGGTCAAAATCAACTATATCCTAATTCAATAATACCTTTAATTCAATAATACCTTTATCATTTAATTAAAAATTCAACAGTTTAAAAAACTTTATAAAGTTAAATAAAAAATTAAGAACAAAAGCAAAAAAAATGTTAAAATTAATTATTTTTTTAATTATCATTTAAATATTCAAATATTTTTTTACATTTGGAACAAAATTAAAGCTGAAGATTAACCGTCTTACATTTTCTGTTTAACTGAAATAGATTTTTAAGCTGATGGACAAATATGATTATATATTTTTTAGAATCCAACTCATAACGGTCTATTTTCTATTCGATAAATTAACGGTTAAATCAATATTTCTATAAACTTTAAGATCAATCAACATGAGGAAAGAAAGGATTATTAAACCAATGGGCCTCTTGACGGTAACCGCAGGAATGGCTGCGATGATGATGTCTTGTTCAGAGAGCCCGACGAATCCGTATGATGACGGAGAATTTGTCAGAACCCCGCTGTATGAGATTTCCATGAACGAAAATCAGACGCGTGCAGCAGAGACCTTTGGCAAGAACGCAACCGCCAAGGTATACGAATTGCTGGAAAATGGCAATATTAAGGACAATGTATGCTATTCTCCCTTAAGCATGCAGATTGCATTAAGTATGTTTACCCATAATTGCGAAGAGTCTGTCTCGAAAGAGGTTTCGGATAAATACCTTGATTTCTTTGGAGTCGCTTCGCTGAAAGAACTTGAAGATTTCAACGGAATGCTTCTGAGAGAGCTGCCCAAGGTAGACGGCAGAGCGAAATTCACTCTTGCCAATTCCGTATGGGAGAATGAGGGAGCAAACGTTCTAAAGAATGCGTCGCCTTGGCTGTCGTCTTATGGAGCCGAGATGTTCAAGGCAGACTTCAATGCCTCCAATACGGTGAAACGAATCAACGACTGGACGCTAAAGAAGACAAACGACAGAATATCTTTATACAATGAGGATGCTGACATCAGCATGTATGATGTTTTATATGTGAATGCATTGCATTTTATCGGCAAATGGGCTGTCCCATTTGAGGAAGGCAAAGGAAAGATGGATTTCACGGATGTCGACGGCAACGTGAAAAAAGTAAACATGCTTTTTTCGAGTATGGCGACAGGCGGCTCGAAATATGCGGATGAGAAGAAGTCGATTACCGGAGAACTTAAAGGACGCCGTTTTGCCAGAATTCCTTTCGGCAACGGAGGATATAACATGTATGCAGTATTGCCGAAGGATGGCGAAAGCATTGCGGATTGCGCTAAGTTCATTACAGCCGAAGGCTTCAGTCTTGATGAGAAAACTGCTGTGTCGCGCGGACAGATAACTCTTCCCGCCTTCGAGACGCAACTTGACATGGACGGATTGCAGGAAATTTTAGGAGCACTCGGATTTCCGGTGAATTTCGCAACCGATTCAGGCCGCTCCGCATCGATGAACATAAAACAGAAAACGTTCTTTAAAGTGACGAAGGATGGCGCCGAAGGAGCTGGAACAACCTCGGTGGCTGTATCACTGGGAGTTCCACAAAACGTGGTGGATGTGAACTTCAACCGTCCGTTCATATATTATGTGAAAGAGCAGAGCAGCGGAACCGTCCTCTTCATCGGCTCCGTCAAGAAATTCTAAAAACCGTCAGACTTGCCGTCAAAGACCGGATTCCACGGCAGGGAAGTGCCTCAGTGCCTTTCCCTGCCGTATGTCTTTATATCACGCAAGAGTCAATGAATCTAATATAATTTATGGAAATATGTTAAAGAACATTGATTATTCTTCTCAAATTACCACATTTTTTACTAAATTGCGCTCGCTTTTGCAACAGCTGTCCATTTATCGGGCGTTAAACTTTTACAAGAGGCCGGAAAGAGGGATCAAGTCTGTTCAGAATTACATAGCAATTTTCACATCTAAAATCTTAAATACATGAAGATTTATAAGACCAACGAAATCAAAAACATAGCCCTTTTAGGATCAAAGGGCTCGGGGAAAACCACACTCGCCGAATCAATGATTTACGAGTGTGGAGTTATAAAACGTCGCGGTAATGTCGCAGCAGGCAACACCGTTTCCGACTATTTTCCTGTAGAAAAAGAATACGGATACTCTGTTTTCTCAACAGTTTTCAATGCAGAGTTCAATAATAAGAAGCTGAACATAATCGACTGCCCGGGAGCCGACGATTTCGTAGGAAACGCCTATACCGCTCTTGGCGTCTGCGACATGGGTCTGATCCTCGTCGATGCCGAATATGGCGTAGAGGTCGGAACGCAGAATGTATTCCGCACTACTGCAGCCCTCAAGAAGCCGGTTATCTTCGCCCTCAACCAGATGGATGGCGAGAAAGCCGACTTTGACAACGTTATGGAGCAGATGCGCGACAACTTCGGTCCCCGCGTGGTTCAGATACAATATCCTCTTGA
Source organism: uncultured Muribaculaceae bacterium (assembly GCA_910583775.1). Lineage (GTDB taxonomy): Bacteria > Bacteroidota > Bacteroidia > Bacteroidales > Muribaculaceae > Lepagella. The sequence goes on along the minus strand of CAJTYD010000041.1, from coordinate 2,016 downwards.
GTCCGGTCCGAATTTCCATTCGATGATCGACGTCCTCCTCATGAAGAAATATGAATGGGGTCCCGACGGAGGCGTTCCCGTAATCAGTGACATTCCCGAAGATCAGCTTGAGAAAGCACGGGAGCTCAACCAGGTTCTCGTAGAGGCCGCCGCCGAAAACGACGAGACCCTGATGGAGAAATTCTTCGAGCAGGGAAGCCTGACGGAAGACGAAATGCGCGAGGGTATCCGCAAGGGTCTCATCGACCGCTCGATCTATCCGGTTGTGGTTCTCAGTGCCGCCAAAGACATGGGCGTCCGCCGTCTGATGGAGTTCCTCGGAAACGTATGTCCCTTCGTAAGCGACATGCCGGCTCCCGAAACGACAGCCGGCGAAGAGGTAAAACCGGATTCAAACGGTCCGCTTTCCGTCTTCTTCTTCAAGACATCCGTAGAGCCGCATATCGGCGAGGTTTCCTATTTCAAGGTGATGAGCGGAACACTTAAGGCCGGAGATGACCTTGAGAACGTTTCACGCGGCGGCAAAGAGCGCCTCGCTCAGATATTCACAGTCTGCGGTCAGCTCCGCACACCTATCGACGCGCTCGAGGCCGGCGATATAGGCGCAGCTGTCAAACTTAAAGATGTAAGGACAGGAAATACTCTCGATGAAAAGGGATGCGACTACCAGTTCGATTTCATCAAATATCCCCAGCCTAAATTCTCAAGGGCCATACGTCCTCTCACCGAAAGCGATTCCGAGAAACTCTCGGGCATCCTGACAAGAATGCACGAGGAAGATCCCACCTGGGTAGTGGAGCAATCGAAGGAGCTCAAGCAGACCATCGTCAAAGGTCAGGGCGAATTCCATCTCCGCACTCTCAAATGGCGTATCGAGAACAACGAGAAACTCCCCGTTGAATTCCAGGAACCGCGCATTCCTTATCGCGAGACGATCACCAAGGCCGCACGCGCCGACTATCGTCATAAAAAACAGTCGGGCGGTTCGGGTCAGTTCGGCGAAGTGCATCTTATCATCGAGCCCTACACCGAGGGAATGCCCGAGCCTGATACATATAAATTCGGCAACCAGGAATTCAAGCTCAACGTCCGCGACAAGCAGGAGATTCCTCTGGAATGGGGCGGCAAGCTCGTTGTCTACAACTGCATCGTCGGAGGCGCCATCGACGCCCGATTCATCCCAGCTATCGTCAAAGGTCTTATGGACCGCATGGAGCAGGGTCCTCTCACAGGATCATACGCCCGCGATGTCCGCGTGATGATTTACGACGGCAAGATGCACCCGGTGGATTCGAATGAAATATCCTTCCGTCTCGCCGGCCGCAACGCCTTCTCCCAGGCGTTCAAGGCTGCCAATCCGAAGATTCTCGAACCCGTTTATGACGTTGAGGTGCTCACACCCGGCGATACAATGGGCGATGTGATGAGTGATCTTCAGGGAAGACGGGCCATAATCATGGGAATGGCTTCTGAAAACGGCATCGAGAAACTCAATGCCAAAGTGCCTCTGAAAGAGATGTCGTCTTATTCCACATCTCTCAGCTCAATCACAGGCGGAAGAAGCTCATTCACAATGGAATTCTCGTCATACGAGCTCGTTCCCTCCGATGTGCAGGAGAAACTGCTCAAGGAATATGCCGAGACACAGACTGAAGAATAATACTAACCTAATATTGGTTTCGACCTATATATCTATTTATCTACATTCTTCTACTCAATCACTAAATCACGGGGAGTCGCGACCAACGCGACTCCCTTTTTCTCTCCATGCTCCGGGCAATAGTCGCGAAGTAGTTCCGTGAGCGATATTCATATCGCAGAAACAAGCTGAGCGATGTTCATATCGCGTGAATGATCAAAAGGAATAGAAAATCCCGCCGCAGACAGTTGCGTCGGGATTTTACCTTAATATTTATATCCAGCAATTCAGATTTAGCTTATACAACGTGGAACCAGTTAATGCACAAATCGGTAAACCATATCCAAAGGGGACAGAATCCCACAAAGAGAATAACC
>CAJTYD010000040.1 GCA_910583775.1 uncultured Muribaculaceae bacterium | reverse complement strand
CAAAGGGGTCAGTCCCGCGTGCCCGAAGGGGTCAAACGCACGCGCCTTTTCCAACCAAAGCGTTCAACTCTCTGTTGAAAAACAAGAGGTCCGGGAAGAAGTCCTCGGAGTATATTTCCAAATGATACTGGTTGCCGACGAAAGCGAAATCATGACCGAATGTCATGATGATTTTTTTGATGTTGTGAACAATCTGCTGCTCTACTACACGTTCGTCGATGTCCTCCAAATCCCGTTCGCCAATTTCCTCGGTATTAATAAAGCCTAACACATAGGAATCCTTAAATGCCATTACAGCTCTTCGTGCTGATTTGTCATCTGTCATAGTCGTTCCGAAGTTGTTAGGAAGGTCAGACAGCTTGCTATAATCGTCTCTCCTAATTGATTTCTTTAACGCACTTACTGTCAGATTTTCTTCGGCGCACTTACGAATATAGAAATATCGTGCAGAAGGATCTTTAACTCCACTGAATATCTGTATGTGATGTGTAAAAGGTATTTTGAAAAAGGCCTCAACCGGAAACTCCGCCAAATTCGGTATTCGCAATTCCCGAAATATATCTATCTTATTATCAGTATTATTTAAATCGGTAATCGCGATTACCGATTCGCACGACGGTATGTTATGATCGTTGCGATCAACGGTTTCATAGTCAAATATGTCCCATGCTTCATAGAACTAACGCATCTTTTTGAGGCTTTCGGCGGAGTACCCACGCAAACCTGGAAGCAATTTATAGATGCGTTCACTTATGCGCTCCAATGCACCGGTTCCCCAGAAGCCCTTTCGGGTATTCTGCGATACATACTTGCCGATCCAATAATATGTAGCGAGTTGGAGGCGATTGACTCCTTTAAGAGCTTCGTATTGCCCTTGCAGAATAGCTGTTTTGATAACCTCTGCTGCATGATTATACACATTCGTTATTTCATTAGTCTGTGCCATAGTTATGCAAATTTACTGTTTTAGTGGTGAAATACTGTTAAGTCGTTCATATTACAAATATAACACTTTTATTTTGATTTACAGCTATGTGCATGCAGTTTTGCGTGTATGTCAGTAGGAACTATCCGTTCATCTTTCGATAGTTTTTTCGGGAAAGAAATACAGAGAACCGGGATAACGATGGCCGAGCCGGTTATTCACTCAAAGGCATACCGACATTGGGCGCGGCACGGAATTCGAATTTTGACAATCCTCTTAAAGAGGATGATTTTATTAGAAATAGTCACCCTTAAGAGGATGCTTTGTTTTAAAAGTTTCCCTAATTAGAGGAAATATATTATCTTTGTAAAAAACTTACGCTTATGATAGATTTGCAACTGATAGATTACATGCGGGAGGAGTTGGCACATACTCCTCGTGAATTCCACAGATATATGTACGATCGAATACTTTGGGAAGATCGTATGGTTGGTATCGTCGGACCCAGAGGTGTCGGTAAGTCAACAATAGTGAAACAATATCTCTTATCCCAGCCGGATCCGTCCCGTTGGTTATATGTTACGGCCGACCATAGCTGGTTCGCAACTCACACCTTGACGGAACTTGCCGATGACTTGATAAAGGATGGAGGCCTGCATCTCATTATTGATGAAGTTCACAAATATGATGGCTGGTCAAGAGAACTCAAGCAAATATATGATGCTCATGCGAAGCTGCAGGTGATATTTACAGGCAGTTCGGTGCTTGACATCTATCATGGAGCTGCCGACCTGAGCCGACGTGCCCTGATGTTCCACATGTATGGCCTTTCTTTCAGAGAATATCTTTCCATGTTCAAGGGGATAAATCTTCCGGTATACAATCTTGATGAAATTATAGAGAATAAGGTAGAACTGCCGACGGATTATCATCCGCTGCCGGATTTTAGAGAGTATCTTCGCAAGGGATATTATCCTTTCAGCAGTTTGCCAGGTTATGATATACGCCTTCAGCAAATAATGCAGCAGACTCTTGAGGTGGATATTCCTCAATATGCGGGTATGAATGTGGCCACAGCCAGAAAGTTGCGACGGCTTCTCGGGCTACTTTCTGAATCCGCGCCATATAAACCGAATATGACAAGTCTCGGACAAGAGTTGAGGGTGAGTAAAAATGATTTGCCAAACTATTTGATGTACCTTGAAAAAGGAGGTATGATCGGGCTGTTGCGTGACGAAACCGGAGGATTGCGAGGCCTCGGAAAGGTGGAAAAAGTATATGTGGACAATCCGAACCTGATGTATGCGCTTCAGGGAGAAGACACTGATATCGGCAACGTGCGCGAAGCATTCTTTTATAATCAGATGAGAGTAAACAACGAAATAGTCTCATCAAAAATCACCGATTTCAAAATCGGCGAACATATATTTGAGATTGGAGGCTCTAAAAAGGGGAAGCGCCAGCTTGGAGGAGACCCGAAAGGGATAGTTGCCCGAGATGATATAGAATACGGACATGGTCCATTCATCCCTCTTTGGCACTTCGGGCTCAACTACTGACAGAAAGTTTCTTAAAAGCCTTGAAAGAATTCTTATAATAAAATTTTCGAAAGAAATCTAAACAGTTTCTTAGATAAGTAAGTATTGAAATTTAAACGATATTAATTGAAGAAATTTCTTTTATACTTACTACGGTTCCTTTTTGGTTGCTTCCGGCTTGTCGCTCAGTCGAATATGCTTATATTGCCTCATCCTTAGTTATTTTTAGAGGAATCGGCGATTTTCAATTCTCATTCTCTCCGCACCGAAATCAGCTCAAAAATAAACTCGTATTAAGTATAAATTAAATTCCAACACTTACTTAATTAAAATGGCTCCTCACCATAATATGTCTTGAAGACCGGTCAGGGGAGGCGGTTGAGGTGGATGCGGTCGGGATGCCATTTGTCCATCGGGGCGTGGTCGGCGGCAGGGTGGCCGAGAGGGATGAGATTGAAGGGGACGAGGGTGTCGGGAATGTTGAGGAGCCTGCGCACGGGCGCGATCCGTTCTTCATGCGGATAGAGGCAGGTCCACACTCCGCCCAGACCGATGGCATGGGCGGCAAGAAGGATGTTTTCGGAGGCTGCCGAGAGATCCTGTTCCCAGAGGATGTCGTCGGTTCCTTCAAGGAATCTCTCTTTATTGCCGCAGACCACGATGGCTGCGGGTGCGTGTGCCGCCATTTTCGCGTATGGCAACGCGTCGGCGAGCTGCTTCAGCAGGTCAGGGTCGTCGACTATGATAAATTCCCAGGGCTGTCGGTTCACGGCGCTCGGCGCGCTCATGGCGGCGTGGAGGATGGCCGATATATGGTCGTCGGAGACGGGAAGGTCGGAGTAGCGTCTTACGCTGACCCGGCTGAGGATGCTCATGTAGGCTTCGTTATTCGTGAACTCCTGCGGGATTGAATTGCTGACTTTCATTGTATCTTTAAATAACAGTTTAAAATAACAGTTTACAAACGCACCTCCGAGTTCTATCCGGAGGAGGTGTTTAATTATAACCAATCCTTTTGCAAGGCGGTTCACTGCGTTTAACGTTACCTCTAATGGACACGGTCAGAGATTCGATAACCGGAAAAGAGGGAGTGTTGAAGGGGGGGAATGGGTAAATCGGAGGGTTGAGCCGTATATATAAGAGAAGCGGATTGTTTTCAGCTGTCTGAGCGCGCTTTAAAGATATTCGGTGAAAGCATGGCGGATATCAATGGAGTTTGCTTATATTTGTAATTCATGTTTAGAGTCTACCGCCCGATTCAGATGTCAGGAGAAATGGTATTATCTAAACCATAAACCCAAACCATAAACCAATTATAACAACAATAATCAGGAGATGAGAAAAATTCTGTCGATTGTGTTTCTGCTTGCCGGGGCCTTTTGGGCCGGCGCAGAGCTTACTGTCTATCCCGCTCTCGAGGGAGCGAAGCTGCGCGATTCCTTCACCGTCGAGGTGCGTCAGGGCCAGGGAGAGTGGCTCAAGGTACCCGTATACGAGGTGATGGTCGACAACACCAAAGAGCGCAAGCATTTTGTCGAGAAATCGTCGATGGCTTTCTTCGATTTCTCCGGCACTGCCGAGATCCGCGTCACGTCCCGTGCCCGCGACATTCATGAGGCGAAGGTGCGTCCCGTCTCCTACGCCATAACTCCCGCAGTGGAGGGCAACACGCTGACCTTCTCCATCGACCGCCCCCGTCTGATGTCGGTCGAGGTAAACGGCGAGATCTTCGACAACCTTCAGCTCTTCGCCAATCCCATAGACCGAAACCGCCCGGCAAATATTAAGAAATTCACGAAAAATAAAAACAACATCTACTTCGGCCCCGGCTACCATAAGCTCGACACACTCGTCATCGGATCGGGCAAGACCGTCTATATCGACGGCGCGGCGGTGGTTGACGGCGTGCTCGAGATCACCGATGCCGAAAACGTGCGCCTCTGCGGCCGCGGTCTCGTCTATCCCCACCGCAAGATGGGAATCCAGGTGAGAAACTCTAAAGACATTAAGATCGACGGACTCTTCACCACGCAGTGTGCCGTAGGTGGCAGCCGCGGCGTGGAGATCTCCAACGTCAAGGTGATGAGCTATTACGGCTGGGGCGACGGCTTCAACATCTTCGCCAGCTCCGACGTGCACTATGACGGCGTGTTCGCCCGCACCTCCGACGACTGCACCACCGTCTACGCCACCCGCAAGGGATATACCGGCGGCTGCACCGACATTCTGACCGAGAACGCAGTGCTCTGGGCCGACGTGGCCCATCCGTTCATGATCGGACTTCACGGAAACTCGCAGAATCCCGACACGATCAGCAACGTCGTTTACCGCAACATCGACGTGCTCGACATGCAGGAATTCCAGGTAGATTATCAGGGCGTTTTCGCCATCATCACCGGCGACAACAACACCGTGCGCGATGTCACCTTCGACAACATCCGCGTCGAGAACTTCCGCCGCGGCAAGCTCTTCGACATCCGTATCGCCTACAACAAGAAATACTGCACCGCTCCCGGCGGCTGCATCGAGAACATCACCTTCAAGGACGTGACATATAACGGCGACCGTTCGGAGATGTCGCTGATAATCGGCTACGACGACGTGCGCAAGGTGAAGGGAGTGCTCTTCGACAACCTGGTGATCAACGGCGAGAAAATTTTCGACAAGATGCCCGGGAAGCCCGGCTGGTACAAGACCTCCGACATGATGAATCTCTACATCGGCGAGCACGTCGAGGATGTGGTATTCAAATAATTTCAGACGCGCTCCGGAAAACGCGCCCAAACCCACTCCCGGACGCATTCCCGGAAACACACTCCAGAACAAAAACATACAAAACTTGACATACACCCGAACCAACATGATGAAAAAGATTTTAACCGTGATGGTTATTCTTCTGTCAATGATATCGGCGGAGGCAGCGATAAAGCATCCCTCGCTGCTCTTCACGCCCGACCGCGTGAAGAAGGCGATGGCTAAGACCAAGACCGACAGCGCGTATTCCGCAGCCTGGAAAACGATTCTCGCCGAGGCCGACGTGCAGCTTAAGAAGGGAGACGTCCGCAAACTTCAGTATCCCGCGCTTGCATATCTGGCCACGGGCGACCGCCGTTATGCCGACAAGATCAGGGATGTGCTTCTGAAGACCGCCGAGACCAAGAGCTGGGGCGACAAAGAGATGCTCGCCCGCCGTCCGGCATGGCGCAGCGAGCTCCAGATGGGCCACAAGGCCTTTGAGTGCGCCGTGGCCTACGATGCCGTCTACGACATCCTCACGCCCGCCGAGCGCCGCAAGATCGCCGACGGTCTCTGGCGCCTCGCCGTCGAGCCTCTCTTAGGCGACTGGCTCGCCGAGCCGACCCGCATCCATTCGCTCAACTCGATGGGCCACAACTGGTGGACCTGCTGCGTGGCCGAGGGCGCTATCCTCGGCATGGCCATCTCCAACGAGGTCCCCAAGGCCGGTGAGCTCGCCCAGAAGGCCGTGGAGGCCCTTCCCGAATGGTTTGAGTTCAACGGCGACGTGCTTCAGAATAAACCCAAGACTTTCGATGGCAAGGGCGGTATGTACGAGAGCATCAACTACGCCAGCTTCGGCATAACCGAGGCCCTGAAGATGAGGATGGCGTGGCTCAACAGCCATCCGGGAGCGAAGCTCGAGGATATCCCGCAGATGGAGCTCCTTCCCGCATTCTTCGCCCACGTGGCGTATCCCCGCGACGGAATGCTCTACAGCATCAACTTCGGCGACAGTCACAAGAACGTGACGGGCGAGAGCTCGCTCTATCTTGCATATGCCATGGGCGTTCCCGACGAGAACACTCTCTGGTATGGGCGCCAGCTCGACTCGGGACAGCACCGCGAGGGCTATCCCCTTCATTTCCCGATGGGGTTCCTCTACACCCCCGACCTCAAGAACGCTCCCGCCGAGCCGAATCTCTCGAAATCAGAGATATGGAATGACTTCGGATGGGCCACGATGCGCGATTCGTGGGACAAGAACGCCACGATGCTCGCCGTTAAGAGCGGCATGACCTGGAACCATTCGCATGCCGACGCCAACTCGCTCATTCTTTTTCATAACGGTGAAGACATAATAAAGGACGCGGGTAACTGCAGCTACGGCAAGCCCGAATATCGCGGATATTTCTTCCAGAGCGATGCCCACAATGTGGTGAAATTCAACGGTCGGGGCCAGTCCGCATATCAGCAGTATCACGGCTCGCTTCTGCCGGGCTCGCTGAGCAGCCTGATCGACGCCGGCAACATCAAGTATGTGCTCGCCGACGGCACCGGTCCCATGTCGCAGTGGTTCAACCGCAACTTCCGCCATTATCTCTGGTTCGATAACGTCATCTATGTGATCGACGACATCAAGAGCCATGAGCCCGGTCATTTCGAATGGCTATGGCATCCGGGCGGCAAGGCCGTGAAGCGTGGCTTCGACCTCGAGGTCACCAAAGGCAACTCCTCCGTGCTGATCCGTCCGCTCTATCCGCGTCCGCTGGCATACAGCAACTTCGTCCACGACTATCCCGAGGATATGTATTGGGAAGTGAAGAAAGGCCCGACCGAGGACCTTAAGGACGAGGAGGAATATTACTCTTTCCATCTTCCCGAGCACACCGACCGCGTGAAGGGCGTGACAGCCATCATTCTCAAGGATTCCGTAAACCAGAAGGATATCCCCCAGATCGAGCGCCGTGAGGGGAGCGGATGGATCGGACTGCGCGTCAGGGACAAGGGCCGTGTCACCGACATCTACATCAACCAGCTCGCCGACGGACGTCTTATGCATCTCAACTCATGGATCAACATCGACGGTCTTGACACCGACGCCTATATGGTGGCCCTGAGCTATGATGAGAAAAAGGGCCCGAAGAATTTCGACGAATGCTTCATCTGTTACGGCAGCTCGCTCCGCGACGGCGCCGACGTGATCTTCTCGTCGCTCTCGAAGCTCAATGTGGTGGCCAAATCGAAGGGCGCCGGCAAGCTTGATCTCTTTGCCGAAGGACAGCCACGTATGAATTTTAAATTCAAGGGCACTCCTTCGTCGCTCACGCTTAACGGCAAGAGCGTTCCGGTAAAGAGGGAGAAAGGTATGGTCGTGGTAAAGACCGGGACTCAGAAATAACAGACTGTTATTTACGAAATGAATAAAAAACTTATCTACGTCATAGCGCTGTTGCTCGGGGCAGTCGTTCAGGCAGGCGCAGTCAGTTTATGCCGAATCTGAAGAAAGGCGACAGACCGCTTCATTTCGTGACGGAGACAGGCGTTGAGATCCTTCCTCTTTACGATGCCCACCGTTGTCGCTATGTGGTCTACTGGAATCTTGAGAAGGGAGAGTAAGTTTTTAGTAATCAATGATTTAAAGCTGCATGAATATGAAAAAGTATATCTGGGGCATTCTTCTTTCTGCCTTATGCTTTACGTGCCCGTCGCTTATGGGTAAAGTGAAGTTCGACTATGTCACGGGCGAGGAGGGAAGCCGGGCGTATCTCAGGCTTCCGCAGAAGACCGATTCCGTAAGTGCGTTGCTATATTGCCATCAGAACATGACGGAGGAGGTGCTGTTCAGAAGCGAGCGTTTCCGCGAGGCTATGGACAGTCTCGGCGTCGCGATGGCCTTTATCCAGAGGGGCTCTCAGAACTGGGATGTCGCGAAGGGCTGTCAGGAGCGTTTCGACAGCATTATAGCCGACTTTGCCAAGAGCAGCGGTCATCCGGAGATCGCCAGGGCTCCAGTGATCCCGTTCGGCCACTCAGCGCAGGCTACCTTCCCCTGGAATTTCGCCGCCTGGAATCCCGAACGGACGTTGTGCATAATCTCCTTCCACGGCGACGCTCCGCGCACTAATCTGTGCGGATACGGGCGTGAGAATATCGAATGGGGGCGCACACGCAACATCGACCGGATTGCCGGCCTGATGGTCATGGGCGAATATGAATGGTGGGAAGCGAGACTCCTCCCGGCTCTGGCGTTCAGGATGATGTATCCCGAGAGCCGTATATCCTTCCTCTGCGACGCGGGTAAGGGCCATTTCGATCTTTGCGAGGAGACGCAGGACTATATCGCGAAATTCATAGCCAAGTCGCTTGAAAATCCGAGGCCTGAGGGCGGCGTGTATTATTCGCGCTGGTTCGAGGACGGCTCGGCAAGCGATGATCCCCATGAGAAATTCTGGTATCATGACGAGGAGATGGCGAATCTAACCAAGGAAAGATATTCGAAGACCGGAGGGAAGAAGATGCAGTATCTGTCGGCTGAACTCGGCGGGAAGATGATTCCCTACGATGCCGGCAGGCATATAAAGATGAATACAAGGACTGACGCACGCGAATTTACGCTGAAGCCTCTGTTTGTAAACGCCTCGCATAACGCTGAAAGCAAGGAACATGCCGGAGCGAAGTCTCGCGTGACGGTCATATCGGGCCCGGTGGTCCGGACCGGCGAATATACCTTCCGTTTCGACCCGGATTATTTCGGGAAAGACCCGAAACGGCAATGGACCGGAATCACTTTGTGCATAGAAAATGACGGGGACATTGAGTATAAACCGGCCGTTCAGGAAATTAATATACAGATACAGGATGATAGACTGGTGAAAGAATAAACAGGTAAAAAATCAAAGGTAAGAAAACAGAATAATGAAAAACGTGAAACTGAAAACAGTTGCGGCGGCGATGCTCCTTCCGATATTCGCGGGAGCTGCCTTTGCCGACACTCTGACACTTAAATCGCCCGACGGCAGAAACGTGGCGACGTTTGCCAGAAACGGCAAGGAGCTTACTTACTCGCTGACGGTCGACGGCAAGCCGGCTATCCTTCCCTCCCGCGCGGGCCTCGACATCGATAACCGCACGTGGGAGATGGCTCTCGGCAAGCGCGATCTCGCGCAGCCCGACTGCTGGATGGATCTCATGGAGGTGGACAGCGTGACATATCACGCGCCTCACGATTCCGTATGGCATCCGCTTTACGGAGAGCGTTCGACGGTGAGAGACCGCTACAATTCAGCCACTCTTCATCTCTCGCGTCACGACAAGAGCAAATACCGCCTCGACGTCCAGGTGCGCGCATACGACGAGGGCCTCGCATTCCGGTATTTCTTCCCGGAGCATCCGGCGGCGATCTTCCATAAGGTTACCGAAGACCTCACCGACTATACCTTCCCCGATGGGACGATGGCCTGGAGCGAGGAATGGGCGCAGGCGTTTTTCAAGCATTCCGCGGTCGACAGCATCGTCCGTCCCGTTGAGCGCGCGCTCACGCTCGAGCTCCCCGACGGAAAATGGCTTGCGATCACCGACGCCGATGTCGACGACTGGTGCCTCACCAAGTATGTGGCCCGCAAGGACCGTAAGAACACGCTGAGTTCGGTGATGTATTCTCCGGTGGATATCGTGACATATTACGCAACTCCCTGGCGCGTGATCATCACCGGAGACACTCCCGGTGAGCTGCTCGAGAACAACGACATAATCCAGAACCTCAATCCTGCCGCACAGGGCGATTTTGCCTGGGTGAAGCCGGGCAAGATAATGCGCGAGACCACCATCACCACCGAAGGCGCCTTCAAGGTGATCGACTTCTGCGCCGAGCATAAAATCCCCTATATGCTTTTCGACTGGCTCTGGTATGTGCCCTGCACTTCCCACGACGGCGACGCCACCAAAGTGGTGAAGAAGCTGGATATGCCCCGTGTCGTGGAATACGCCAACGAAAAGGGGATAGGCATCTGGCTCTACGTCAACCAGCACGCGCTGATGAAACAGCAGAAGGAGCTGCTGCCTTTGCTCAAGAAATGGGGCATCAAGGGAATCAAGAGCGGTTTCGTGCAGTATGCCTCCCACCGCTGGGCCACCTGGCTCCACGACCTCGTCCGCGATGCCGCGGCCAACGGCCTGATGATGAACATCCACGACGAGTTTCGCCCTTCAGGTTTTTCGAGAACTTATCCGAACCTGCTGACGCAGGAGGGTATCTGCGGTAATGAGGAATGGCCCGACGCCACCCATAACGTCACCCTTCCCTTCACCCGCATGATAAACGGCGCGGCCGACTATACGATCTGCTATTTCGACAAGCGTCTGCGCAACACCCACGCCCATCAGCTGGCCGCCTCGATCGTTTTCTACAGTCCGCTGCAGACGATCTTCTGGTATGACACTCCTTCGCGCTACAACGGCGAGCCGGAGGTCGAGTGGTTCGAGAATCTCGAGACCGTTTTCGACGATACCCGCGTGCTTGAAGGTTATCCCGGCAAGTCTGTGACGATCGCCCGCCGAAAGGGTAACGACTGGTGGGTAGGAACGATGACCAACAACGATGCGGCTGTCAGGGAGATCGATTTCTCTTTCCTCGAGCCCGGCGCGAAATATGAGGCCCGTATCTATACCGACGATCCCAAGGTAGAGACGGCGACAAAAGTGAAATGCAGCCGTAAGACGGTGAAGGAGGGCGACAGGATGAAACTGGATCTACTTCCCAAGGGGGGAGCTGCGATCCACTTGATAAAGAAACAGTAAGAACATGAAACGCAAGACGATACTAAAGGCCGCCGTTTTCGGCGGAATGATATTCCTGGTTGCGGGAGTGGCGATGGCCGCTTACAGGCCGGCATTAAACACCGGAGAGGAACTCGCTTATTGCGACTCGAAGGTGAAACGGGCTCTCGGCGAGCTTAAGGATGCCGACGGGGAGATCGACTATTCGATGATTCCGAGAAACATACCGAAGGATTCGGCGCGCTGGGCGCTTCGCCCTTCGTGCCCCGAGGAATGGTGCAGCGGCTTCTATCCGGGTCTGCTCTGGTATGACTATGAGAACAGCGGCGACAGGGAGGTGCTCCGTCATGCCAAAGGATATACCGACGAGGTGGCGAAGATTGTGGATAAGCCGCTTTTTGACCATGACCTGGGCTTCCTGATCTACTGCAGTCTGGGCAACGGATATCGCCTCACGGGCGACGAGGGTTATCGTCAGAAGCTGCTTGCTGCCGCCGATTCTCTGTCGCAGCTCTACAACCCGGCTGTCGGAACCATTCTCGCATGGCCGAGAAACATAGATATGTTCGGAGGTCACAACACCATCATGGACACGATGATGAATCTCGAGCTCCTCTTTTGGGCCGCTAAAAACGGTGGCAATCCCTATCTTCACGATATCGCCGTGAAGCATGCCGAGACCACGATGAAGCATCATTTCCGTCCGGACTATTCATGCTATCATGTGGCGGTATACAATCAGACCACAGGCAAATTTATCCGTGGGTGCACTCATCAGGGCTATAGCGACGCGAGTATGTGGGCGCGAGGTCAGAGCTGGGCTATCTACGGTTATACCGTGGTCTATCGCGAGACCCGCGACAAACGTTTCCTCGATTTTGCCAGGAAGGTGACGGATATCTATCTGAAGCGTCTGCCCGAGGATATGGTCCCTTACTGGGATTTCGACGATCCCCGTATCCCGGAGGCTCCGCGCGATGCATCGGCGGCCTGCGTGGTGGCATCGGCTCTTCTCGAGCTCAGCGGCTATGTGGACGCAGAGACTTCGGCGCGTTATCTCGAAGCGTCGAAGAGGATGTTGAAATCGCTCGCATCCGACAGATATAAGTCAAACGCCGCCAATTCCTCGTTCCTTAACCATTCCACGGGCCATCATCCCGCCGGCTCGGAGATCGATGCCTCGATCGTATATGCCGACTATTACTATATCGAGGCTCTGACGCGTCTCAAACGCCATGACAACGGCCTCGCCGTTATCTGATATCATTGAAGAAGATAATTTAAAAGCCGGAATCGCCCCGTGGCGGTCCCGGCTTTCTGATATTTGCAGAAAGGAGTTTTATTCAGCGGTTTGCCAGGCCGTGATGTTGCGGGTATCGGTGCTGAAGATCACGCCGAGGTTGATTATCGGGCGCGGATCGCCGGCGAACTGGCGGGCGTAGTCTTTTTCTCGGATCTGGGCGAGGGCCTCACCGGGGGTGCCGTCGCGCTTCAGCTCGATGATGTAGATGTAGTTGTTCATGCTCAGCAGCAGGTCGATGCGGCCTTGGGAAGTATGCCACTCCGGGCGCGCGTCCACTCCGATGAGCACGAAGATGATGAAGAGATTGTTTTCGTAATGCAGCTCAGTGGTCTTGTTGGCGAACTCATACGGAATACCGGCCATAAAGCTCTTCAGCCGCTCCATCGCCTCGTCTATTTTCTTCTCCTCAAGTAGCTTGCGTACCTCCCTGACTCTTTTGGAAATCGCTATGGGATTTTCATTAAGATAGTATCGTGCGAGATTCTTGAAAAGCCCCTGACGGACCTCAAGGTTAGGGATGCCGAGATGGAAAAAGTCGGGCGCCTCATATCCCTTGATAGTCAGATAACCGGTCTGATATAGTAATGCGATGGGAGTCGTTTCAGATATATCGTTTGTAGAAAGAAGAGTTTCCTCTACGGATTCATTGAACATTTCCGGAAGGAAATTATTCCCTTTCTGAATCTGACGTATCAGGAATTCCGGAGTGCCGCTCTGAAACCAGTAAGAACCGATTTCTCGTTCGTGCATTGCCCATAAAAGACTGAAGGGATTGTAGATATCCGGACTCTTTTTTGAAAAATGATATCCGTCGTAATTGGCCTTAAGCATGGCGATGGCTCCTTCCCGGTCGGTGTCTGATTCCTTGGCAAGTCTCTCGATACCCTGCTGGAAGTTTTCGAGCAACTCCTTTTCTGTTATGCCGCAGATTGCCGAGTAGTCCTTGTTGAGGGAGATGTCCACAAGGTTGTTGAGGCCGCTGAAGATGGTCTTCTTGCTTAAACGGCTAATGCCTGTCAGCATCGTGAATCGGATATACTGGTCGAGGTCCTTGATATTGACATAGATTGATTTCAACAGCTGACGGTGTTCTTCGCTCCTTGCCGGGTCATGCATCGTCTCGATCAGCGGGTTGTCGTACTCATCCACCAGAATCACTACAGGTCTGCCGGACGAGCGATAGGCTGCCCTTATGATGTTTTCGAAACGTGATGCAAGATTCTGAGATTTGATTTTCACATCATATTGAAGTTCCCAGATTTGGAACTGATTGGCGACAATCTCTTCAAGACTGTTTTCAATACTGGGATTGTATTTGGCAAGACTTAATGTTAGCACGGCATGAGGGGCCCATTCCTTCTCCAGACTCTCGATGGCAAGTCCCTTGAACAGTTCCTTCTTGCCTTCGAAATACGCCTGGATGGTAGAGAGCAGCAGGCTCTTGCCGAAACGGCGCGGACGGGAAAGAAAGACGCAATTGCTCGATGAGACAAGATTGTAGATAAGATCGGTCTTGTCTACATAAAGGTATGAGAGCTCGCGAAGTTTCTCGAAGCTCTGGATTCCTATAGGATAACGCACGATCTTATTTTCCATATCAATTCCGGTATTTCCCACAAAAATAACGTATTTAACCCACACTTCCAAACAACTCTCCAGTTCCTCTTATAACCGGGACGTCAACATTTAGGTTTGCGAAATCGTTAGAGTCAGAGGAGATGTCGCGTAAAGACATTTAATGAGAAATGGATGTATCTTCACTTTTTGATCTGTCGGGCAAGGTGGCAGTCGTCACGGGTGCCGGCGACGGGATAGGCCGCGGGTCGAGCCTGATACTGGCGGCTGCCGGAGCGGCGGTGGTTGTGAGCGACCTCGACGGAGACAAGGCCGCGCGCGTGGCCGAGGAAATAATCGCTGATGGAGGTAAGGCGGCCTCTGTCGTCTGCAATGTAATGAACCCTACCGATCTCAGAAATCTGGTGGATTTCGCCGTCAAGACCTTCGGAACGGTCAATATTCTTGTCAACAACGTGGGGATCGGTGGCGGCGGCCGTGAGAATCCCTTTAAGATCGACCGTGCATACGTGGAGCGCGTATATGCCATCAATGTGTTCGCGCCCTGGGAGCTGTGTCGCCTGGTGGCTCCCTATATGGCGGAGTCGGGCTACGGAAGTATCGTCAACATAACCTCGATGAGCAGTCAGAACAATGACCCGAATATGGCGATCTACGGGTCGTCGAAAGCCGCACTGAACCATCTGTCGTCGAATCTCGCCTACGATTACGGCCCGATGGGGATCCGCGTCAACTGTATCGGCCCGGGCGCCACGCGCACCAACGCCCTCGCCTCCGTGCTCACGCCTGAAATCGAGAAGAAGATGCTCGAGCATACGCCCCTTAAGCGTCTCGGAGAGGTCGACGACATCGTCGGCGCCGTGCTCTATTTTGCCTCCCCCGTTTCCGAATGGATAAGCGGCCAGGTCCTCATGGTGAACGGCGGCGGCGTCCAGACTCTCGATTAGAGCTTATTGCCCTATCGTAAGTATTATATCGATTTATTCGAATGTTGTATCGGTTTATTCGAAGGGGATGTCGCGGAGGATCAGCTCGGCGATGCCGTAGGATCTGTCGACGGGCATTCCACGGAAAGTCATGGTGAACACGGGGATGCGCCCGGCGGAGGCATCGAAATCGGTTACCTTGACCGTGAACTTCATCGGCACGCCGGGCGGCAGCTTGCAATATACGCCGTTGTTCCCGGTGACGGTCATTCCATTGTTTATATAATGGCCTATTCCGTCTCCGTCGACAACCATAGTGGCTATGCCTCCCGCACACGGCTCCTTGTCGAGATATTCGGCGTTGATGAGCTTACCGGTGTTGTTGGTGAATACCACGTTGAACACGGCTGTGCTGCCGGTCAGTTTCGCGTTGCTCACTTTGACGTCAACATTCTCCACATCGAAAGATCCCGACATCGGCGCCTGCGGTCGCCACTCGTATGGCGCCTTGAATCCTATAGGCATATTCTTGATGGTCAGTTCGTCGGAACCATAGGCGGATCCTGTGTCCATCCCTCTGAAGTCAAGTTTCGCGAACGGGAAGGAAGTGCAGTTCTCCGGAACGTTCTTGAGAGTCATCTTGATCTTCGTCACGGCGAGCCCCGGCATAATCCAGTCGCCGCGGTATTGATCCCCCTGCACGTTGTAGGTCAGGTTGCTCTGATTCCTGCGATACATATTGCCTGCATCGTCATATATCTCCGGTTCGCCGAGGCTGCAGAAGAATGTCTTGCGGTTGTTGTTGGTGAGATAAAGCGTTATCACACAGTTCTGGCCCACGCGCTTCACAGATCCGAGCCATGGCGTGATCGACTCGGCGCCCATCGTCATTTTCGGCTGGGCCACGTGGGGGGCCGCCGCCTTAGGCTGTGGCCGGGACTGTTGGCGCGAAGTTGCGTCCTGCTGTCCGGCGGGTGTGGCCTGTGCCGTCTGTTGCCGGTTGGCGGGAGCCGAACCCTTGGGGTTGAAGAAGAAATTGCCGCGCAGATTGCCTACCTGCATGGGCCACTGCTTTTCGCCGGTGAGCTGATAGGTGGTGTTGCAGACATTCGAAAGGACAACGCTCAACGGTTCGTTCGTTACTATATTCTGCATCAGGGCTGTGGCGAAGGGACTGTTGGAGGTTCCTTCATCACCGTCGGAGGCGACGTTTCCGCTCTCGGTCGAGAACATTATGACTGATCCTGCCGCCCCCTCCATCTTGGCCAGTCCCGCCTTTGCCGAGCGATGCCAGGCAATCTGGGGGCTGCGGCAGGCGTCAAGGAAGAGCATGCGGTTTTTCGCGCCGCAGGCCTCCATGATGCCGAGCACGTCGTCGGCGTTGAGCGCCTCCTTGAGGGCCGACTTGAATTCCATGGGATTATCGACGGGTATCAGGTAGTTCACTCCGTCCTCCTGCACGCCGTGGCCGGCGTAATAGAAGAGGGCGACGTCATAGTTGGCGCCCATAGTGGCGAATTTGTTGAGGGCGTCCTTCATATCGTTATAGTTTCCCTCGAAACATTCGATCACGTCGAATCCTAAGTTCTGGAGCGTCGTGGAGACATCGACGGCGTCCGACTGTGCGTTGCGCAGATAGCTCATGGCGGCATAGTTGGAATTGCCGATTACGAGAGCCAGACGTTTTTCGGCGAAACCTGCGGCTTTCGGGCTTCGCTTCACGCTGATGTTTGCGCGGTCGCCGCGCGACGACCCGCGCGTTGTAGTGGTGAAGAAATCTTTCACCGACTGCACCCCTTTCGCCTCGAAGGCATTCTTAGAGAGCATGCAGAGACGCCCGGTGGAGAGATTCTTGACCTCCATCTTCTGGGCGGCGTTCTCCCATTTGATGGTTGAGAGCCGCGTGTCGCTGAATTTATCTCCCTTTTTATACTTGGAGTTGCCGATCTGGATTGTCGGGGTGGTCAGCCTCTGAATCAGGTAATCGGTCGCTGTCGCCGGCAGCCAAACCGCCACGCTGAGAGCTATTGTTGTCAGGAATCTTTTCATATTTTTTTTTAATTTTAGTATCGGGGTTATCGGAGTTATCGGAGTTCTCGGACTTCTCGGACTTCTCGGAGCTCTCGGAGTTATTGCCGCTTACAGTCAGGGTGATCCTGCGCACGAGAAGGAGGAGGAAGATCAGATTGGCGGGAAGCGCTGTCAGCAGATTGACGTGCCAGATGTTGAAATAGAGGCAGTCGATGAGCGCGAGCGCTCCTCCGTAGCCCAGGAATTCGGCGCCGAGCATCATCACCTGCATCCATTTCTTTCCTTTCCCGCTGAATGTTATCGATGAGGGGGAGAGGATGGAGAAGATCATCACCCAATAGATTATCAGCAGAAGTAGCTGAGGAAGAATCTTAACGAGATGGTCGCCTCGGCGGAGGGTGTCGTATGCGAAATAGCTCAGCATCGGGCCCGGGACAGAACCTACGTATGTGTCGTGGACGTCGTTGTCGAAATCTCCGATCATCACCGTCTTCCCTTTCATCATCGCCAGCAGTTCGTCGCGCGAATAAGCGTTGAGAAGCTGCGAGCGCAGATAAGGGTAGAGGATCTCGCCTTCTTCCGTTATTCCGGAGGCGGCAGTCATCGGAAAGGTGATGAAAGGGCAGTTATAGCATAGACGGCCGTTGTCGAAATAGAGCGGGCCGAAACGTGTGATCCTATGGCCTGAGGAGTGGCGCCACATTTCTGCGGCTACCGACCGACTGTCGTCCTGCAGCAGCTCGTAGCGTGAGAATCCGGCGCCTTTCTGCCCGCGGTAATCGGCCATCGCCGTCCTGGATATGATGGCGTCCGGGGTCTTGCCGTAATCCTCTTCGCGGTGACGCGAGACAACGAGCCCTTCCGTGCGCGCCATATCGGCGAAGAGCACCGAGTCGCCAGGGGCTTTCAGACCGTCGGAAAACCGGATGTCGACTAAGATTCCGGAAGCTCCGGCCTCCCGGGCGAGATTCACCACCGTGTCAAGCATATCGCGGGATGTGACCGCGGCGTTTCCCATCAGATCGCCGAAATCGTCGGTGATATCTACAAGTTCCTTTTCCATAGCCATATTCACGCAGACAACGTGGTCAAAAGGATTGACGGTGTCTTTTTTAATGAAAAAGGAGTTCAGATAGGAGGTAAGATGGTAATCGTCGGCCGAGTTGAGGACAGGAAATGTGAAATTCGCGATAAGATAGTCGCAGACCACAAGCAACACGGCAAGAGCCAAAGAAACGTAAAGCCGTTTCTTCGGGAAGCGTTTCTTGATATCAGGAGAAATCGTTCGCAAAACTAAATCCTCTTTGAGCTCCGGAATTATAAAGGTAGAGCTCTGAATTGCAAAGATAGCAAATCTTTCTTATCCTACTCAATAAAAACTTGATAATCGGATGATCAGAGGCTTTTTTCGTATGCGAGGCGCTCCCCCCAGACAAAGGTGTGGACCCCCAGGGAGCGGTAGCCGCGTTTGTCAAGGATATGCTGCATGGGACGGTTCTCGACGCCGGTGTCGATGCGGACGATCCTGCGGCCTGTGGCGGCTATTTCCTGCTCGAAGAGATCGAAGAGCCTTGTGGCCATGCCTTTGCCTCGGTGGCTGTCGGCGATTGCAATGCGGTGGGCCACGCCGTAATCGCCTTTTTCAATCCATATATGATCGAGGCGGTCATATTCCCTGTCGCTATATGATATGGCGACGTATCCGGCGGTGACATCGTCGTCATCCTTCAGAAGATATCCGTGGCCGCTCTCGATATCTGCGACGACAGCAGATTCGGGCGGATATCCGTCGCCCCACTGCATGAAGCCCATTGCGCGCTGCGCCAGCCGCGCCTCGCCGAGAATCCGCATTATCTCCGGCACATCCCTCCTCGTTGCTTTGATTAATTCCATTTTCGTTTAATTATTTATCATTTACTTTAAGCGGACGCACGAGCCGTGCGTCCCTACATCGCCGCTATCCGCGAGCCTGGATCATTCGAGATTAATCAGGATAAATCGAAATTAATCGGTGACCTCGGGAATCTATAGAATCTTGGTGATCTCGTGAATCGGGAGAATCTCGGGAGACGGCGCGCCAGCCAATTACTAATTGTTAATTGCTAATTTCTAATTGATTAGAGGAGCCCGAAGATGAACACGAGGAAGATGCACACCGGCGTCACGTACTTTAGCGAGAAGACGATGAGGGAGATATATCGCGGTGTACGCGCGCTGTGGCCCTCGGGCGTGAGCTGACGCCTGAGCACGCGGCGCTCAAGACGCCATCCGACAAACGCCGATATAAACATACCTCCCAACGGCATCAGAATGTTCGACACCAGGAAGTCGGATAAGTTGAAGAAGGTCATCCCGGCGATCTTTATGCCCGACAGCACGCTGAACGAGAGCGCGCAGATAACGGCCAGCACGGTGACGATTATCGCGTTGACCACGACCGCCTTCTTTCTCGACAGCTTCCATTCCTGGATGATATACGACGTCGAGACCTCGGTCATGGAGATCGTCGAGGTGAGAGAAGCCATGAATAAAAGGATGAAGAAGAGCGTCGACCATAGGGCTCCGAGTGGAATCTTCATGAAAATGGAGGGCAATACCTCGAAGACGAGCCTCGGACCGGCCTCGGGCTGGATGCCGAAGGAAAAGACGGCGGGAAAGATCATGATTCCGGCGAGGATGGCCACGATGGTGTCGGAGACGGCGGTGACGGAGGCAGTGCGGACAAGCGCGGTGCGGTCGTTGAAATAGGAGGCGTAGGTGGCGAGCGTGCCCATGCCGACGCTCAGCGAGAAAAACGTCTGACCCATTGCCGAAAGCACCACTCCCGGAGTTATCTTGCTGAAATCGGGGCTGAACAGGAATGACAGACCCTCCTTAGCTCCCGGCAGGAAAAGGGAGTTGATGCAGAAGGCAAGAAGGATGACCACCAGAAGGGGCATCATTATGTTTGAGAATTTCTCTATGCCGTTTCTGATGCCGCGGGAGATCACGAGGAAATTGACAAGAAGGAAAAGCAGCGTGCAGACGAGCGATTTCCATGGCGTCTGAGTGAAAGCGTCAAACCGCTCGTGAAGCTGCGCGGTTTCGGCTATGCCGCCGAATCCGGAGAACGATTCATAGAGGTAATATATTGTCCATCCGGCCACTACGGAATAGAATCCCATGATCAGGAAAGAGGCCAACAGCCCTGTTCCGGCGGGGAGATTCCAGGGAAATCCGGCGTGAAGCTCGCGGAAGGCTCCGGCGATGTTGCGGCGTGTGGAGCGTCCGATCACAAACTCGGCGCAGATCACCGGTATGCCGATCGCCACGACGAAGAAGATGTAGACGAAGAGGAAGGCGGCGCCGCCGTTATTGCCGGCTTCGTATGGGAAACGCCATATATTGCCGAGGCCGACGGCCGAGCCGACGGTAGCGGCGATGACGCCGAGGCGTGTCTTGAAAAACTGGTTGCTTGCAGCCTGGGGTGAATCGTTATTCATTAATTATTCGATAAATATTTGAAAAACATACTCCTTGAAAGGATGAATTGCAAAAATACAAAAAAACAATTAATTTTGAGACTAAAATCAGTTAATTCAAGTTTCGCAAGTTCCAATGAACTTGAAAACTTGAAGTTTAAGGTTTAAGGATTAGGTTTAGAGGTTACCGTCTCACTGAGATAACAGGACAAATGGTATTATCTAAACCTTAAACTCAAACTATAACCCAATTTAAATTTACTTGCGAAATTTAAATCAATTAATTAAGATGGCGGTAATAAAGGAGACTTCGGCAAAGGGTATACGGAGGGAGGTGTTCGCGCTGGCGCTGCCGGCGATCGCGAGCAACATCACCGTCCCGCTTCTCGGGCTCTGCGACACGGCTATCACCGGACATCTCGGCGACGCGCTTTATCTGGCTGCGATCGCCGCCGGAGGGATGATGCTCAACGTCATCTACTGGCTTTGCGGGTTTCTGCGTATGGGCGTCACCGGACTCACCGCCGAGGCGTTCGGCGCCGGGCGTCGCGATGTCGCCGGCCTTGTGCTCTCCCGCGCGCTTCTTCTATCGCTGGTTATCGGCATGGCCGTCCTTCTGCTCAACAGGGTGCTCGCGGCGTTGCTGCTGTCGGTGATCGATCCCGGCGAGGATGTCATTGAGCTTGCCGCTGGATATTTCGAAATATGTATATGGGGCGCGCCGGCGTTGCTCGCCACGCTGTCGATAAACGGATGGTTCATAGGCATGCAGAACACCATGCTGCCGATGGTTGTCTCGATCGGTGTCAACGTCATCAATATTGTCTGCAGCCTGCTCGCTGTGTATGTGTTCCGCGCCGGCTTCGACGGCGTCGCCGCCGGCACGCTGATTGCCAACTGGGCCGGGGTGCTCCTGGGCGCCTGCCTTCTCCGGCGATTCATGCGTTGCCACGGGATACGTCTTGATTTCCGTGGTGTTTGCCGTAGTGATGGTCTGCGCAAGTTCTTTAACGTCAGCGGCGATCTGTTTCTGCGTTCGGCCTGCCTGATGGTAGTTTCGTTAGGCATGACCTCCTTCGGCGCCCGTCTTGGCGACATAACCCTGGCCGTCAATACCGTGGCGATGCAGTATTTCCTCTTCTTCTCCTATTTTGTCGACGGATTCGCCTTCAGCGGAGAGGCTTTGTGCGGAAGGTTCAGCGGTGCCTCCGACAAGGGGTCGCTATGGCGGGCGGTTCGCGAGATAATCATGATAGCGTTGTCTGTCTCGTTGTCGTTTACCGTCATATATGCGGTAGGCGGGGATGCCATCGCCGGGATGCTCACCGATGTGCAGGAGGTCAGGGAGGGTATAGATTCCCTGGGACTTTTCCTGACTGCCTTGCCGCTTGTCTCGGTGGCGGCGTTCATCTTCGACGGCTTCTATATAGGAATGACGGCAACGCGGCGCATGCTTTTAACCACGCTCGCCGCCATGACGGTTTTCTACGCCATCGTTATGCTGACGCATGAGACGGAAGCCGTGTCAGGTAACCGTGTGCTCTGGACAGCTTTCCTGAGCTATCTGTTCGTTCGGGGAGCCGGGCTCGCGCTGCAGATGCGTAAGATGGTGGAAGACAGAATGCAGAATTGATAATGAAGAATTGAGAATTAAGGATTCAGAATATTTAGTTATGGAATTTAAGGATGTAGTGAGGGAGAGGTATTCATGCAAGAAATACTCCTCCCGGCCCGTAGAGGCAAAAGTGCTCGAGACTATTCTGGAGGCGGCCCGTCTGGCTCCGACAGCCAAGAACCTGCAGGAGCAGCATGTCTATGTAGCGAAGAGCGAGACCGCTCTGGCGCATATCGACGCCGTGACTCATTCTCGCTATGGAGCGCCGGTGGTGCTTGTGGTGGCTTTCGATAAAACGAATGTCTATACTTATCCGGGCGGAAAACGTGATTCTGGAATTGAAGACGCGACGATCGTGGCTACTCATCTGATGCTTGCCGCGGCCGACGCAGGCGTCGATTCCTGCTGGGTGAATTCATTCGATCCCGAGGTGCTTCACTCGTTGCTCGGCCTCCCTGAAAACGAGGAGATTTTGATGCTTCTCGATCTCGGATATGCCGCAGAAGGCGCAGGCCCTCTGCCTAATCATTTCTCGCGCAAGTCCCTGTCGGAGACAGTGACCGAAATCTGAATTATGGATGCGAAACCGGATCACTCGCAGGTTTGACCGGCGAGTGCTTCCCGGTTTCTAAATGTATCTTGTTCATCTCCATCGGGGTGAGCGTCACGGCTCCCGGAAGGTCGATTTTCGGAATGCTTTTCATTTTGGCGATCGTTTTTCAATAAATGTCATTACGCGGTTCACTGCCATGAGTGTGGCCACGTATGCGGCGCCCATCACGAAGAGCGGCAGACGCAACGGGAAGATGTCGTGCCAGCAGCCTCCGAAGAAATAACAAAAAAACTGCAGCCATAGCAGGCATTGCGTAGTTACGCAGAGCGTACACCAGGTCTTGATGCGGAATTTCTGATACCAGATGCTCCACACCGTGAATGGGAGACAGCAGGCGTTGATGAGAGCCAGATGATTGATCTGCCCGGGGAAGATGAAGAGGATCAGGGTAGAGACGGTGAAATACGAAATCCCTACCTCGCTCCATCCGAATAGGCCGAAGAATTTCGAAGCCTTCTGTTCAAGCACGTGGTCGCAGCCGTGCTTCTGGAGCACTCCGCAGATTCTGTCGGCCGACTTGGAGGCTACTTTCAACGACTTTAGTATAAGCAGCCAGGTCACGCCGATTCCGGCGAAGTCGACGAGCGTGAGGAAGATGGTGGAGAGGTTCCTCCAGAGCCCGGCTTCGATGAAGCCGAAGATGCCGACAAAGGCGGCGCAGAGGATCATCAGCCATTTCTTCACCACTTCGGCGATTTCGTAGAAATGGTTTCTGGCGTAGTCGGGTTCGCGCGATTTTTCAGTAGGATAAGCGAGAAGGGTCACGCCGTCCCAGTCGGCGGTAAAAGCGTCGAGCGGCTGCGACTTGCTCTGATGGTAATAGATGTAGTCTACCGCCCTCGCCCCCGAGGCATCGTTGGAGAAACCCGTGACGATGACGAATCCGTTTTTCTGGTGCGCGAGAAACGGCACCGGAATCAAAGAGAGAGTCTTTTTGTCGTTGATCCTGACTCCGCGTGTCTCGACACCGTAGGAATTGAGCAGCCTGGCGAAGCCGAAGAGCGACTGGAAATTCATATTCCGGAAAGCGGCGTCGGCAGCGGCTCCGGTATACGGCACCCCTAACAGCCGCAAAAAGTCGGAAAATATGGTTTCGCCTCTGTCCATGGGTATAATTTATTCAAGTTTAAGGTTTAGAAACTGTTTAAATTTCTTTCGAAAGTTTTATTATAAGAATTCTTTCAAGGCTTTTAAGAATCTTTCTGGCTGTTTTCGCCAAGTTTCGGCAGTCGAAACCGAAAGGTTTCTCCTTTCTCAACTTGCGAAAACATCTCAAAAATCTTCTCAAAATCCTTTGAAAATAAATTTAAACAGTTTCTTAAAGTTTGGGTTTAGAGGTCACCGTCTGACTGAAATGACAGGACAAACGGTATTATCTAAACCATAAACCCCAACCATAAACCAATTTAGAGATATTCCTGAATTTTGCCTGCGATGATGCTTCCGTCCATCTCGCCGCTGCCTCTCCACATCTCTTCGCCATCCTTATAGACGATGAATGTAGGAATCGAGGAGACGCCAAGTTCAGTGGCGAATTCATTGTTCTCGTCGATGTCGAACTGATATACGTTGGCCTTGCCGTCGAAAAGGGCGCGGATGTCGTCGATCACGGTCATCATGCGCTGGCAGTGAGGGCACCAGGAGGCGTAGAATTCCACAAGTACGGTTCCTTTGTCGTTTTTCAATTCGTTGATTTTCTGTGTATCCATAATATTAATAATTTTTGAGTGTTGTTTTCTGTTTTTATTGAGCATTCTCGCAGGGACAGGACGCGCCGTCGGGGAATTTGCCTTCCGGCGCGACACAGTGAAAAAGGGGGGAGGACTTTAAATTTTTAACGCGGAGGGGGGCCGATGGTTCATTTTTTTGCTATGTGGATTTTTTTAGCTTACTTTGCGGGGAAATAGCGTTATATATAAATAGGACGCGGATTGAGGCTGAATGAATGGTTTCAATAGCGAAATAATAGCGAAATAATAGCGAAAAATAGCTGATAATACAGGTAAAATGGAAACAATCAAGATAGGACTTTATGGATTCGGCGTGGTCGGCCAGGGAATCTATCATGTGATAGGAAAGGCCAAGAACGCTCATGCCGAGATTGTCAAGATATGCGTCAAGAACCTTGACAAACCCCGCGACATAGAGGTGCCCGAAGGTCTCCTCACCGATAATGTCGACGAGATACTGAATAACGATGACATTGATCTGATCGTGGAGGTCATCAACGATGCCGACGCGGCTTACGAAATAGTGCGCCGCGCCCTTGAGAAGGGAATACCGGTGGTTTCGGGAAGCAAGGCCATGGTGGCGGCCCATCTGCCGGAGCTTATCCGTCTGCAGCGCGAAAATAACGTGGCCCTGCTTTACGACGCCTCGTCGTGCGGCTCGATTCCCGTGATCCGCAACTTAGAGGAATATTATGACAATGACCTGCTGCTTGAGGTGAAGGGCATTCTGAACGGTTCGTCAAACTACATTCTCTCGCGCGTCTTCGACCATGGCGAGGACTACAACGACGCGCTTCGCCGCGCGCAGGAGCTCGGTTTCGCGGAGGCCGATCCTTCGTTCGACATCAAGGGCTTCGACTCCCTGTTCAAGCTCGTTATCATCACTGTCCATGCCCTCGGCGTCTATGTGAAGCCGGAGGATGTCTTTACCTACGGAATCTCGACGCTCAAGGATTTCGACATCCGCTACGCCAGAGAGAAGGGGGTGAAGATCAAGCTTGTGGCGCAGGTGGTGAAAGTCGACGAGAATCATTTCACGCTCTTCGTCATGCCGGAGTTTATCGCTCCCTCCAAATATATCTACAGCGTCGACGATGAATATAACGGCGTGGTTATCCGCGGCGAATGTTATGACCGACAGTTCATGTTCGGCAAAGGCGCGGGCTCTCTGCCGACGGCGTCGTCGATCCTCAGCGACGTGATGGCCCGACTGCACGATTACCGCTATGAATACAAGAAGATGGGTTATCTCGACCTGCCGGAATATACCACCGACATCATGCTGAAGGTCTATCTCAGATATTCGGATCCCAAGGTTTTCGAATCGCTGAAGTTCGACAAAATCAACGAGACCTACAGTTCCGAGGAATCCCGTTACATAATCGGCGAGATCAGGATATCGGAGCTGATTCGCAATCGCGAGGTGCTTGAGGATCCCGATCTGTTCCTCTGCAATATACCGCGGTTCTTCCTCGACCTTGATTAAAATCGGCGCAGATCTGGATTAAAATTGGCGGACGCACGAGCCGTGCGTCCCTACATCGCTTCGAAAGGCAATTGATGGACACATCGCTTCGAAAGGCAGTTGATGGACACATCGCTTCGAAAGGCAGTTGGAGAATAACAGGTATTTATGATAGAAAGTAAAAATGTATTAAGTACATGACAAAAATTTGAAAACATCGAATTTTGGGGTATAAGTCGGAC
>CAJTYD010000039.1 GCA_910583775.1 uncultured Muribaculaceae bacterium | reverse complement strand
ATTATTTATATCGGATGCAAATTTATATCTTCTTGACGATTCATGCAAACAAATGCTAAAAATTTTTCATAATTAATTGCATTTTTTTATTAAAAACGCCTTATCACCTAAATTTTGCAATCTCATATCCTTAAGCTCTTGCCATTTTGTCATTTTCTTGCATATCTTACCCATCTTCCTTCCGGAATAATATATCTTTGATCATTTCCGTTACAAAGATATGAGCCGGGACAGAATCATACAGACGCCGCTGATGCCGCCGGGAATATGCCTGAATCTTTTCGGCACATACTGGGTGCGCGACCGAGCATGGGTAGACCGCTACATAATAAACCACGAGCGCATCCACAACGCGCAGATGCGCGAGTTGCTCTGGATTCCATTCTACATAGCCTACGTTTTCGAATGGCTTTACCTTCTTATATTCAGATACCGCAACTGGGACAAGGCATACCGCGCGATTTCGTTCGAGCGCGAGGCTTACGCCCACGGCGACGACCTCTCCTACCTCTCCCGCCGCCGCCGCTTCGCCCAATGGCGCCGTCCCCTCCGATAATTTTGAATGCCGATTTTTGAATGTTGAATCGGGCAGACGCAAAGGAGCGTCGATTGTAGGGATATACCCTTGGCATGTTTCAAATGTTAGCGGCGTTGTAGGGACGCACGGCCCGCGCGTCCGCCTGACAGACAGTTTATTATAAATTTAAACAAGAGTACAGGAGTACAATTTCTGTTCTTTTGTACTTATGTCTTAATGGCGTCTTCGACTTGGCTTTTAGTACAGGAGCGCAAGCACAAGGTTACTGGAGCACAAGGTTACAGGAGCCCAAAGCCCCGGAGGGGCGATCTTTTTACGACCCCCGGTGTAAGCCGGGGGGGAGAGAGAGGCTGCCACACCCTCCTTTACGTCTTCGAGCCGAAGGCGCGAAATAAAAAATTATCAGAATAAAATGTAGTATTTCGGGAGAAACTTGCGTCTTTTATATGTATATCAGAAACAATCCAAATAATGAGTAAAACATCATCCGACCAATTCGAGCAACTGGTGATGCAATGCAAGAGCAGCGTCTACTCCGTCTGCTATATGTTCGCCGATTCCCTCGATATGGCCGACGATCTCTTCCAGGTGGTACTCATAAACCTCTGGAACGGCTTCGGACAGGTCAAGGACAAGAATAGCATCAAAAGCTGGGTGTATCGCGTCAGCCTCAACACCTGCATATCATACAAACGAAAGAAGCGCGCCGACGGTGCCTCTCGATCTTCCGCAGGATTTTTATGGCCACAGAAGAGCATTCGGGCCGCCAGACGGCCATGCTCCACGAACGGATAAGCCGGCTCGAGCCTTTCGACCGCGCCATTATTCTGCTCTGGCTTGAAAATCTGCCGTATGACGAGATTGCGGCCATCACCGGCCTCTCGACAAAAGCCGTGGCCGTTCGCCTCGTGAGAATCAAAGAAAAAAATGAAATCCCTCTAAACCCGAACATTCTCTCTTAATATGGAAAATATGGACGAACTTGAAATGATGCGCTCTCAGATGGCTGGGCAGTTTATCATCGAACTGCCCCTGACGCTCGCCTGGGCGATATGGTTTTTCGTGGAATTTTTCGAAATGGGTTTCTCGAAACTGTGGCAAGGCGACGAGATCACATGGATTCTGACGATATTTATCGCGTTTATGGTGCTGACAACCGTAGCGGTAATCCTATGGCTTTATTTCAAATCTCAGAACACCAACGACACCCTCATCACCTGCATCGACTCCGAAGACCCGAAATAAAGAAACCATAGTAAAACCTTGCGGTTATGATAAAGAAGGAAGGCCAATTTTTAGAGTGTGTTTACTTTTAACATTGGTTCACATAAAGAGATATTTTTTGAGGGATTTTATCAAGTTGAAGAAGGAGCATAGCGGGCTATGCGACAGAGGAGACTTGGATAAAATCACCAAAAAGATCCTTTATGTGGGCCAATCGAATTTGTAATTACACTCAAACTTTAAATTCGTGTTAAAAGTAAACACACTCTTAGTCTGAAAATCCTACGATAGCGTTTGATTCGTCAGTAAAGAACATCACATAGTAAATGGGCAAATATGTTATTCCCTCTTTAGCATAGACATGTTGTTCGTTTGAAAGCACATAAGCCTTCCTTATGTTGTATTCTTCAGTTGAAATAAACCGACTTATCGCGCTATGCACACTATAATCCTTTCCCGACTTAACTTCTATAGGAATATTCGAAAGATTATCGGCATCATCTATCAGGAAGTCGACTTCTCCATTTTTTTTGTTGTCATAATAATAAAGATTGAAACCGTGAGCCTTCAACTCCTGAGCTACAACCGTTTCATATACCGACCCAAGGTTGATACTTGGAATATTATCCATTATGGCCTTGATATTGTTCCGGTAAAAAATCGATGAAAGTATTCCGACATCGTTGAGATAGAGCTTCAAAAGATTTTTACCACTATTCTCTATCAATGGATATGAAGGTTTACTGATAGCCTTGACTTCAAGCGCCACGCCCGCTGAAATAAGATAATCAAACTCTTCAACATAATTTTCCATTCTTTTCCAGCTTTTATCCTCAATTTCTTTGAAAACAATTCTTTTCTTTTTATTTTCGAGAGTCGATGGGATCATTTCATAAATGCGTCGTATCTTAAGTTTCCGATTATACTCCTCCTCATATTTTGTACAGTCCACCTCATATAAAGAATGCACTTCATTCTGGATCGACCTTATTTCAACAATATTTTGTGTCTCTACAAAGGTTAGTACCGCTTTGGGGAGCCCCCCGACGATAAGGTATTTCTTAAAGAGATCCATCATTTTTTTATGCATCGCTTCTGAAAGGCCTTCCTTTCTATTAAAACTTTCTCTTAATGATTCGATGGCGTTTATTCCTACCCGGTTGGCTATGAGAAATTCCTCAAAATCCATCGGATACATGTGTTCCACTTCGAGACTGCCCATCGGAACTGATTGTGTATTTTTTAGCGTGATGCCTAATAGAGAGCCGCTGGCTATATACGTAAATCTTTTCTCCTGCATTAGAAACTTCACAAGTGTAAGGAGGTGATCATAAGCCTGTATCTCATCAATAAATACCAAAGTGTTTTCTCTGTCATTCATTTTATCCCCCGCAATTACGCTAAGAGACATATAAAAATCCTTTGTTGTGCGCGCTTCAGCAAAGATCCGGTCGCCGAGCTTGTCCTCTTCCATATTTATCTCTATATAATTAGGGAACATTTGCTTTCCGACATGACGTATTATATACGACTTACCAACCTGACGCGCTCCGTCAATCATCAACATCCTGCTGGAATCAGATGTCAAATATTGCTCTATCCGCTTTGTAATTTTTCTAAATAACATAAGTAATTGTTTAAACTAATTTACGCTTACAGAAATTGCTGAAGATGTTTAAACTCTATATTATTCTTTTTATCCCATCCATTAGTTTAAACAACTTCATTGCTAAAGCTTTATTATGGCAAATATACAAATTAATTTTAT
Organism: uncultured Muribaculaceae bacterium; assembly: GCA_910583775.1. Taxonomy (GTDB): domain Bacteria; phylum Bacteroidota; class Bacteroidia; order Bacteroidales; family Muribaculaceae; genus Lepagella. The sequence goes on along the minus strand of CAJTYD010000039.1, from coordinate 22,838 downwards.
TATTACTGCATTTTACCTAAAATATTTTAATAAAATTACTGCGTTTTCCTATAATTTGACACCCATATTTACTGCGTTTTCCTATAAAAACACCTCCATTTTGTACCGGACCTAAAAAGTAGAAGTATCAACCGGAACAAAGAATATGACAATTCGGTTGACAATAAGCTAAAAACTTTGCGGATAATTCCTTTGCGGGCACTCTTGCCCCTTTGCGGAAGGTTTAAATACCTGAACGACAATGTAATTCTAATTTACAAATTCTTTATTCTCAACTTTTTTAATCATCCCGCAAAGAAGCAGAGGGCCCGCCGAGGTTTTACCGCAAAGACTTGTGCTTTTGAACTTTGCCTCAATTTAGAGAGGTCATCGCCGTTGGCTCTGGAGGGCGCTGAGGGTTGACGCGCAGGCTGTTTGCGGCAATGCTCTGCGGCCTCTAAAGCCGTGTAAAGCATCGTGTCATGAAAGAGTGCGGCTGTAAAAGAAGTTTCTGTTCTGTCCTGAAATTCAACGGCGGCTGCGTATCGACTTCAATCTTTATTTTGATTGATTTATCTGTATGGAATGATACGTCGTACACATCGGTGGTGTCCTTCAGAAATGCGGATTCCACTTTCCCGAAATTCTTCTTGTCTTTCTTTGTTATCTCAACGTCCCTGCCCACAATAGCAAATTCATCTATTATTGGCTGAAAATATTTCGTGAAATCAAAATTGTCATCAGGAGCTATAAGAGAGAAATCCATATCTTCCGAAAACCGTTGAAGACCATGGAAGATCCTCAGGCAAGTGCCTCCATAAAACGAAGCGACATCGAAGAAACCTCCGTTGTGAAGTCCGGCAAGTATCACCTGCTGGTTAACTTCGAAAATCGCATTCCGCTTTTGTTGTTCCGTTGACAAATCGTATGCGGCTATCATACTGTCGTACACATCATTTTTCATTGCTTCAATAATTTTAATAATGTCCGGATAGAATCTCCCTTTTTCCCGACTTTCGCGTATGCATCCAAAATTGCCGGATTCATTTGCCTGAAATCATTCAGATCCATTCTTATATCCTCCTCTAAATAAAGAGCCGCTTCTTTGGAATAACGAAGATTCACGCCTGCTGAGTTAGCCACCAGATCGCACAATGCCTTTTCCGGCGTTGCTATCACGAAGGCATAGTCCGCCTTTATGATATTCGACAACCCGACAGAAAACGTTTCTTTGGAAATATGGATATATTCATACCTGCCGACTGGAGTGTCATAATCACGCGAATGTTTCAAGGTCATGGATTGCACGACATAGACCTCCTCCGGTATCAGGCCATAATAGCGCAGGGCAGACGACATAGAGACATACGAGGGAGTGTAAAGATGATTCGCAATCAACTCCGTAGACAAGGTGACGCCAGTCACCTCCGGACTACATACATAGAGACCTCTCTTGAGCCTGATGATTTGTCTGTCACGCTCAAGCATCCTGACTTTCTGGTTACCACCCTTGATATTGGGGAATAAAGACTCCAAAGTAGCTACCGAGACAGGTATGTTTCCTAATTGTAGCAATGGACTATCCACAATGCAAATAAAGTAAAATTTTGAACAGAAAAACATATCCGACATATTTTTCTGTTCAAAATTTTACTTTATAACATTCACCAAGCATTGTCACCTATCTACAGGAATATCGCAAGAAAAGCCGGAAGTAGGATTATGTCGCCATTCATGAATATCCTCATATCTACAATTATACCTTTACCATCCATAATATCAATAATTTAATTATTCCCCGCAAGATTTAAAATCACGAAAACCTACAAAATCGCCCTATTTCAGGAATACGAAACCTCTGACCGGCCATGTCACCTTAATCTATAATCTATGCAGAGATGAAATAAGTCTCATCTAACAATTTCAAAAAACTTATTTCGTAAACACTGCATCTGAAAATAATGATACTATTCTATTTCTTTATCAATTAAATTGCACTCTTAAATATTTTTAGTAATTTTGCGTTGACCTTACGCCGTGAGACTTCTTACAACGAAGCCGGAAGGAGGGAAGGTCATTAAATAATGAAAGCGTTTATCAACGCTTGATTCTTGGCTAATCTGGAATGTGGCAATTTCAAAACTTCGTCAAGAATGAAGTAACGGTAGATGTCTCGGGTATGGTTAAAATACCCTTAGGCGGATTATACCTTTTAGGTATGTCCCCTTTGGTGTATCCCATCATACGGCGTAGGCTCTGCGTTACTCGTTCTACGAAGTGACGGCAGCCACAGCCACAGATTAGCAGGACGAGCAACGATACGGATCCTGCGCTTTTTATTTTAAACAAGTCCATAGAGGGTCATGGACAAACAATTAACTCTCTATGCACAAGACAAAAATTTTCCCTTTACTTGTCATCCTTTCAATTTTAGTTTGTCTGTCCCTGATTATTTCGGCTATATCCTGTGGTCGTAAAGTGAATTCTATAAACGACCCTAATTTCGATGATGACGGGATGCCTCTCGATACCACCATTACATTATTCTCTCCCAAGGAGCCTGAGTCTGCCAAACTTTACATAGAGACATCCGGAAGCATGAATGGCTTCTTCAGAGCTAATCAGGCCAATAACTTTAAGAGAACCGTTTGGTCTGTTTTCTCTGGACTTGGGCCTATAACTTCAGGCGTTGTCAACACTATGTCTAACGGAGGCGACATAGACCAAACCTATTTCTTAGGAGATTTTCGAACCAAAATGAATACCGGTGACTTCGTGTCTAATTCTTCAACTCACATTCCTGATATGCTTTATAACATCATGGAGAATATGGACACTACAAAAAACGAAGTCGCCATATTGGTTTCTGATATGAAATACAGCCCCATGGGAGAGGATGCAGCTCCTCAACTCGCACAGTATCAAACACAAATCCGCAACGTAGTGGGAATGCATCCCAATTTTTCCATATCATTCGTATGTGCCTCCTCCGAGTTCTTAAACCCGGATGGATCTATTGCGGAGGCTAATTCGCCATATTATTTTATTATTATCGGCAATTCCGAGAATGCCGCGGCCATTCGCAATGATATTTCCCGCTGGTGTGAGGTTACCGATTCATATATAGAATCCGGAGATATGGCTATGAACTATCGTACCCCCTCTTATTCTATTCTTGAGGTCAAGAACGGGGTTCTCAGTCCGGATTATCCCAAAAACCTTATCACCACCTTCGATCCAGAAGTATCCGATACCTGCTCTTTCATTCTTCGTATCGACATGACAGGATATCCTTGGTCGGCCGTTGATGGCGACATACTGAAAGATTGTCTAACTGTAAAAGCCTTAAATGGATCGTCTTTAGACGTTCAGCCTCTTACCAGTGAGGGACACCTTGTGGATGACCACTCATATAAGAGAGAATTCAAACGCCTGTCTTATGCAGACTTTCTTGTCAAACTATATGATATTCCCCTTGACGATGAAGTAATCGAATGGTCATTTACCAATAAACCATTTGATGGCAGATATAAAAATATTTTCACAAACCTTATCTCAACTCCTGATGAAAATGATCTCGCCGGCTCCTTCTCATTTGATAAATTCATCCTGGGATGTTTCAACGCACGTCTCAATACGTCAGATGAAACACCTGTACGGATCCTCGTTTCATCCTATCAATAATAATTTATTTTAAAACAAATATGGGCATAATCAAATTATTTTTCCTATTACCTACAAAGGGGAAATTCCTGCAGAACTTCGCTGAGAATGATCAGCTAAGAAACCAGGCAAATCAATTTTGGCAAAAACTTGATGATATTTCTTTATTTCTTTTACTTTTATCTGCCTTAATTGGAATAGGGTTAGCAGCTTATTACTACACCGGGTACAACAATTCGCCCGGACGTCACTACAAAATTAAATATTGGAGCTTGTGGTTTTTTATAGCAATCTTTTCGACATTTGTCATAACGCTCATATTGGAATACTGTAGTATAGACATTAAATTAAAACCAGAATACACTTCCTTATATTGGATGTGTGCCTTAAATAATTCCCTTTATTGTTTGGCATTTTATTTTTTAACTTCATTGTGCTGGTGCAACTTCGGTCGCACCAACGCCTATAAGTTTCTCAAATTCTGATTATGAAAAAGGTTTTCTTATTCTGCATCGGAGGCACAGGCCTCCGAGTCATGAAGTCTGTTACCATGTTATTGGCTGCAGGAATGGATGCAAAAGGTTTTTCAATCGTTCCGGTCCTGATCGACCCACACATAGATTTAGAGGAAAAGCGTAATCTTCAAAACCTCACCAATGAATACGAAAGTCTGCATAAGAGCATATATGAAGGAATAAAGCAGCCACCCGCCAACGGTTTCTTTTATACCGACATAACCGACATATCCAAACTAAAGGGACAGCAAAACGACTATTCGGATCCAATCGCAGAGAAAAAACCATTTGGCCAATATCTGAATATAGGAAAACTTAATTCAGGCGATATCAACAACTATCTCGTCCAGACACTCTTTTCACAGGATAATCTTGACAATAGTCTTTCCGTTGGCTTCAAGGGGAGTCCCAATGTCGGAACCGTTGTTCTTGGAGAAAAGATCAAAGGAGCGAACTGGTATAAGACTTTCTGCAATGCGTTTCAGCAAGAAGACCGCGTCTTTATCATAAGCTCGATTTTCGGAGGTACCGGAGCATCCGGATACCCCATACTTGAAAAGAAAATCCGGCAGACCAATGATTTCCCCATTGTAAAGAATACGGTAATGGGAGCTGTAACGGTATTGCCTTATTATTCTCTCGAGGATCCCGCCACAACAGGCAGTGACATCGATTCATCCAATTTCCTTACAAAAGCCAAATCCGCTCTGGCATATTATGAAAATAACATCGAATCGGACTATATATATTATGTCGGAGAGCAGAAAGTGAAAAAAATATATCCGAACGATGAGAGCAAACAGGAAGACACTGCACATTTCATTGAACTTGTTGCGGCGACTGCACTTTTTGATTTTCTTGGAAAGCCTGAAGAACGTCCGGAAAAAACTCAGGCGTTGTCTCGTTCCATCAAAGAGGATTGTGAAAAACTTACTTTCTCCAAACTCGGTGATTCATACAGTGATGTCGTCAAGGCTGTAGCTGATATGACTATATTGTCACGTCTGGTACATATACTTCCTGACGAGAAACAGTTCCCTCTTTCCAAGAATCGAGGTTTCGAGTCCGGATTTTACAATGACAAGGATTTCACAAACCTGCGGGCTTTTCTAATTAGATTCGCCAAATGGTATGAAGAACTTAAAGATAATTCCAGAGGTTTCGATCCGATAAACATAGCCGATCCCTATAATAGAAAGGCAGATCTGTCAAACTGGATTTCAGATTTTTCCCTAAATGCGAAAGACGAGTCTTATTATTTGCTTGAAATGATCAAGGCAAGCAATAAAGATTCAGACAACACCCACACTAATAAATTCTTCAGGTGGATGAATTATGCATATAAGGCTATTAACAAATATACAGATAAAATTAAATAAGGTATGAGCAGTGTAGAACTAAATATAATTGAGCGTGGACTGAAAGGACAGGGATGGACAGAAGAAAAGGGTCCGATCACCTCAGGAGACCTCGACAAAATATCTGAACAACGCACTAACAGCAGCATTGCCCTTAATGCCCTTCCAACTCCATTTGCCCGATTTTTCGTTGTAAAGGAGGCCTTCAGGCGAGCTCTTGAAGAACTGAAAAACTCAGAAAAATCAGCCGGAGAGGCCTATTCCCGTATCGTTTCCGACACTCTCGATGTATTCGAACTATTATATAATCTCTCCTTTCATACCAAAAGGTGGGACGAATCCCGGAAGATCTCAATCCTTGAGTGGGATATCAAAGCAAATCTTTCAGACCTCAAAAGGGATGTCCCTATTTTAGCAGACTCAATAGATACATACATAAAAGATGACCTCAAAGCGGTCGGCGGCAAGCTGTTTTTCATAGTATTATCTGAAAACGGCAAAGACTTCCTTATAGGCACATCGTCTCCCTATACAGGTTTTATTACTCCTCCGGATCTTGATAAAGCGATGGAAGACAATGGGAAATCAAACGTTTCATATATGGGAGCTCGTTACGAAAAATTTCCGCGTCTTCACCGCAAAGATGATAAAGGCTCATATTTCAACGACATCAGGCTTTTTGGAGATAGGGAAAAAAACTTCAAGAACTACATGTTCAGCCTGGTCGACAATAAAAATCTTGGAAAAGAACTGAATGAATTTCGTGACTACATAAAGCATTTCGAGCATCTTGACCCGGAAATCATAAAAACCTGGCAACCTCAGACCGAGCCTTTAAGGTCTGCCGATGGTACGGATTTAATCATCAACGGTCTTCCTATTGCCGTTGACAAAGGCATCAGCACAGTCAACTTCTTTAACGACACCTTGATTCAGCTACCTTTCCGATTATCACGAAGATTCTATAAAACAATGGTCTTTGCAAACGACAAAGAGGATCGTGATTACGATTATTTACTTCCCATAAGCCGGGAAGCTCTTGAAATCATAGACGCGGATTTTACTTGCAAATGTAAAGTTACTGCCACAAAAATTATCGTAACTCTGGATTACAAAGGTCAGGAATATCGAAAAGAATATAATTACGATGGACACGGAGGCCTCGGAAGAATAGTAAGACTTGCCCAGGAAAACATAAATTTCAATCTCGCAGTCTTTCCTAATATTCTTTCTCCCAATCTAGTAGAAAACAATTATTTTAAAATCATGGCGGTAATGAATGACTCGACCACAGATTACCGTCCGTTCTCTATAGATAAACTCGAGCTTCAATTTTATTATAAGGATAACTATAAATATTTAGGTATTGATACTATTGATTCCGGAAACCTCCAGGCACCATTTGGAGTGCGTCCTGCAGTGGTCCGCACAAGGCAAAATATAGAAAGGAACCTGAATGCCAGTTCAAAATTCTATGAACTGTTCAATCATCAGTTCGATGCCATAAAACTTCGTTTCGGACTTGACTCCGGAACTTGCGAAGGAATATTATTTCCCGTCTGGGAAATCTCACAACGAACGAATTACTCATATACCTATGCCGTAGACCTTGGCACAACAAACACCTATATTTCTTGCGTCAGGAACAACGAGGAATATGAGCCTGAGCAACTTTCGATGGAAGAACCCATGGTATCTTATCTCCACGACTACAGGGAATCACCCCAGTACCCTTTGATTTCTCTCATTGAGAAGGGTATTTCATCAAATTGCCTGAAGAATTTTAATACTGAATTTATACCATCTTTAATTGACGGAAGGACATATAGTTTCCCTATACGCACCGCTCTTTGTGTTCCCACCGGAGACAGAAGTAAGCCTTCTTTATTTGACAACACCAACATTGCTTTCTTTTACGAAAAGGCCACCGCACTTGGCAATCAGGAGATCCTCACAGATATAAAATGGCAGGATTCCGCAGAAGGATATTACAAGCTGCGCCTCTTCATCCGCGAACTGCTTCTCATCATTAAAACCGATATTCTTAAAAAGAACGGCCTCCTTTCCGAAACAAAAATAGTATGGTTCCGACCTCTTTCCTTCAAAGGATCGGCATTTGACAATTATACTAGGATCTGGAAAGAAGAATCAAAATATATTCTCGGCATAGGTGCTTCGCAGATAGAATGCGTTTCCGAATCTGAAGCCCCATATTACTATTTTCATAAAAAAAGAAGTTTTGAAAACGTTGACTCCGTATCAATCGTGGATATAGGAGGAGGATCAAGCGATTTCATTTATTTTGCCGACAGCAGGCCAGTGATCGCAAATTCCGTACATTTCGGATGTGACATACTTTGGGGGAACGGTTTTAATGAGTTCGAGAATGTGCGAGACAACGGGATTTTTAGAAAATATTCCGATTCCATTCATTTCGAGGATGAGGAACTTGAAAAACTCAATGCCCAGATGCAGGAAAACCGCAAAACGACAACAAAGGATATCATTAATTTCTGGCTAAACAATGATATCCAAAGTGGTTTGACAAAACGTCTGCGTGAATCCTATAAACCGCTCTTCCTCTATCATTTCGCCTCTATTGTATATTATATGGCCACGATGTATAAGGCAAAAGGCCTCGACTGTCCAAGAGTTGTCCTCTTCTGTGGCAACGGCAGCCGTTATATAGACGGTCTGCTTTCATCTAACATTAAAACCATTACCGAGATCGTGACTCTGGTATTTCAGGAAGTTTATGGCGATAATATCAAGAAAATACAGATAATACTTCCGGACGTTCGAAAGGAAAGCACCTGTTATGGCGGATTATATCGCAAAAAAGATGTGGAAGTTCCGCAGGAATTCAATTTCCAGGGGATAGATGACAAAGAATATGAAAATGTAGAGGCTCTTGTAAAAGACTTTGATAACTTGCGTTATAGATTACTTTCATCTTTCTCTTCATTCAATAACCTATACATTCGTTTGCTTAATATACTCATACGCTATAGCGAACTTGAGAAATTCAGCCAAAAGGAAATAATCAAGGAAATAATAACTACAGGAATTGAGGATTCTCTTAACAGGAACTTCAAGACTCAGATTAAAGAAGCTCTTCCTGAAAGTGATATTTACCACGATTCTATTTTCTTCCTGCCAATTATCGATAACATCTTAAAATTGTCCCGTATCTGATATGGAAATATTATCAACAGTCTCTTCCTGGTGCATTTTCTGTGTGTTCCTTTGCATTCAGATTTTCTATTTTTCAAATAACATTAAAAAATTAAAGGTTGTAAAACGGTTTTTTCAACGAGAGAGGGAATATGAGGTTTCAGGAGAGAATGAGGATTCTCAATTAGAACCGACAGTGGCTCCTGAAGACTCTTCACTTCACAAACTCATTCTTGAATTAAACAAATACACAAAAAAAAATCACGGAACCACCGACTTCTCCATCATTCAGAACAAAACGGAAAGAAAGATTGAGGTTGCTTACGAAGATGCAACCTCACGACTTGCGTTCCCTATATATATCGGGCTTATGGGAACCTTTCTCGGTGTTTTTTTAGGTCTTCTTTTTTTCATACTTGATTTGGGGAATACCTCGGACGGTATAACGGACTCCGCCATAAGTAATCTTATAAAAGGAGTGCTTGTCTCAATGTCCACAAGTTTTATAGGCCTTTTATTATCTACAATTTCAAACAATTATGCCTCAACCGTAAGGCATACGATAGATCAGGATAAAAACGAATTTTATGAATTTATTCAGAATGAGCTTATGCCGACCCTCGGTGTCAGTATGGTTGCCGCTCTTAACAAATTGCATCATACCATCAATCTATTCGAGCCATCATTCAATAAAGTCATAGATCGTTTCCAAGTAACATTTGATTATTGTACAAGGCGTTTCGGGGAAGCTTTCGAAAAAAATGTCACCATTATTTCGGAAGCGGTGCGTGCAATGGGTCAGAACATGGATAAAATTAATCAGAATGTAGATCTTAATGAACGGCTTATCAAAACAATGCAATCTGAGGATATAAAACGTACTCTCGAAGTTTTTATTGATGCCTCCTTTAGCTATGGCCTTGTTGTGGATCGGACACATAAGTTTGAGGAAATTGCATCGCTTTTAGAAAAAAGACTGCTCGAACTTATAAATACCCAAAAACAATATAACACATCTTTAGAAATTCCTCTTTCAGTCGCTAACAAACTAAATGCAATTCTTACACGCATTTCCAATTTTGAAAATAGCATTAATGCTCTTGGGAAGTCTATCCAATCAACACAATTACTTGGCAATTCAGAAATTGAGCTTATAAAGGAGCAACTTACTGCTATTAAGAAGAAACAAAAAATCGCTATGCAGTATATTGAAACTTCCGACGGACAGCTTGAAAATATATTCAACCTCCAAAACGAAGAAATCCGCAAACTCAATAAAAAATTTGAAGAATCACTTATAAACTATGCCGAACAATTCGAAGACGTTCTTAATAAGCTCGCTAAAGAAATGCAAAGACGCCGCTCCGAAATTGTAACCGCTATCGAAGAAAAATTTTCCCTTAATCAAATACAAAAAGAATTCTCTCAACTTAGCAAATTGGAAAAGATTGAAGAGTTACTGAATTCAATCAATCATAATACAACTGCTGAAACAGTCGAACGGACTCTGACAACAACTCGCCATGAGGTTTCGGAAATAAAGACTATGCTTAATGAGGCTATTGAAGATACAAAGAAAAAAGGGAACAATTCCTCTACATCCGGAAATACAAGTTTCTTAGGAAGTATCTTTGGGAGAAACAAATAATCTTTTATTCTATTATATGGATAATCGCAAAAGTAAAACTTCTTTTTGGCCAAGCTATGTTGACATTATGACAACGTTATTTGCCATAATGCTCGTTCTCTTTGCTGTATCTTATAGCCGATTTAAAATTAAACAGATGGAGTTGGAAGCATTTAGAGACAAATACCAAGAAATTATGTCAATTTATCGTGCGGTAGACAATATTGATCCTGAATATTTTGAATTCGACAAGAAATACCTTAAGCATATCTTCAAAATTCAGGTCAACTATCAGAAGGGCAAATTCTCTCTGGACGAACTTTTGCAAGACGATCCACGCTCCTCTGCATATAATCCAATAGAAGCCTCTGCTATTCGTCAGCAAATAATAGAAGCGGGTAAAAAAATCAAGAAAACTATTCTTAATTTGCAACAGAACGACACACTAAAGACTGATATAAAATATTTAGTGGTCATCGAAGGGCAGGCATCATCCGACAGCTATCACAACGATGATTATTTTAACAACGATGTCTTAAGCTACCAAAGAGCCCTTAAATTACATGAGTTTTGGTGCAATGAAGCCGGAATCGATTTCACCAACATGGAGAAATGCGAGCTTGTTATTGCTGGCAGCGGGGAACATGGTGTCCCAAGGGCTCCGCGCATCAGTAAAGATGATGATACACGAAATCAAAGATTTTTAATTCATATCGTGCCAGTAATCGGAGATATACACCTCAATTCAAAAGTTTCCGCTTTAAAACATTCTACAGGAATATCGTAAGGAAGGCCGGCAGCAGGATTATGTCGCCATCCTTGCGGAGGTCTTTGGTGTAGATAAGATAATTCCATAGAATCCTGTCGGAATATTTCAGTTTGAAAGCATCGAGCGAGGCATGGGTCCTATAGCCCGATGATTTGACTTCTACCGGGCATATCTTGTTACTCTGAGTAAGTATGAAATCAATCTCGTAGTTACGTTTGCCACTTTCTGTCGGCCAAGTGTAGTAAAAAAGTTTATGTCCATTTGCAGCCAATATCTGAGCCACGATATTCTCATAAACATATCCAAGATCAGCAGAAAGTTTGTCGGACAGCAATTTCTGATAAATAACGTTGTCTGATGCGCTGCGATCCCAGAAAGCAAGCGTAATAAAAAGTCCCGTATCGCCTACATACATCTTGTAGCGGTCATAGTCGGCATGCATCGCAAGTCCTACATTCGGATCGTTAGCATGATACGAAACATTGACCGTGAGACTATCTTCCAGCTCTTTCAATAATTCAACACTTTGTTCTTCATCCATACCATAACCGATTATAGTTCGAGACTGAAACCGAGATATGTTTTTAGTGAGTTGCGAAGGAATGGATTTGAAAAGACGTGTAGCCTTCCCCGTAGGATCTATCTTTTCAAAGTCATCCAGATACAGTTCTATAATCTCCCGTTTTTTTGCATCAACCTCTCCGAGATTATTTGTATCAAGATATGTCTCGACAGCCTGAGGCATGCCTCCCACGAGCATATATAGCCGGAATTTACGAAGCAGTTCTCTTGTAACGGCATCCCCGAATGGTTTTCGCGACTCAAACATCTGTTTCATTAACGGGATGTTGCCGCCATTTCCCATTGCCCACTCAAATTCCTCATAGTCCATAGGATACATGGTCAGCCTTGTCTCCTCACTCGGAATGACTATCCCTGTAGTGTTCTTTTTTATCGAAAGCAGCGATCCCGTCTCGATATAGTCATATCTATGGTCTTTGACAAGATACTTGATAGCTTGTCTCGCTTTCGGACACTTCTGGATCTCATCAAAGATTATAACTGATTTACGCTCTTTCAACTGTACTCCATATATAAACTGAAGCTGCAGAAAGAAATTGTCACGATCTGAGATATTCTCTATCGCCTCCCACACAGCTGCGGGAGCATCTGCAAAATCAACCGCTATGTAACTCTCATATTCATTATTTGCAAATTCCTCAGCAATAGTAGACTTCCCGACACGCCGGGCGCCCTTTATGAGCAATGCTGTAGAGCCATCACGTTTTTGTTTCCATTCCAGCATTTTGGAGTATATTTTCCGCTTGAATATCCTCATGTTGTGAATTATTACTTTAACATTCACAAAATTAACAAATTAATTATATTCCGCAAAATTTAAAATCACGAAAACCTACAAAATCGCACTTTTTTATTTCCATAAAACCTACAAAATCGCACTTTTTAGTCTATCCGCGCTTTTAGTGTCTGCACAATCCCGAATAATAAAATCAGAGATTATGGGGCAATTTGAGGATAAAAAGAAACAATTTGCAGGGTGGTGAATCCTTTATGCCCTTTTATGTGTTAATAAGTTACAATATTTAACCGGCTTGACAACAATGGCCGGCATTCCGGATTTTTTGTTAATTCTTATCCGATCTGAAGGTCTCGACATTTAAATTAATCTGAATGCTTGTCTATCGGATAAACAGAAGATATATATCTATGAAAGACACAACCAAGAAAGTCTACGACGTGATAGTGATCGGCGGAGGCGCCACCGGCGCCGGAACCGCCCGCGACTGCTCGATGCGCGGCCTGAAGACCCTCCTTGTGGAACGTTTCGACTTCACCGCCGGCGCCACCGGCCGTAACCACGGCCTGCTCCACAGCGGCGCCCGTTATGCGGTGACTGACCCTGAGTCCGCAGCCGAATGCATCAAGGAGAACATCATCCTCAAACGCATCGCCCGTCATTGCGTCGAGGAAACCGGAGGCCTCTTCGTCACCCTCCCGGAAGACGACCTCGAATATCAGGCCCGCTTCGTCGAAGCATGCGGAAACGCCGGAATCCACACCGACATCCTCGATCCGGCCGAGGCCGTGAGGATGGAGCCTGCCGTAAACAAAAACATCATCGGTGCCGTGAAAGTGCCGGACGGCTCCATAGATCCTTTCCGGCTTACGGTAGCCAACGTGATCGCAGCCCGTGAGAACGGAGCGGATATAATCACCTACCACGAAGTTATAGGCTTCGTCAAAGAGGGCAACCGCGTCACCGGCGTCAAACTCCGCTCGCAGAAAACCGGCGAGATATCTTACCAGTATGCCAGGGTCGTTATCAGCGCCTGCGGAATCTGGGGTAAGCATGTCGGCGAACTGGCAGGAGTCACTGTCAACATGTATCCCGCCAAAGGAGCGCTGCTGATCTTCGGACACCGCGTCAACAACATGGTTATCAACCGATGCCGCAAGCCCGCCGACGCCGATATCCTCGTGCCCGGCGACACCATCTGCCTTATCGGCACCACCTCCACCCACATTCCATACGATCAGATCGACCACATGGAGGTCACTCCCGAGGAAGTGGATGTCCTGATCCGCGAAGGCGTCAAGCTCTCACCCGCCCTCGCCTACACCCGCATCCTTAGGGCCTACGCAGGTGTCCGACCGCTCGTGGCCTCCGACGACGATCCGACAGGCCGAAGCATCAGCCGCGGCATCGTCTGCCTCGACCATGCCTCGCGCGACGGCGTCGAAGGATTCATCACCATCACCGGCGGCAAGCTGATGACCTACCGCCTGATGGCGCAATGGGCCACCGACCTCGCCTGCAAGAAATTAGGCGTCGACCGCCCCTGTCTCACCGCCGAAGTGCCGCTCCCCGGCTCCGAGGCCGAGACCGACGTGGAGAAAGGCCGTGCCAACGTGATAGGCCTGAGCACCGAGCAGAAAGCCGCCGAAGGACGCCACGGCACCCTCAGCGCCCTTATTCCAAACGAAAAGGAATATGACGACGCGCTTGTCTGCGAATGCGAGCAGGTTTCGGTAGGCGAAGTGAAATATGCCATCAACAATCTCCATGTCCACAACATGATCAACTTGCGGCGCCGAACCCGCGTGGGAATGGGCACATGCCAGGGAGAGCTCTGCGCCTGCCGCGCCGCCGGCCTCCTGAACCGCGCCGAAAACTGCGCCTCCCGCTCCCTGCACGATCTCGCGAACTTCATGAACGAGCGCTGGAAAGGTATGTATCCCGTGGCCTGGGGCGACACAATGGTGGAGACTCAGTTCACATCATGGCTATATGAAGGAGTCCTCGGCCTCGACAGCGGCGACGGACACCACGAAGAACTCCCCTTGGGTCCCGTCAACGCAATGGAAGAGGCAGACGAAGAGGAACCTCAACCTGCTCAATTTTAAACTTATAGAGATTATATACTATGAAATTCGACACTATAATAATAGGCGGCGGTCTTGCCGGACTTCTCGCCGGCATCAGGCTCCTCGAAAACGGCAAAAAGGTCGCAATAGTCTCGGCCGGACAGAGCGCGCTGCATTTCTGCTCCGGTTCCTTCGAGCTTCTCGGACGTCTCGGCGGCAAGTTCGTGGAGCGCCCCTTCGAAGCCATCGACAGCCTCCCCGCCGCGCATCCCCTGAAGAAAATGGGCCGCGAGCGCGCCGAAGAATACACACGCCAGTTCATCGACCTGATGAAACGGGCCGGAATAGAACTCCATGGAGACCCGGAACGCAATTCCTGGCGTCTCTCCCCCGTGGGTCTCATCAAGCCGAGCTGGCTCACGCTCCCCGACCATCTGACGTTCACCAATCCGCACACCCTCCCCTTCGGCAGCGCCGCCATCATAAACGTCTACGGCTACATAGACTTCTATCCCCAGTTCATCGCCGCCGGCCTCTCGAAACGCGGCGTAAAATCGGTGATCTCCACTTACGACACCCCCGGAATCGCACATCTGCGCAAATCGAGCACCGAGATGCGTTCCTCCACGATAGCCCGCGTGCTCAACGACGAGGACCTCGAGGAAATAGCCGACCAGCTTAACGAAAAAAGCCGCGACTGCGAGGTGATCCTCACTCCCGCCGTATTCGGCCTATACAGCGAAGAGCCCCTCAGGCAGCTCCGCGACCTCTGCGACCGCCCGCTATGGATGGTCCCCACGATTCCAGCCAACGTGCCCGGAGTCAGGACGCAACTTATGCTCCGCGAAAGATTCCAGCGTCTCGGAGGGGAGTATCTTCTCGGCGACACCGCTCTGAGAGGTGATTTCAGGAACGGTCGTCTCAAACGGATATATACCTACAATCTCGGAGAGATGCCTCTTGAGGCCGATACGTTCGTAATGGCCTCCGGAAGTTTCTTCTCAAACGGAATCAGGGCGAATATGGAAAAGATATATGAGCCGGTCTTAGGTCTGGACGTAAGCCTGCACGGAGGGAGAACACAATGGTATGACAAAGACTTCTACGCACCCCAGCCATACGAGAAATGCGGAGTGACGACCGACGATGCCCTGCATCCCTCCCTGCTCGGCAAACCGGTCGAAAACATCTATGCCGTAGGATCCCTCCTTGCCGAAGCCGACTCATTAAGCGAAATGTCGGGAGCCGGCGTGACAATGGTGACATCCCTTCACGCCGCCTCCGAAATATTGGGTAACAATTAAAGCGCTCTTACACTATGGAACAGGAACATAACTACAGCCACAATAATTTCGAAGAGTGCAAGAAATGTACCATCTGCACTGTCTATTGCCCCGTGACGCCCGTCAATCCCGATTATCCCGGCCCCAAACAGGCCGGCCCCGACGGCGAGCGCTATCGCCTCAAAAAGCCCTACTTCTACGACGAGGCCCTCAAATACTGCCTCAACTGCAAGCGCTGCGAGGTGGCCTGCCCGAGCAACGTCAAGATCGGCGACATCATAATGTCGGCCCGCATCAAATATGCCGAAGGACGCCCTTCGCTGCGCGACACCATGCTCGGAAACACCGACTTCATGGGCACCGTCGCCACCGCGATGGCTCCGATAGTAAACTACACCCTCGGCCTGAAGCCCGTAAAGAAGATCATGGACGCCACGCTCCGCATCGACTCCCACAGGCAGTTTCCCAAATACGCCTCCCAACGTTTCGACACCTGGTATCGCCGCAACGCCGCCGAAAAGCAGAGACAGTTCAAGAAACAGGTGGCATATTTCCACGGCTGTTACGTGAACTACAACTATCCGCAACTCGGCAAAGACCTGATCACGGTGCTCAATGCGGCAGGTTACGGAGTGCAGCTGCTGGAGAAAGAGAAATGCTGCGGAGTGGCCAAGATCTCAAACCGCTGCGTCAAGGAAGCCACACGCGACGCCGAGATAAACGTCGCCTCTATCCGCAAGGCAGCCATCGACGGGCGTATGCCCGTGGTGACGACCAGCAGCACCTGCACCTTCACCATGCGTGACGAATATCCCCACATTCTCGGAATCGATACCGACGACATCCGCGACAGCATCATGCTCGCAACCCGTTTCCTCTACGACCTCGTCGACCGCGGTGAAGTGAAACTCGCCTTCCGCAAAGACTACCATGAGAAAATAGCATATCATGTTCCGTGCCACATGCAGAAACTCGGATGGACAATCTATTCCACCTCGCTGCTGCGCATGATTCCCGGACTGGAATGGATACCCCTTCACCAGTCATGCTGCGGGATCGCCGGAACCTACGGCTTCAAAAAGGAAAACTACAATTATTCGCAGGAAATCGGAGCAGGGCTCTTCGCCGACATCGAGACCAAAGATCCAGATCTGGTGGCCACAGACTGTGAAACCTGCAAATGGCAGATAGAAATGTCGACCTCAAAACATTGCGACAACCCGATCTCCATCATCGCCCGCGCCCTCGACATCGAAGAGACACGCCGCCTCAACGGAGTGGAGCCTGAATAACTAAATTTATCAACAACCTTTATTATCACCTAATTATGTCTACAAACCAATACATTCTCTCTCTCGATCAGGGAACGAGCAGCTCGCGGGCAATCGTATTCGACCATCAGGGCAATATATGTGCCGTGGCACAAAAGGAATTCCCTCAGATTTTCCCAAAATCCGGATGGGTGGAACACGACCCGCACCAGATATGGTCGTCGCAGGCCGCTGTCGTGGCCGAGGCGATCTCCGAAATCGGAATCAACGGCCTTGACATAGCGGCAATCGGAATCACAAACCAGCGCGAGACCACAATCGTCTGGGACCGCGACACTGAAGAGCCGATCTACAACGCCATCGTCTGGCAGGACCGGCGCACCTCCGACTTCTGCGACGCGCTGCGCGACAAAGGAGTGACCGACATGATCAGACAGAAGACCGGTCTTATTCTCGACGCCTATTTCAGCGCAACAAAGATCAAATGGATTCTCGACAACGTGCCGGGAGCCCGCAAACGCGCCGAGGATGGCAAACTTATGTTCGGAACCGTCGATACCTGGCTCGTCTGGCGTCTCACACGAGGAGAGGTACATGTCACCGATGTCACCAACGCATCGCGCACGATGCTTTTCAACATCCACACCCTCGAATGGGACCAGGAGCTTCTCGACCTCTTCGACATCCCGCGCTCGATGATGCCCGAAGTGAAACAGAGCAGCGAGGTCTACGGCCACACCACCACTACCCTCTTCGCCCACAAGGTGCCGATAGCCGGGATCGCCGGCGACCAGCAGGCCGCCCTCTTCGGGCAGATGTGCGTCGCACCCGGTTCCATGAAAAACACATACGGAACAGGATGCTTCCTGCTCATGAACAGCGGCGACAAGCCCATCATGTCGAAAAACCGCCTGCTCACCACCATCGCCTGGGAAGTCGGCGGCAAAGTCACCTACGCTCTCGAAGGCTCCATCTTTGTGGGAGGAAGCGTGGTGCAATGGCTGCGCGACGGGCTTCACTGCATCCAGAGTTCATCCGACGTCGAGGCTCTCGCCTCGTCGGTCCGCGACACCGACGGCGTCTATTTCGTGCCCGCCCTCACAGGCCTGGGAGCGCCATACTGGGACCAGCACGCCCGCGGAGTGATCTGCGGCATCTCCCGAGGCACCACCACGGCCCACATAGCACGGGCCGCACTCGAAGGAATCGCCTACCAGACCTACGACATAGCCAAGGCCATGGAACGCGACGCCGGGCTGCACATCACCGAGCTCAAGGTCGACGGAGGAGCCTCGCGAAACAACCTGCTCATGCAGTTCCAGAGCGATATTCTCGGCGTCGATGTGCTCCGGCCGAAAATCACCGAGACAACGGCCCTCGGAGCTGCATATCTCGCCGGCCTCGCCGTTGGATACTGGAAAGACATAAACGAAATCCAGAAGCAGTGGCAGGTAGACCGCCAGTTCTGTCCCGAAGCCCCCAAGGAAGAGGTGGCGCAGGAACTCCGCGGCTGGCATATCGCCGTAGAGCGCACTCTCTCCCAATATCCGCGTTCCGAACGCGCCGAGGGGAAGTAATATACCCCTCTTCGTGTTATTATCAATCCAAACATAAAAAACCATGAATGAACTCCCTCTGATAGCCCAATGTCTGTTTGAGTTTCTGGGCACATTTGTAATGATATTGTTAGGATGCGGAGTAGTGGCATGCGTCTCGCTCAAAAAATCCAAAGGAGAGGCCGGAGGCTGGGTCGTAGTCACTCTCGCCTGGGGTCTGGCGGTGATGTGCGGCGTCTTCATCGCAGGGCCATACACCGGTGCACACCTCAACCCCGCGGTCTCCGTAGGCCTCGCCATAGCGGGGAAATTCCCCTGGGCTTTCGTTGTCCCCTATATTTTCGCGCAGGTGATGGGCGCCTTCTGCGGAGCGACAGTGGTCTACATATTCTATAAGGATCATTTCGACCTTACCGAAGACCAGGCCACCAAGCTCGGCGTCTTCTCGACAATACCGGCAGTGAAAAACTATTGGCGCAACCTCATCTCCGAGATGGTAGGGACATTCATCCTGATTCTGGTGATTCTCTTCCTGAGCACCAAGGCCAACGCCGCCGAAGTCGGACTCGGCACGATCGGCGCCCTCCCCGTGGCGCTTCTTGTGGTGGTGATCGGTATGTCGCTCGGTGGCACAACGGGATACGCCATCAATCCGGCCAGGGATTTCGGTCCGCGTCTGGCCCACTTCTTCCTCCCCATCAAGGGAAAAGGCAGCAGCCAGTGGAACTACAGCTGGGTGCCCGTCGTCGGCCCCATCTTAGGCGCCGCAGCCGCCGCCGGCGTCTACTGGCTCATAGTCTGCTGGTTCTCGATCTGACAGCATACTCATAGAGCATACCTTCTGAATAGAATTGCCGGGAAACGGCTGGAAGTCCAGCTGTTTCCCGGCAATCTTGTGAGATGTAGGGGGATTATTCGCGGTAGAACATCAGCGACGAACAGCCTGTCTGGTCGAAGCCGCCGGTGTTTCTGTCGTAGATGCCTGCGCCCTCGTCGGGGAAAAGATAATCGGCGAACTCATCAACATAGACGGTCTTGAAGCCGGTCTTCTTGCCGTAGGCGCGCCAGATCTCCCAGCCCGGACGGCGTGTGCCGCGCTTGTCGGAAGCGAGTGTAGTGCGCTCGCCGGTCTTGTTGTCGCTGTCCGGACACCAGATGTAGCTGGTATAAGGAAGCGAAGTGATGGAATGGGCAAACGAACCGTCGTCGGTCGAAGTGGGGATGATTCCCTTCTTGGGGCAGTTGAACTTGGCGGTGTATTCGGCCATGGCAACCATGCGATGGTTGTCGAAGGCGAAGAGGTCCTCCCCGATGTTGTAGGCCATCTGGCAGAAGGCCGCCATCAGCGACATGCAGAGCGTCGCGTGGCCCTGGTCGCGGCCCGACTCGTTACACTGCGCGATATTGATGCCCGTGCCGTCGGGATCGTCATAGACGAAGTTGGCGGCCTTCTGGTAATTGCCGGAGCCGATACCGTTCTTGAAGTAGAGGATTGCCTCGTTGATCTTATCCTGGTCTTCGGTAAGGATACCCATGGCGAGGATCGATGTCATCGATGCCAGATCCCAGTTGAGCCAGTAGTGGTCGGTGGTGTTGTTGTGGCGCTTGAGGAAGTCGGTGGCCGTGGGATAGAATTTTTCCACGAGCCAGTCGCACGCCTTCCTGAAGTCGTCGCTCTGTCCGTAGCCGTTGAAGTCGCGGAGGAGCTCCATGCCGTTGGCGAACTGATAGACCTGGAAGAGGATCAGCTGCTGGTTGGTGTCGCCGTTGTGGTGGATACCGTCGCAGTTCTCCACCCAGGCCTTGATGTCGGCGACGGCGCGGGCTGCGGCCGTGGCATCGTCCTGAAGCACGTAGCGCAGCGCGAGCTGATAGATGGCGGCGCAGTCACGGCCGAAAGTCGTGGCGTTGTTCGGACACTCGGCGTTGCCGTTCGTACGCGATATCAGTTTCGTCGGGGTGGCGACACGGTAGTTATAGCCGAAAGTGGCGTTGAGGCTGAGGCCGTTGATGATGTCATACTTGAAGGCCTCGCTGACGTTGACCGAGACAGCCTTGTATTTGTTCTCGCCGCCCAGCTCTGCGGCCCAGTTGGGAGATGTCCATGTTCCCCAGCCGTAAGGCTTGCCGTCTTTTGTGGAGGAGGGGAAACCGGGCTGCGCGGTGCTCGATGTCAGCGCCTGGCCGATCAGCGTCGGAGAAACCTGGTCCTGACGGTTTACGGCGATCGACGAGGTGAGCGAGAATCTCTCGTGGAACTTGAACGTATTGTTGAGACGGAGATTGAAACGGTTGTTGTTGTTCTTGCCCCATTTCAGGTTGGAGTCGTCATACATGTATGCGGCCGAAACGCGGTAGGACGCCTTCTCGCTTCCGCCCGAAACGGCCAGGTCGTGGCTGGTCGACCAGGAGTTGCCCCAGAGGATGTCGTTCCAGTTGGTGTCGAAGAATGTGAGGTCGGCCGTGTCGGAGAACATGTCGATAGGGTTCTTCACGTGGTCGAAGTCGAAATACTGGTCTTTGTATTCGATCATCATCTTGCACCACTGGATGCGGTTGTATGAGTCGTCGTAACCGTCGTTGCGGTAAGCCTCGATCTGGGCGTTGGCCCAGTCGACGATGCGCATGCTGCTCGGCTGGTTACCTATGAATTTTGCGGTAAACGATCCGTTGTAGTCAACCCTCACGCGGTCGGCCGATCCCTTCTTGGTGGTGATGAGCACGACGCCGCCGGCGGCTTTAGAACCGTAGATTGAGGCGGCGGCATCCTTGAGGATGTTCATCGTCGCGATATCATTAGGGTTGATCTGGTTGAGGGCTCCTACGCCTTCATATTCCACGCCGTCGATGATCACGAGAGGATCGGAAGCGTTCTTGGAGACTGAACCGCGGATCTTCATGTTCCATCCCTCCTCGCCCGGAGCGGAGTTGCTGCGGGTGATGATCACGCCCGGCACCTGACCCTGCATCGCCTGCACGGGGCTGGCGAGCGATCCCTTGTCCTGAAGCTGTTTCTCGCCCACGACGCTGACCGCACCGGTCATCGTGGCCTTCTTCTGCACACCGTAGCCGACAACCACCACCTCGTCGAGCACGGAGCTGTCCTCCTGCATCACGATCTTGAGTTCTGTCTGGCCGTTGATAGCCACTTTCATTGTCTGATATCCTATATAGGATACCTGGATTTCCTTGGCATCGCCGACTTTAATGGTGAAGTTTCCGTCGAGGTCGGTTGATGTTCCCGTTGTGGTTCCGGGAATCATCACGGTCGCGCCGATCAGAGGCGCGCCCGTGGCATCGACCACCGTACCTTTCACTGTCCTTTGGGAAGCCACTTGGGCCTGAGGTGCGGCTGAGGCCGAAGCGGCAGAGTTAATTTGTTGTTTTCAGCAGCATTCGGAAATATAACTCCTCATCTCCTTGTAGCCGAGGAAAAGGTGGTTCTCCACCGTGCGGCGCGACAGGTTGAGGCTCTCGGCTATCTCCTGGGCGGACTCTCCGAAGAAACGGCGGCGCTCGTAAACCATGCGGCGACGCTTGGCCATCCGCGCAAGGCATTTGCGCTCATGCATCGCAAGCTCCTCGCCGATCACGGTCTCTTCCGTGACGTTGGCAGACGTCTCGATGGTCTCCATCAGATATTTGTCGGCGTCCTGACGGACATAATAGCGCCGCCAGTAGACCGCCACCATGTTGAAGGCGATCTTGTAGATCAGGTTCTTCACCGTCGACCATATTATAGGAGTGTCGTAGCAAAGGAGCTTCATGAACACATCCTGTGTCATGTCGTCCGCGTTCTGTTCGTCGCCTGTCTTATAAAGCATATAGCGGTATACTTCATTCCGGTAGTCGGTATAGGCCTTTGCGATGATTGCTTTTGAGTCCATTTCTGTTAGATTTGTTTTATGAATAGCGTTCAATCTCACCTTAAGAATATAATGCCTTAGGATTTCCTTTCAGAGCTTCCTCTATCTTCGGAAAGATATCGCCATTCTCTCTTTTCGGTTAACTTTGATGCCTTCGGGATATCTGTTGTTTTTGTTTGTTTCTTTTATCTGTTATCTGTTGTTTCACATTTCAAGTCGTCCATGATATTGTCCCGCCTTTAAACGAATCCCTTTCGATCAGTCTTTTCCGAGGCGGTGCCAGCCTTTAGTCAGGATCTGATCTGTTAAAATCGGTTTAAGTTTCGAAACGCCTCAGACAATAGTTCGTTAAAAATTTATTCATAGGCTAAGCGGCATCCACCGCCAAGC
>CAJTYD010000038.1 GCA_910583775.1 uncultured Muribaculaceae bacterium | reverse complement strand
AAGTTATCTAATCTATATTTAAAACGCAGGGGGGAGAAGATGGTTCACAAAAATTTACATCGTTTATATGTTTTTATCAACGGCCCGCTGAAATAAGGTAGATTAATTCAAACAAAAGAGACCCCCGAAGAGATCTCTTTTGTCAATGAATGTATGTTGAGTAGTAATTTCCTTAACCCAGGAAGCTGAGAAGGACACCGGCAGCCACTGCTGATCCGATAACGCCGGCAACATTGGGACCCATCGCGTGCATAAGCAGATAGTTCGAAGGATCGTATTCGAGACCAATGTTGTTGGAAATTCGAGCCGCCATAGGAACTGCGGATACGCCGGCATTTCCGATAAGCGGATTGATCTTCTTGCCTTTTCTGAGGAACAGGTTGAAAAGCTTGACCGAGAGCACACCTGCGGAAGATGCGATAATGAATGCACAAAAACCGAGACCGAAGATAAGGAGAGTGTCGACGGTAAGGAATTTGTCGGCCTGAGTGGAAGCTCCCACTGTAAGTCCAAGAAGAATTGTCACGATATCCGTCATGGCGTTGCTTGCGGTTTTTGCAAGACGTGTGGTGACTCCGCTCTCACGGAGAAGGTTACCGAAGAAAAGCATACCCAACAGAGGAATGCCCGAAGGAACCACGAAGCATGTCAGAAGCAGACCGACGATGGGGAAAATGATTTTCTCGTTCTGGCTCACTACGCGTGCCGGTTTCATTTTGATCATACGCTCCTTCTGGGTGGTGAAAAGACGCATCAGAGGGGGCTGGATAAGCGGAATCAGAGCCATATAGGAATATGCCGAAACCGCTACTGCGCCGAGCAACTCGGGATTGAGCTTGGACGTTGTGAAAATTGCAGTCGGGCCGTCGGCACCTCCGATGATGGCAACGCAGCCTGCCGACAGAGGATCGAATCCGCAAAGAAGAGCAAGCATGTATGCGCCGAAGATACCGAACTGGGCGCATGCTCCGATGATCATCAGTTTCGGGTTGGCGAGAAGAGCGGAGAAATCGGTCATCGCGCCGATGCCGAGGAAGATCAGAGGAGGATACCATCCTTTCTCTACACCGTTATAGAGGATATTGAGAACGGATCCCGGCTCATAGATACCTATCTCCATTCCGGCCTGGAAGGGTATATTGCCGATAAGCATACCGAAGCCGATCGGAACGAGCAGAAGGGGTTCGAAATTTTTCTTTATCGCAAGCCATACGAAGAAACATCCTACGGCAAGCATGACGAGGTTAGTCCATTCGCAGTTGTAGAATCCGGTGAATTTCCAGAAATCTGCAATCGTCTGGCTCATAAAACCTCCGAATGAGTATTCACTGGCCAATATCATAATCTGATAATTAATAGCTGATACAGCCGGATTATTCAATAATCATGATATCGGTTCCCTCGAGGATGGCGTCTCCTACGTTTACAAGAATCTTTTTAACCGTTCCTCCCTTGTCTGAGTGGATGTCGTTTTCCATCTTCATGGCCTCGAGGATGCAGACGGTGTCGCCCTGTTTAACGGAATCACCCTCCTTCACGGAGAAGCTCATCACGGTTCCGGGAAGAGGACTCTTGACTGCGGAGGCTACTCCGGCAGACACAACGGGCTTTACCTGCTGGGTCGGAGCGGCTGCGACCACAGCCTTTGCTGATTCGGTCTTTCCTGCCTGAGACATTGCCGGTTTTGAAGGTTTGGAAGATTTAGTCTTTTCGAGCTCCACTTTATAGGGGGTGCCGTTTACTTCCACGCGGACTTCATTTTCGACAACGTCACCGACGGAAACATTGAACTTCAGTCCGTTTATTTTGTATTTATATTCTTTCATTTTGATTTAGATATAGGATTATTTAAGCGGGCGGCGGACTGAAGCGCTTGCGGCATTCATTTCCGGCATGTGACGCATATTATAGATTTTGGAATTCCAGGGAGAGTAGGCTTTTCTCATACGTTTGATCGTAAGGATGGTGTCCTCCATATCATGACCCTGTCCGAAATGTTCAGCCAAAGCCATTCCGATAGCGGCGATAACCTCACCAGAGTCAAGCTCTTCGTGATGTTCCTCCGATGTCTCCGAGGTAACTCCATGAGCAGCGCGCTTCTTCTTTGTGAGAATGATGGAGGAAATCTTGCCGAATCCGAGGAATAGAAGGCTCAGGATGATAAGGGCGGACAGAACTATACACATCGCGATAATTGTGATGGCACCGCCGAAACGGTCGTTTTCGGCTGCATTGCGCGCTTTCTCTGCCTGGATGGCCTTGCGCGTGAGCTCGCTTTCCTGAACGGTATTGACCTCCTTGCTTTCTACCCAGTCGCCTTCTACATTGATCTGCTCGTCCTGGGTCGATACCTCGGTATATTCATGTTGCGGTTCAACGGGAGCCGATGCCATGACCGGAAGGGTCATGGTCATCAGCATTCCGCTCAATGCAACGCTCAAAATATGTTTTTTTAACATTCTGATTGTTTTTAAAGAGGTATATTGCCATGTTTCTTGGCAGGATTTGTCTGTTTCTTAGTGGCAAGCATGTTCAAAGCCTTGATTATGCGGAAACGGGTGTTTCTGGGCTCGATCACATCGTCGATGTAGCCATATTTTGCTGCCTGATAAGGATTGGCGAAGAGCTCGGTGTATTCAGCCTCTTTTTCTTTCTTGAATTCGGCTGGATTCTCATGAGTCTTTGCCTCTTTGGCATAGAGCACTCCGACAGCGCCTTCCGCACCCATAACGGCGATCTCGGCAGAGGGCCAAGCATAGTTCACGTCACCGCGGAGCTGCTTGCAGCTCATCACGATGTGGCTTCCGCCGTAGCTCTTGCGGAGTGTAACGGTAACTTTAGGAACGGTGGCCTCGCCGTAGGCATAAAGAAGCTTTGCGCCATGCAGGATGACACCGTTGTATTCCTGGCCTGTTCCGGGAAGGAATCCGGGAACGTCAACCAATGTTACCAGAGGAATGTTGAAGGCATCGCAGAATCTGACGAAGCGTGCGCCCTTGCGCGAGGCGTTGGAGTCGAGAACTCCGGCAAGCACCTTAGGCTGGTTGGCTACAACACCGACAGCCTGGCCGTTCATGCGGGCGAAGCCGACGATGATATTCTTGGCGAAATCTTTCTGAATCTCAAGGAATTCACCATTGTCGACAACCGACTGGATAACGTCATACATATCGTAGGAACGTTTTGCGCTGTCCGGGATAATATCGTTGAGCTTATCCTCAAGGCGATCGATCGGGTCGTTGCATTCAACAAGAGGAGTCTCTTCGAGATTGTTCTGAGGAATGTAGCTGAGAAGCTGACGGATAACCTTGATGGCATCCTCTTCCGACTCTGTGGCGAAGTGTGTCACACCGCTTTTGGTGGAGTGAACGGAAGCGCCGCCGAGCTGCTCCTGCGAAACATCCTCGCCTGTAACTGTCTTGACAACCGTCGGACCGGTAAGGAACATATATGATATGCCTTTGGTCATGATTGTGAAGTCGGTAAGGGCAGGGCTGTATACCGCTCCGCCGGCACATGGACCGAGAATTGCGGAAATCTGGGGAATAACGCCCGATGCCATGATGTTGCGCTGGAAAATCTCAGCGTATCCGCCAAGAGCGTTGATACCTTCCTGGATACGGGCACCGCCTGAGTCGTTGAGCCCGATAACGGGTGCACCCATCTTCATGGCCATATCCATGACCTTGCAGATTTTCTGAGCCATTGTCTCGGAAAGCGAACCTCCGAATACGGTGAAATCCTGTGCGAAAACGTAAACAAGGCGACCTTCAACAGTACCGAAACCGGTTACGACGCCATCACCGAGGATATGTTTCTTGTCCTGCCCGAAGTTGGTGCAACGGTGAGTCACAAACATATCAAGCTCCTCGAAGCTGCCTTCGTCGAGAAGCATGGCTATTCTTTCGCGCGCTGTATATTTTCCGCGTTCATGCTGTTTGTCGATAGCTTTCTGACCGCCGCCAAGACGAGCCTCGGCACGTTTCTCTATAAGCTGACTAATCTTTTCTTCCTGTTTGCTCATTGTTGTTATAATTGCATAAAAGCCCTGCCGGAACAAAAATAAACCGGCCGGGCTTTATATTGATTTTTACTTATTGGGATCCTCACAGAGTTCTGTCAGAACAGCCTCTGTCGACTTCGGATGGAGGAATGCGATCTGCAGGCCGTCAGCGCCTTTGCGGGGAGCTTTGTCGATGAGTTTCACTCCTTTTGCCTCAACTTCGGCAAGAGCGTTGGCAACGCCGTCCTCAACGGCGAAAGCCATGTGGTGCATGCCGCCGCGACCGCCGTTCTTCTCGATGAATTTGGCGATTGTGCTTTCGGGACATGTGGGCTCAAGAAGCTCGATCTTTGTGTCACCTACTTTGAAGAATGCTGTTGTAACTTTCTGGTCTTCAATAACTTCCTGTTTGTAGCATTTCATTCCGAGAACGTTCTCGTAATATTTTATAGCCTCTTCAAGATTCGGAACGGCTATACCGATGTGCTCAATGTGTGAAATTTCCATTGATAATAAGTTTAGGTTATGAATTTTGTTGTTTCAGTTTATAGCGGAAACGAAAATAACGGGTTCTTAGATCCGGTCAGTTCCTTAGAAAACATAATAATTATATAAAGAAACCAAAGCTGAATTCCAAGAATTCGATTGGTTCCGCTTCCGAATGCAAAGATACTAAAATTTTAAAGAAAGCGAGATTTTAATTGACAAAAATGTATATAATTATGTCATTATTGGCTTATAGAAGAAAGTTTAAATGGTTTTAAATAGGTTAAATCATGAATTTTTTATAATTTTGCGAATGATAATCAGGAATGTCGGCCTGCCTTTCTCTTTACGACATCCAATTTTAAATAAAATCACACATTTAAAATTAAATCACGCAGACAAGAAATGGAATTAACCCCCCAACTCATAGCCTCCTTCATTAACGGAAAGGTAGAGGGCGACGGGAACGTGAAAATTACTGAGTTTGCCAAAATCGAAGAGGCCACTCCCGGTAGCATCACATTTATAGCCAATCCCAAATATTCCCACCATATATATGATACGAAAGCCTCGGCGGTCCTTGTCAGGAATGACTTTGAAATCGAAGGCGAAGTGAAACCTGTCCTTATTAGAGTTGAGGATCCATACGTTGCTCTGGCTCATCTTCTGAATGCGATTCAGAAGAACAAGTCGCTGCCTG
This sequence comes from uncultured Muribaculaceae bacterium, assembly GCA_910583775.1. Taxonomy (GTDB): domain Bacteria; phylum Bacteroidota; class Bacteroidia; order Bacteroidales; family Muribaculaceae; genus Lepagella. Next base: position 21,440 of record CAJTYD010000038.1, on the reverse strand, counting down.
AAGGGATTGAGAATCCCTCGTTTGTATCCGAAGGGGTGACGGTTCCCGAAGGGGCATACATAGGCGCTTTCGCTTATATAGGCAAGAATGTGGAGCTTGGCAGGAATGTCAAGATCTATCCGCAGGCATATATAGGCGACAAAGTTAAAATCGGCGAAGACACCGTGATTCGCTCAGGAGTGAGAATTTATGAAGGCTGTTCGATCGGCAGCCGATGCATAATCCATTCCGGAGCGGTGATAGGAGCTGACGGTTTCGGATTCGCGCCCTGCAAAGACGGCTCATACGAGAAGATACCCCAGATAGGAAATGTCGTGATCGATGACGATGTCGAGATAGGGGCCAATACTACAGTAGACCGTGCCACTTTCGGCTCGACCCGCATCGGAAAGGGAACTAAACTTGACAATCTCATCCAGGTCGCGCATAACGTGGAGATCGGGGTAGGGAATGTATTTGCCGCACAGGTCGGCGTAGCGGGTTCGACGAAGATCGGCGACCATAATATGGTCGGAGGACAGGTCGGATTTGCCGGGCATATCAAGGTAGGCGACATGAATGAGATCGGAGCCCAGTCGGGAATTCCCAATAGTGTCGGCAACAAAAAGCGGATCATCGGGTATCCTGCAATAGACGCCCGGCAGTTCGCAAAGAATCAGGTTTATATAAAGAAGCTTGAGGAACTTTTCAGAAAGAAATAATAAGAAAATAAGGAATCGCGAGCGGTTACCTTATTTATAATAAGAACAAGATATGAATCAACTCACTTTAAAAGCGCCGTTCACGGTAAAGGGTAAAGGTCTGCATTCAGGGCTTACTATCACCGCCACTTTCAAGCCGGCGGAAGAGAATACTGGCTATAAGATAAAAAGAATAGATCTTGAGGGTACACCCGTGATTGATGCGGTAGCAGAAAATGTTGTCGACACCACTCGGGGAACAGTGCTCGGAAAGAACGAGGTCCGCATAAGTACGGTTGAGCATGGTCTCGCAGCGCTTTATGCGGCGGGGGTCGATAATTGCCTTATAGAGGTTGACGGCCCGGAACTGCCGATTCTTGACGGCAGCGCCATCATTTATGTAGAGAATATTGAAAAGGTCGGTCTGCTGGAGCAGAACGCTGACAAAGATTTCTATATCATAAAGGAGAAAACCCAGATTAAAGACGATACAACAGGCTCGACGCTTACCATCTATCCCGACGACAGATTCAGCGTGGAATGCATGGTGGAATATAATTCACCTGTGCTTCCCAATCAGTTTGCCGTGCTTGATGATCTCGCCGAATTCAAGCAGGAAGTCTCGAGCGCTCGTACGTTCGTATTCGTCCGTGAAATAGAGGCTCTTCTTAACCATAACCTCATAAAAGGGGGAGATCTTGATAACGCCATAGTCATCTATGATCAGGAGATTTCTCAAGACAAGATTGACGAGATCTGCGATATAGTAAACGTTCCGAGAATGCATCTGAGCAAACTCGGCTATATAAATCCTAAACCATTGCGCTGGGACAATGAGCCTGCCCGTCATAAGCTTATGGATATCATAGGCGATCTCGCTCTTATCGGCCGTCCTATCCGTGGCAGAGTCGTGGCTATCCGTCCCGGTCATACGATAAATAATAAATTTACCCGTATGGTGCGCAAGGAAGTAAAGCATACCGATGCACAGAGCCCGGTGTATAATCCGAATGTGGCGCCGATCATCGATGTAAACGGAATCAAGGCGTTGCTTCCGCACCGCTATCCGTTCCTTCTTATCGACAAGGTCATTGAGATTGACAAGAAGCATTGTGTCGCCGTAAAGAACGTGACGGTTAACGAACCTTTCTTCCAGGGCCATTTCCCCGAAGAGCCTGTCATGCCGGGCGTATTGCAGGTCGAGGCCATGGCTCAGGCCGCCGGAGTGCTCGTATTGAATTTCCTTGAGGATCCTGAGAAGTATTCCACTTACTTCCTGAAGATAGACAATGTTAAATTCCGTCAGAAGGTAGTGCCCGGCAGCACACTTCTTTTAAGCGTCGCTTTGACCACGGAGATCAGACGCGGTTGCGCCATGGTGAAGGGATATGCCTTTGTCGGAGAGAAAATAGTTTGTGAGGCTGAATTCATGGCCCAGATCATTAAAAACAAGTAATCGACATGGATAAGTTATATACTGTAGATCCCGGAGCGAAAATAGGAAACAACGTCTCGATAGGAAATTTCTCCACTATCTACGACAATGTAGAAATCGGCGACAATACGAAAATATATGGGAACGTCACCATTTTTCCTGGTGCCAGAATTGGAAGCGGTGTCACTATATTTCCCGGTGCGGTAGTTGCCGCCATTCCCCAGGATCTTAAATTCCGGGGCGAGGACACGTTGGCATATATTGGAGACGGCACTGTTCTGCGTGAATGTGTCACTGTAAACAGAGGCACCGCAGCTAAAGGAAAGACAGTAGTCGGCAGCAATACGCTGCTTATGGCATATACTCACGTAGCTCACGACTGCTGTATAGGCAACAGGGTGATCGTTTCTAACGCCACCCAGTTTGGCGGAGAGGTCATAGTAGACGATTATGCCGTTATCGGCGGAGGAGCCCTTATCCATCAGTTCTGTCATCTGGGTAGAAATATCATGCTTCAGGGCGGCGCTTTGGTCAATAAGGATATTCCACCTTTCGTCAAGGCGGCAAGAGAGCCAATCTCATACGTCGGCCTTAATGCCGTGGGCCTTCACCGCAATGGTTTCACGGAGGAAGAGGTAAGACACATCGGCGAGATCTATAGAATTCTTTATCTTAGCGAACTTAATGTCACAAACGCGATTAAACTTATCGAGGATACGATCCCGGAGACAAAGTTCAGAGACGAGATCGTAAATTTTGTCAAGCATTCCGAGCGCGGCGTGATTCGTTCAGCCGTATGAATCTGAAACTTAATATAACAAAAAAGAGGAACGATTTTCGTTCCTCTTTTATATTTTATTTGCTTATTGAGTCATAATTAGATAGACTTACATTTGCGGGATTCAATTCCGGAAATTAACCGAATTTGGAAATCTTGCGGAGTTGCGGCTCGTTGATGATTTTTATTCGACGGCCGTCGACAAGGATAAGTTTTTCTGAAACGAAGGTTGTCAGTGTGCGGATAGCATTCGAAGTCGTCATGTTTGAGAGATTCGCAAGATCCTCGCGGCTCATGTAGATCTTAAGAGTGGATTCATCGTCCTCGTAGCCGTAATTGTCGGCAAGAAGGAGCAATGATTCCGCGAGACGGCCGCGTATATGTTTCTGAGTTAGATTTATTATTTTTGTATCTGCTCCGCCGAGATTCCTTGAAAGTTCATGGATAAAGAACATGGCGAGATCGTTATTGTTGCGGATGAGTTGTTCCACAATGTTCATGGGTATGATGCCGAGAACGGTGGGCTCGAAAGCCGCCGCCGAAGAAACGTATGGTTCATTGGCGAAATAGGCGCGGTAACCGAAATACTGAACGGGACGGTAAAGCCTCAGAATCTGAATGCGGTCACCGATTCCGCTTTTGTACATCTTTACTTTTCCTTCGAGCAGACAAAAAAGCGATTCAGGCGTTTCCTTTTCCGCATAAATGATCTGATTCTTTTTGTAATGCTCATATTTGAAATTGTCGATGACAATTCTTTTTTCATCAGGCCGCAAGGCATTCCACATATCGGAAAGATCCTCGCTGATAATTCGTTCGAGTTGGCTTTTCTTAATCATAACTTTGCATGGAAAACTTGCGTAAAGTCTGTTTTAAAACACAAATTTACAACATTTTTATAAATTAAAGAAAGAAAAAGCTGTTTTTTATAACGTTTGTGGCATCTAATATAATAAATTGCCTGCTTCCCGATTATTATAAGATCAGGACTTGACTCTTGAAGACGTCTTGAAGCGTGTTTCTTAGAGTGTCGTACAAATTACGACCCTCTTAGTTTCTTCGGATCTTTCCGTTGGGTGTCAGTTCGATTTTTTCTTTAAAGATAATTTCCTTGGGAATCTCATGCTTGTCAAGAATTCTCCGACATACTTCTGTGATTTCCGCTTTGGAATCCGGAGGAGCTTCTGTTACAAGTATTGCTGCCTCTCCCCATTTTTCGTCAGGTCTGGAAGTTATATAAAACCTATATCTATTGTCAAGTTGATTCTCAAGTCGCATTTCGACAGATTCGGGATGAATCTTCTTTCCTCCCGAGATAATGACGTTGTCCGCTCTTCCAAGAATATGGAATTCATTTGGATTTATCACATTCGCCACATCGTTTGTTGTAATTTCAATCCAGTCAGGTATATTTATACAAAGACGGCCGTCAGGATTTGATACAGTAATTCCGTCAAGAGTCCTGAATGGAGAGAGCACGTTCCCGATTTTGCGTATGGCGATATGTGACGATGTCTCGGTCATGCCGTAGCTTTCAAAGACATCGAGTCCGGACGAGACAATCCTTTCCCTGAGAGAGGGCGGAATGGGGGCTCCTCCGATAAGGATATTTTTTATCCGGGGCATTGACCCGAGGTTGTCGAGAATATAGATCATCTGTGAAGGGACAATCGAAAGCAGATCGATTTCATCTCCTTCAAACGATTCCAGGGGGTGGTTGGAAGGGGTTTCCCAGGAAAGACGACAGCCGAGAAATCTTTTCCGAACAAGCATCATCTTCCCCCCGATGTAGTCTGGAGAAATGCATGAATGCAATTCAGAACCGGCGTTTAGGCTGAAATACCGTGCAGTGCGTTCCGCGCTCCGAAGCATCTCTATTTTCGGAAGCTTGATCTGCTTGGGGGAGCCTGTCGAGCCGGAGGTCCCGCATACGATAAAATCAGAATCAGAATCCCATTCCCGGGCAAATTCTTCGTATGTCATTGTTATCGTGTTTAGAGATTACTCACGCCAGTCGAGAGCATCGAGCTGAGAATAATCGTATGAAAGAGCCGGGTCATAACAGAGCCGGTCGCCATGAATATAGACAGGGGAGATAAGATTGTTTTCGAACAGACCTCCTGTTCCCAGTCCCTGCGGCATTCGCTGCCGAAGGGTCGCCACCCATTGCGCAAGCGCGTTGAGACCGATGTTTGATTCAAGAGATGAAGTCACCCACCATCTGATTCCTCTTTCATCAGCAAGGTCAATCCATTCCTGTGCTCCTGTGAAGCCGCCGATCAGAGAAGGTTTAAGAACAATATAGGCCGGCTTGATTTCATCGAGTGTAGCAGCCTTTTGCTCGCGGGTGAATTTACCGATAAGCTCTTCGTCGAGAGCAATCGGGAGAGGGGAGACCTCACACAGAAATCTCATCAGGGCCGGCATTCCGGCTTTGATCGGCTGTTCAATAGAGTGGACGCCAAGGTCGGCGAGCCTTTTCAGACGAGGAAGAGCATTATCCATAGTGAAGCCCCCGTTTGCATCCACCCTTATCTCCACCTTGTCTTTTGAATATCTTTTCCTGATTGATTCTATGAGCTCCACCTCTTTTTTCCAGTCGATGGCTCCTATTTTAAGCTTTATGCACCTGAAGCCCTGGTCAAGCTTAGACTCCACTCTCCGGCTCATTTCCTCGAAAGTCCCCATCCAGACAAGCCCGTTTATCTCGATTGAACTTTGTCCGGCAAGAAAGGGAGAATGGTAATAAGTGCCATTGCATCCTCCCGAGAAATCTCTTATGGCCTGTTCGAGTCCGGCCTGCAGGGAAGGGAAATGTGAAAGATCGGTTGAACGTCCCAAGGCAATGTTCGCCTGCAGTTCCATGATCTTATAAAAATACCGGTCGTCGGCCTCCGGAGATAGTCCGGGAAAGACGGCGGCCTCTCCGATTCCGTAACGGCTTGGATCGGATTCATCGAAAATCCTTATGTAACAGGTGATTTTTTCATTCAATACCCCTCGTGAGGTTCCTGCAGGCTGCCTGAACTTCAGCATATAGGGAGCGAACTGCATTTTCATTTTCTCAAATCTTTAAGGAACAAGCTCCAAATCAGGGGAACATCGGGTATTGGTCGAAGTCAGGATCGCGCTTTTCGAGGAATGCGTTTTTACCCTCCTGGGCTTCTTCGGTGAGATAATACATAAGAGTAGCGTCGCCGGCAAGTTCCATAAGGCCATGCTGACCGTCGAGTTCCGCATTAAGCGATCTTTTTATCATGCGGATAGCGAAAGGGGAGCGCGTCATGATTGTCCGGCACCATTCCACAGTGGTCTCCTCGAGACGTTCGAAAGGAACGACTTCGTTTACCATCCCCATTTCAAGAGCCTCCTTAGCCGTGTATTGTTTGCACAGAAACCATATTTCACGGGCTTTTTTCTGCCCTACGCATCTTGCAAGATAGGAAGAACCGAATCCTCCGTCAAAACTCCCGACTTTCGGACCGGTCTGGCCGAATTTGGCGTTTTCAGAGGCAATCGATAGATCGCAAACCACCTGCAGGACATTGCCGCCGCCGATAGAATAGCCATTTACCATCGCGATCACCGGCTTTGGAATAGAGCGGATGGCGTGATGCAGTTCGAGCACGTTCAGACGTGGAACGCCCTTGCCGTCGATATAACCGCCGTGACCCTTCACGTTCTGGTCGCCGCCGCTGCAGAAAGCCTTGTCGCCCGCGCCTGTAAGGATGATGACGCGGATGTCAGACCTTTCGCGGCAGATTGAGAAGGCATCAAGCATTTCCTGATTTGTAAGAGGTCGGAAAGCATTGTAGACTTTAGGACGGTTGATTGTGATTTTTGCTATCCCATCCAGCTCCTCGAAAAGGATGTCGGTATATTCCTTGATAGTTTTCCAGTTGAACATTTTATGAAATATTATATTGTTTATTCTTTGTATTTTCTTCAGATCTTGAGCTTCATATATTCCAGAAGCTGATCCGGACTCGATTCGCCGTCGAACCGATATTCGATCAGAGAGTTGCCGGGGTCTCCGATGAACTTATGGAACTGACTCCTGTTCTGTGTCTCGTTGTCCACGCAATAATAGCTCCAGCCAAGAGACGCGCACATCTCCTGAACAGCCAGCGGAGGCCGGGTGCAGAAGAGCTCCTCACGGTCGGGTGCGGTGCGCGTTGAAGGAATAAACCTGAAGATCGCACCTCCATTATTGTTTATCAGAATTATCTTGAACCGGCGGCAAATGTCGCCCAAAGCGAGTATCTCCGGATTGTATGCAAACGACATGTCGCCGGTTATAAGGACGGTTGTTCCGTTGTAGTCAAGAGCGCAACCTAATGCCGTGGCAGACGTGCCTTCAATTCCCGACACGCCGCGATTGCCGAATGAGGCATGATGCTGTTTGGTCGTGAAAAGCTGGGCATATCTGACTACGGTTCCATTCGAAAGAAATATGTTGCTCTGCTGAGGCAAATGAGAAAAAATATATTCAAAGGCCTTAATTTCAGACCAGATACAATTCTTTAAGAAAGACACCTGTTTAATTTTTGCCTTCAGTCTGACATCTTCCCAACATTTGAAATATGAATTTCCATTATTGGGTTTAAGTCCATTTCTATCTCTTCTTTCCAGGCGTTTCATGGCCTTGACAAGGCCCGTGAAGAATTTGACGGGCGTAATTTCAAAATGAGCGGAAAGATTCTTAAAGCAATCCACGGATACATCTGTGTCGGAAAGCGTCCAGGTTGAGCAAGAAGGGGCTCTGCGGATAAATTCTTTCAGCTTTCTTGAGACGAGTGAACCTCCGATCGAGATAACTAAGTCGGGATAAAGAGATTCCCTTATGCTTTCGTCTTCGGAACATTCAAGCGGGGCGAGAATAGTGTCGATCGCGTATGGATCTCCCGGCAGATGCAGGTTAGAGATAGTTTCGCATAGAATCTTGATATTAGCGAATCTGCCTAACTGGATCAGGGCTTTGTTCAAAAGATAGTCGGGCTGCATGAATCCGGCTGTAACAAGAACCTTTTTTTCCCGGATCTTGTCAGCAATCCTGTCATATTGGATCTGTGAAAAATCGTATTCATCCAATAACGATACAATCCTGGGGAAGCTTTCTTTATACGGAACTGTTTCAGCAAGGGGGTTGTCAAACTGTATATTGATGTGGACAGGCCCTTTCTTACCGCTACATGCCAGATTCATGGCCTCGTTGACAATTCTGTTCACATACCAGTCCGTATCTGATACCTCTTTTCGTTCAACAGGAATATCATAACTCTTCTTTACGATTTTCTCAAGAGCCTCAAACTGCCTCAACGTCTGTGAGTCATCCTGGTCAATCCATTCCTTGGGACGGTCGGCCGTGATTACTATCAAAGGAATGGACTGATACATTGCCTCAGCAACGGCAGGAGCATAATTATATAAAGCCGTGCCCGAAGTGCATGCAATCGCAACAGGCCGTTGTGTCTGCATGGCGATCCCGAGTGCGATGAATGCCGCGGTGCGCTCGTCGAGGATTATTCTTTCGTTTAATTCTTTCCTACATTTGGCTCCTATAAGTAAAGGCGCATTCCGACTCCCGGGGGAGAGGACTATGTCCTTCACTCCCTTTGCTGTCATAATATCATAAAGCGCGCGGCAATATCTCTTTGCCGTGTCACATTTCTTGTCAATTATGTCGTTTTCGCGCATCGCTATCGGCAGATTGATTCAATTTAAAGCTGTTCATTTAAAAGATTCCGGCTTATAACCGAGCAGGAAATCATGCGCTTCCATTGGCTTTTTTCCCGAAGGCTGGATTTCGAGAACCTCAAGCATAGCGTCGGCCGTCTTCACAAACATCCTTCTGTTTTCAACAATTATCTGCCCGGGCCGGCTATCGCTGTTTCTGTGGCAAAGGGCGGTCCTGAATATTTTAACGTCCATTTCCCGGCCGTTTTCAAGAACGAGGGTAGAGAAAGCTGCCGGATAAGGAGAAAGCCCCCTGACGAGATTGTGAATATAAACACTGTCTTGCGCCCAGTCGATCCGGCAGTCTTCCTTGAAGATTTTCGGCGCAGGGATAAACTCGCCCTCAGGCTGGGGAAAGGTCTCAAGAGTTCCGTCGGTAATGGCGGAGATTGTCTGCGAGACCATTTCGGCTCCCAATTCCATAAGCTTGTCATGGATTGTCCCTGCGTTGTCCTCATCGAGTATTTCGATTTTTCGTTGCTGAATCATGTCGCCGGTATCTATTTCATGCTTGAGGAAGAAGGTGGTGACTCCGGTCTCTTTTTCGCCATTCATTATGGCCCGGTTTATAGGAGCGGCGCCGCGATATTTGGGCAGCAGAGAGCCGTGAAGGTTGAATGTGCCGAGTCTCGGCATCGACCAAACGACTTCAGGAAGCATTCTGAAAGCGATCACAATAAACAGATCCGCGTTTATTCTCCTGAGTTCTTCGATAAATTCAGGCGATTTCAGCTTTTCCGGCTGAAGAACTCTAAGACCATTCTCCAAAGCGAATTTCTTGACATCGCTCTGACTGATCTTTCTTCCTCTTCCGGACTCCTTGTCGGGCATCGTAACGACGGCTGCGACTTCATAACCGTCATCCAGAATTCGTTTTAATGAGCAGACAGCGAATTCGGGGGTTCCAAAAAATACTATTTTAGGCTTTTCCATTTCAGTCTTCGGTGAAATGACGCAAAACGCGTCGATAAGAATTAAAGATTTTAGATTTAGATACGAACCCTACATATTTCCCCTTGTCAACGACTGGCAGGTTCCAGGCTCTTGTCTTGTCGAATATCTCCATAACCTTATCCATGGGATCGTTTATTTCTATCATGGCCGGAGGCGTCGACATGAATCTTGAGACATGCATCTTTTTATAAAGGTCCGCGCGAAACATTATATTTCGTATCTCATCGAGCAACACCAGTCCTTTAAGATATCCCTGGTCGTCGATGACGGGGAAAAGGTTTCGGTTTGAGATTGAAATGACATCGACCATTTCCTTCAGATTCATTTCGGGATGAACTTCCTTGAAATCGGTCTCTATAAGGTTGTCGACTTTGAGCAGAGTCAGCACGGCTTTGTCTTTCTGGTGTGTGAGCAGGTCGCCGGCCTTTGCAAGACGCATAGTGTAGATGCTGTAGGGGGTGAATATGCGGATTGTCATGTAGGCAAGTCCGGAGACAATGAGCAACGGAAGGAAGAGTTCATATCCTCCTGTCATTTCCGCCGTAAGGAAGATCGCCATCAAGGGAGCGTGCATCACTCCGCTCATCACTCCCGCCATTCCCATCAGAGCAAAGTTCTTCTGCGACAGCTCGATTCCCCAGTCGAGATTGTTTAGGATATATGCAAAAAGGAATCCTGTGAGCGCGCCGACAAAAAGCGATGGCGCGAAAGTCCCTCCCACACCTCCGGCTCCATTTGTAGCAGATGTGGCAAAAGCCTTGGTCAGGGCAATTGCCGCGATAAACAGAATCAGAAACCATACGTTATCGCGGTCGACATAGAAGAATGTTCCGTCGACTACTTTGGATACATCTCCGTTGAGAAGGTCGTTTATAGCTCCGTATCCTTCACCGTAAAGGGGCGGGAAGACGAAGATAAGGGAGGCGAGAATAAGACCGCCGATTATGATTTTAACCGATTTGTATTTCAGTTTGCCGAACATCGACTCCATCATGAACATCACTTTCGTGAAATAATACGACATGAGTCCGCAAACGATTCCGAGCAGAATGGTATAGGGAATCTTGCTTGTCAGAAACGGCTCGCTCTGGCTGAAGAAGAACTCGGCGTTGTAACCCTCGAGAACGTAGGCAACGGTAGCTCCGGCAACAGATGAAACCAGCAAAGGCATTACAGTCATTCCAGTCAGGTCGATCATCAGGACTTCCAGAGTGAACAGCATTCCAGCGATCGGAGCCCGGAAAATGCCGGCAATGCCGGCTGCGGCGCCGCAGCCTACCAATATCATAAGTATCTTGGGTGATAGACGGAAGGCCTGTCCTACGTTTGATCCGATTGCAGCTCCCGTAAAGACGATAGGGCCCTCGGCTCCGACCGAACCTCCGAATCCGATGGTGATCGAGGAAGAGATGAGGGAAGCATACATATTTCTTTTTTTCAAACGGGAATGACGACGCGAAATGGCGTAGAGAACCTTTGTCACACCATGCGAGATGTTCTCCTTTACTACATATTTAAGGAATATGGTCACAATCAGAATGCCCACCACCGGATATACAAGATACAGATAGTTGGCGCTCGTGGTGCTCATGTGGGAAGTGAGGAAAGAGGAGATGAGATGAATGAGGAATTTTAGCAACTGGGCTGCGAATCCACAGAGAATGCCGACCACAAGCGAGAGGAGAATCAGAAAATTCTTCTCCTTAATGTGGTGTTCTCTCCAGATCACAAGCTTCATCCACAATTCGGTGAATCTATTATGTGTCTCTTTATATGCCATAGTTCTATTTCCCGGTTCCCGTAAGGATTGCCCGGACTGTATAAATCATTATTTTTAAATCGACGCTTATCGACATATTGTTCAGATAAATAAGATCATATCTGGATCGTTCGATCATCTGGCTTACGTCGGAAGCATAACCGTATTTTACCATACCCCAGGAAGTGATTCCCGGTTTCACCTGCGATAGCAGACAGTAATAAGGAGCTTCCTTCTTTATCTTGTCGATATAGTATTTTCTTTCCGGTCGAGGTCCCACAATCGACATATCTCCTTTCAGGACATTCCAGAATTGAGGAATCTCATCGATGTGATACTTGCGGAGTGTCCTCCCGAAACGCGTTATACGTCTGTCGTTCTCACTCGATAGAAGGGGCTTGTCGTTTTCGGCATCCGTTTTCATTGACCTTAGCTTATACATGATAAACGGCCGGTTGTTTTTGCCGATTCTCTCTTGTCTGAAAACAGCAGGTCCCGGCGACGTTATTCTGATGATCAGCATTGAAAGCAGCAGAAGCGGCGAAAGGATCACGAGCAGGAGCATCGAAATCAGATAATCGAACGAGAGCTTCAGGTTGCGAGAAAAATCGTTCATTCGCGGTGTCGTCAGACCGATATAAGGATTTGCCATTATATCGTTCATGCTTATGCCTGCCGTTACAACCGAAAATGTGTCGGAAGCTATCTTTACACTCAGGTTTTTTTCAAGCAGCCTTTCGATAATACGAACCACCGCTGTCTCATTCCTCTTTTCGGGAGATATGACTACCAGACCGATTTTCTTTCCGGAGCATAAAACTTCTAAATCATCGATTTCCCATACTTTTTCCGTCATATTTCCGAGTTTATTGTTTTCTCCTGGAATCCTGATGAAGCCCTCGACATTATATTCTCGGAAGGAATCACTCTGCTGCATCTGTCTGGCTGTCGACACCGCCTTTTCAGAACATCCCACGATAAGGATATTGGCGGGAATCCTGTTTTTCCTAAAATGTCTGATCGAAACTGATGTTATCATGAGCCTTCCGAAATAGACAAACGTGAAGAAGATGAGAAATATTATAATTATGGAAAGAGGTTCAAAAATTTTGGACTCCTGCCCGTCGCCCGAGAGAAGCATAACAAAAATCATAAAGGCAAGGCACAGGACTGAAAAAAACGTCGTTATTAATTCCTGAAGCCTTGATTTATTGAGAGGTCTGTTGTAATATCCCGAAAGCCAGAATAATGCTAAAGAAAAGAACGGAACGGATGCCTGCTCATAAATCAGGACAGACTGACCAAGATAATTCTTGAATCCCTGAGTGCCGACATATATTTCCGGAAGTGTCTCATATCTGTAAAGGTTAAAGAAAAGGAATGCGACAGAGACTGCGACAAAATCACTTGCCACATATTTCAATCGTTGCTTTTTTTCTGTATACAGGTCTGTCGGCATATATTTGCCTCTATTTTAGTGATTTGAGAATCCGGGTTTATGCAATAAGGATCGGAGAATTATTGATGATGCCGGAGTTATCTGATCACCTTTATGATTCCAGAATTTCCTACCTTGATGATGTTGCTTGGCTCGGCTTTGCCGTTCTCTCTTCCGGTCTCAACGATATAGTCGACGCTTTTCTTTATTTCGTCATCTATCTCGCCGAAAGTTTCGGGAGCTTTCCTGCCGCTTATATTGGCGGAGGTAGAAACGAGGGGATGACGCAGCCGTTTGCATAACTCCGAAGAAAATTTTTCGGAAGTTATTCTGAAGCCGGCAGAACCGTCTTCTGCTTTCAGATTATCCGCGATTCCGACAGGGGAGTCATAGATAATCGTGAGGGGTCGGACTGCGGCATCTATCAGCTGCCATGCCGCATCCGGGATATCCCTGACAAATTGCTGAAGCTGACCGTCGGATCCTACAAGTGAGAGCATTGCCTTGGCGTCGGCCCGGTTTTTTATCTTGTAGATTTTATCAACGGCGTCTTTGTCTGTGGCGTCGCATCCCAGTCCCCATACGGTGTCGGTGGGGTAAAGGATCACGCCTCCGTTGCGTAGCGTTTCTAAAGCTTTTGCAATATCTTCTTTAAATTCCATATTTGTATTATAGGGTCGGAGAGTTTGAGTTAGCATCAGAGAGATTCCACCTGGTCAAGCCAGAGTCTGGCCGAAGCGTCAGAAGGCATTCTCCAGTCGCCTCTCGGGGAAAGACAGACGCTGCCCACTTTCACTCCGTCGGGCATGCACGAGCGTTTGAACTGCTGCGAGAAAAAGCGGCGGTAGAAAGTCTTAAGCCAATGCTTTATTGTCTTTTTATCATATATACCATCAAAGGCGACGGTTGCAAGCAGGAAGATCTTTTCTGGAGAAAAAGAATGCCGAAGCATTCCGTGGATAAAGAAATCGTGGAGCTCGTATGGTCCGACAAGATCTTCCGTTTTCTGCTCGATGGTTCCGTCGGAATTGGCCGGCAGGAGTTCCGGACTTATAGGAGTGTCAATGATGTCGGTCAGAATCTCGCGTACTCTGGGATTGTTCTCGATTCTTGCGTACCCACCGACGAGGTGTTTGACAAGAGTCTTGGGGACAGATGTGTTTACGCCATACATCGACATCTGGTCTCCGTTGTAAGTGCACCATCCGAGGGCAAGCTCCGAGAGATCGCCTGTCCCGATCACGATGCCGTTATATTTATTCGCAAGATCCATAAGAATCTGAGTTCTCTCCCGGGCCTGACTGTTTTCATAAGTGGCATCATGGATCGACTCGTCTTGCCCGATATCCTTGAAATGCTGCATGACGGAGGCCGATATTGGAATTTCAAGCGCCGTGATTCCGAGTTCATGCATCAGGTCGCTGGCATTGGAATGCGTTCTTCCTGTTGTCCCGAATCCCGGCATCGTCACTCCTATGATATCCTTTCTTTCCAAGCCGAGCATATCGAAGGCCTTCACTGTCACAAGCAATGCGAGCGTAGAATCGAGACCTCCCGAGATTCCTACAACGGCATGGCGGCAGTTTATCGCTCTGAGACGCTGGATAAGTCCCCAGGCCTGGATGCCCGAGATTTCCTCTATCCTCTCTTTGAACCGAGATTCGTCTTCGTCAATGAACGGATGTCTCGATATATGGCGCATAGGGGAGAGGTCAGGACATTCCGATGATATATAATCCTTAATGGTTATGAAATGATAACCTTCGATGGAACTGCCGCCCTTATTGTCGGAGAAGGTGGAATACTTCAGCCGGTCGTTTCGGAGAATCTCCACATCAATATCTCTCACAATTTGTCTTGGCTCAAGGGAAAAGCGTTCCGTCTGACCTAAAAGCGTTCCGTTTTCAGCAATAATGCCGTTTCCTGAAAAGGCGAGATCGGTAGATGATTCTCCTATCCCTGCTGAAGAATAAACGTATCCGCACCGGCATCTTGCCGATTGCTGTCTTATCAGGCTAAGAAGGTAATTATGCTTTCCCGCCTGTTCGTTAGAAGCGGAAAGATTGAATATGACCTCGGCTCCGTTTTTGGCGAGATTTGAACTCGGAGGAACCGGGACCCAAAGGTCTTCGCATATTTCGATCCCGAAGTTTACCCCCTTATAGTTATAAATGATGTTCATCCCGAAGGGAATGTCTTCATTGTTGATATTTATTTCCGACACATCGGCTGGGCCGGGAGTGAACCATCTCTCCTCATAGAATTCATTATAATTGGGAATATAATGTTTTGGAGTGATTCCGATGATTTCTCCGTTGCAGACGACACACGCGCAGTTGAAGAGGGCATTCCCCTTTTTCAGAGGCACACCGACAATGAAACAGATGTCTCGGGCTCTTGAAAAATCCTTAAGGTTTTCGAGTCCCCTTTTGGCTTCCTCAAGCAATGCCGTCTGAAAGAAAAGGTCGGCACAGGTATACGCCGTTACGGAAAGTTCCGGAAAGACGACAATATTCACGCCCTTTTTCTCAAGCTCTGAGACTGTTTTTTCAATTTCGGCTATATTATAACTTACATCGGCTATTTTCACCTGAGGCACAGCCGCCGAGACCTTTATATATCCTAATTTATTCATATTCTTGTAGATGAAATCGAGTTTGATTCAATTGAAAACATAGAAGTTGTTTAAACCAATTTACGTTTCTTAATAAATGAAGAAATCAAATGCTCAAATCTGCTCCAAAATATTAATAAATCTAACCATAAAAATTAGTTTGAACAACTTCTGAATTTGAAATATTAAGCAAATATAGCTAAACATTTTGATAATAATAAACGTTTTTTTAATGAATTTAAGCTCTTTTGAGCGTTATTCACCGATTCGCGCGATAAATTTTGTTTCACTTATCCATTTATCATTAATATGAAAAAAATTGTTTCTATAGTTGTTGGATTGCTGGTGGCTGTCGGAGCTCTTTCCCCTCTGCAGGCCGAGGCTCAGCGTGGAGAAAAGACATTAGGCCTTATGGGCGGTTTTGCCACCTATAATGATGGCGGTTTCACCGATGTCTATTTTCAGTATGGTTTCGCCAACCATTTCCGCCTTTCTACCGACCTGGGTTATGTATTTAGAAACGAAGGATGTTCGGCTTTTGTTCTTGATGTCGACATGCATTTCCCCTTCAAGATAGCGAAAGGTTTTGGAGTCTATCCGCTTGTAGGGTTCACCTTCAATAACTGGGCATATCGCGGAGATGGAAACGCGAGCAGGGCTGGCGCCAATTTCGGAGCCGGTTTTGACATCTATCTGACATCCTATCTTAAATTGACGCTACAGGGCAAGTATTCGCTGATGAACGATACCGGAGGCGGTTTCTTCGGCGCCGGCATCGGCTATGTATTCTAAAAATAACCTGAATGTAAAATAGTATAAAAAGAGACCGTCGGATTTCCGACGGTCTCTTTTTATACGATATGTTGTTTTGATTACTTCAAAGCGTCCTTAACTGCATCGTTGGGCACCATCTCCTCTTTGAAGACGTAAGCGCCTGTTTTCGGAGATCTCTCCATGATGATAACTTTGCTATAAGTACGTCCTTCACCTTTCTGAAGAGACGCGACGGTTTTTTTTGCCATAGTTCAGAGTGCTTATTTAATTTCTTTGTGAACTGTAACTTTCTTAAGGATGGGGTTGTATTTCTTCAACTCCAGACGTCCTGTTGTGTTTTTACGGTTTTTGGTCGTGATGTAACGTGACATGCCGGGCATACCGCTTGCCTTATGTTCGGTGCATTCGAGAATAACCTGAACTCTATTGCCTTTAGCTTTCTTTGCCATTGTTATCAAGTTTAGAGAGAAAGGATTTTGATGTCTTTGAAATCGAGGTTTCCTTCAGCCTCTGCTTTTTTAAGCGCGGCATTCAGACCGATTTTGTTGATTGTGCGGAGTGCGCGAGTTGAAAGTCGCAGAACGATCCACATGTCCTGCTCCACCCAATAGAATTTCTTTGTATGCAAGTTTACCTCGAACTTGCGTTTGGTGCGACGTTTCGAGTGAGATACATTGTTTCCCACCTGCGCCTTTTTGCCTGTGATTTGACAAACTTTAGACATGGCTGTTGCTATAATTCTTTTATAAATTTAACTTCAGTGTTCCGGCCGTCATCGCATTTCTCATATCATCGCCAAGTGCATCATTTTCAGCGACTTTTAAGGATGTGCCACAAAACGATTGCAAAGTTACTCTTTTTCTGTGAATTATGCAAACTTTTCGAGCCTTTTAATCGAAATTTTTATTATTGTTGGATTATTGTTGGAGAGATGAGTGGATGATGGGGCGAGAATCGCTTTCCGGGAAGGGAATACGTGTGAGTCGTTCGTTGTGTCCGATAATTATTCAGAGGAATGGTGCTTATTTGCCGACGGATTTGTCGTGCCAGACCCAGGATTCGGAGAATGTTTTTTGAAAATCTTTTGTATTCAGAAGGCTATACAGTTCTGAAGCATCGTCGGAGCTGCATGCCGAGACTCTGTGGAGTTTTCCGGAGGGATTATTGTGAAGATCATATCCGCATCCTTTCATCGATTCGATATATGATTCTGCTTCCGATTCGCTTGAGAATGTGCCTACTATCAGTTTATACTGTTTCGTCTCGGTAACCGGAGCCTTATTGGTCGCTTCTGTTGGGGTGGCCGAGACATCCTGTTTTCTGTCAGCTGAAGGGGATGTGGCTTTTGTCACAACTTTCTCTATAAGGGTGTCGACCGGAACGACAGATGCTCGGTCTTCCCGAACCCTTTCAGTATTAGGGAAGAACAATGAAAGAGCCGCTATAACGACAAGCAAAAGGCAGGCGGCGGTTTTGGCAAAAATTTTGTTAACCGGAATATAATAGTTGCGGTCAAAATCCAGTTCCTTGTGTTTCCGGCATTCCTTATTAATACTTTCTTCAGACGTTTCGGTCTGGTGCTTATTAATTCCCGGACCGACTGAGTCAATGGAATGTAATGCCAGTATCCTTACAGGCAATATCCCAAGACGTGAGGAATTTGAACTGAGTCGAAGAAATGGGTGGAAGGAGATTGTCATGTCGTCGCCGGCTCGCAGTATGCCCAGATTGCCGAGCGTGATTTCAGAGTCCTGCTGTAAAAGATCTCTCATAGCGCCAGCTTCGGCTTTTACCATCGTTCTTGCCTCCGGAAAACTGATATTGTATTTCCTGCTGTAGGAATTGGCTATCAATCCGTCGTCTTCAGCAATGTCGGCGTTGAAATGAATCTCCGTTCCCATCGGATATAACATTCCTGCTTCCCGGTCGATATAGGCCTCCCGATGCGTCTTTATGAACGCACCGACTCCGGGAATAATCACGCAGTCATGCTTAAGCAACAGATACTCAATATGTAAAGAGATTCTATCCAATGGGTGTGTTGTCTTTTTGCTTCTGCAAAGGTAATAAAAAATACTTACAAAATTTTATCTTTTTTTATTATTATTGCCTTCCTGTTTGTGATTGGACGGCAAAATTTTCTCAACTACAAGAGGATCAGAACCATATTCCAAAGCAATTTTTCTATCGATTTCTGCAGCCTCGTTCTGGAACTTTATCTTATGTATGAGACCCCGCAGAAGGTAGAGATTTCCGCATCTGGGAAATCTTTTCAGTGAATATCTCAGATCGTCTTCAGCCTTTTCCAGTTTGTCCGACTCGATTTCAATCGTGATTTTATAGAACCAGGTTTCTTCGTTGGCATTCAGCTCGAGAGCTTTGTCATACATCTCAAGAGCTTTCTCTGAATTTCCGTTTATCGCTTCAAGTTGCCCCAGTCCCAGATAGGCAGCCTCGTCAAGAGGAAAATGTCTTTTAAGAGACTCGAAATCGTTGCGGGCAATGTCATATTTTTTTTGAGAAAGCATCCACATTCCCCTTGTCCTTAAAGGCCATCTCTGCACAGAGTCAATTTCTAAGGATTTATCAAGATCCCTCAGAGCAAGAGTATCCATTTTTGCCAAAAAGCGTGCGTGAGCGCGTTTGTTCAGAAGACTCGTGTTTTCTGGTGATCCGATGATTCCGATGTCGAAAGCCTGCAGGGCGTCTTCGGTCTTTCCGAGAGCAAGACGTATATCGCCAAGGTTCGACCATAGCAGGTAATTGAGTTTATTTGCCGGAAATTGTTTCAAAGCTCCGAGAGTCATGCGTTCGGCGTCATTCCACATCTTTCTTTTGATGTAGAAATCGGCAGAATCAACATATTGAATATATGATTGCGCCGTCCCGGGAAGGACAGCGCAATTAAATACAGTCATTAGCAGGATGATTCTGATAAATTTAAAGTATTCTTTCATTTATCGGTTTCTTTAAATCTCTTTACCCCTGTATTCAGGAAATTCCTGTAGGCCGGAACATCCTCTTTATAAACAAATGCGGGAGCAAGAGGTTTGGCGTTTTTGTCAACAATCACGTGATAGGGCTGAGCGGTTGCTCCGAACTTGGAGCGCTGCAGGAAGCTCCATTTGTCTCCGACGGTGCGCAGGGTGCGCTCTTTCCCGTTTTTTTCCTTTACTACTATAGGCTTAGGAAGGGGGGTCTTGTCGTCAACCATCAGGGTGACAAGAATGTAGTCGTTTTCAATTTTGGATTTCACCTCGGAATCGGTCCATACTGCGGCCTCCATTTTGCGGCAGTTTACGCATCCGTATCCTGAGAAATCGAGCAAGACAGGTTTGTCATACTTTTCCGCAAGCTTCATGCCTTCTTCAAAGTCGTCGACCTGTGCGTGAACACTGCCGTCATAGAGGTTGAAATCCTGTGTCGTCAACGGGGGAGCGAAGGCACTTATGCTCTTTAACGGAGCGCCCCATAACCCGGGCAGCATATACACTGCGAATGCAAGCGAGACGCAGGCAAGCATAAACCTTGTTACTCCGATTTTCTCTACTTTTGAGTCGTGCGGGAATGTTATTTTGCCAAGTAGGTAAACACCCAGAAGAGCGAATATCACGATCCAGAGCGATACGAATACCTCTCTGTCAAGGATTCTCCATCCGTAGGCGAGGTCTGCCACCGAAAGAAACTTAAGGGCAAGCGCGAGCTCAAGGAAACCGAGCACAACCTTGACCGTATTCATCCACCCTCCGCTTTTGGGCATCGATTTGAGCATTGTCGGGAACATTGCGAATATGGAGAAGGGAAGAGCGAGTGCGATCGCGAATCCGGCCATACCGATTGCGGGAGATACGAAGTTGGAAGATGCTGCGGCCTCTACGAGCAGAGTTCCGATGATCGGGCCCGTGCAGGAGAAGGATACCAGGACAAGAGTGAACGCCATGAAGAATATGCTCAGCAATCCGGTGGTGCTGTCAACTTTTGAATCCATCTTGTTAGACCATGAGGACGGGAGAGTGAGTTCGAATCCTCCCATGAAAGAAATGGCGAATACGACAAGAAGGATAAAGAAAGCGATGTTGAAGCCGGCACTCGTGGCAAGTTCATTCAGGGCGGAGGCTCCGAACAGAACCGTAACGATCAATCCCAACAGAACGTATATTACTATGATGGAAGCTCCGTAGGTAGCGGCTGCTCCTATAGATTTGCGTCTGCTCTTATTCTGCTTGAGGAAGAAGCTTACGGTCATCGGAATCATAGGCCATACGCAGGGTGTGACAAGCGCGATGAGCCCGCCGAGGAATCCTGCAAAGAAAATATACCATAGACTTCTGGTCTGTTCTTCAGGGGCATCCTTGAATTCCTTCATCTCAGCCTCGCAGTTGGCCCACCAGTCGGAAGTCGAGACGTTCGACATATTTACTCCAGGTTCAAGAGGTGCATTGTTGTCCCGGATGGAATCTACCATTTCGGCCACTGCTTCTGACTGGACATCAGTTTCCGGATTATTCTCGGTTACCTCTTTATCATCTTTTCGGGAAGGATCAAGAGGTGCGGAGCCTGCAAACTGATGCGAGTCGAAAACCTGATAGCATCCCTGGTCGTCGCAGACCTGACCGTTTATTTCGAGCTTTATCTTATAGTTAGCGGCTGTCGGCTTGATTTTCTGAGTGAATTTGACAGTTCCGGAATAAAAATGTTCGTTTACTTCGAAAATATCGTTATATGCCTTGGTATAAGCCTTGTTGGCTTTGGGCGTGCCTGAAAGCTTGCATCCTTCGGTGGTGAAATGAAATTCAAGCGCGCCTGCTCCTCCCTCGGGATTGTCAAGGGAATAGAGATGAAATCCGGGATCGATGGAGGCGGTTATTTCAACAGCCGGATCGGAAGTCTTGTCTCCGATCAATTTATATGTCCAGCTCACATGCTCTGCTGCAAATGAACTCATGGCAATAATCAGTGATAGAATGCCAGTAAAGAGTTGTTTCATAAATTGTTGATATGGAAGTTGTTTAAACTGATTTGTTATTTATTGTAATTCTGAAGAAGTTTAAACCTCATGGCAATCTAAATAATCTCACCATGTAATTAGTTTAAAAAGCTTCATGAAATATGTTAGAGCTTTGCTATTGAGGTTGTTGTGAAGATATCTCTCTTTATGGAACTTATATTCTGATTTCTATTGAAAAATCTTTCAAAGAAATGTCGGGATCACGCTTCAGACTTCCTCGTAAATTTTTTGTAAAATTAGTATATAATAAGTATATTTGCAAAT
>CAJTYD010000037.1 GCA_910583775.1 uncultured Muribaculaceae bacterium | reverse complement strand
ATCTTTTATACTTACTACGGTTTCTTTTGGGTTGCTTCCGCCTTGTCGCTCAATCGAATATATTTATATTGCCTCATCCTTTGGTATCCTTAATAGGAATCGGTGATTTTCAATTCTCGTTTTCTCCGCGCCGGAATCAACTCAAAAATAAACTCGTATTAAGTATTAATTAAATTCCAACACTTACTCCTAATTAATTATGGATACTCCCATATTAAACAATTTACCTCAATATGAATAAAAAGATTTCACTGCTTCTACTGATTCTCGCAACTGTTGCGTCAGTATCCCTAATGGCAAAAAAACAGGTTTTAAAATCAAATAAAGACACCATCACGCTCCTTGTGGACGGCGAGGAGGCCGAGGGCGGCTGGACCATAGAACCGACTCTAAATCCGGATGTTTTCCGAACCATGGCGAAAGATATTGTCTTCGCTTCCGATATAGACACACTTAAAATTTCACTCGAAAAACTACAAAGCAAATCCTTTCAGATCGTCAATGCGAGAGGAGACACTGCGAATGTTAAAGTGATCAGGATTTCCGAGAATCCGTATGAAGAACCGGATTCAGATCTTATCAGGGTTTCTCCTACCGGCCTTCTTTCCCGTGAACAGGCGGCCTTTGATATAAAGGCGCTCATATATAACCTCAACGAAATCCATCCGGATATTTTTTCTGTCTGCCGGCAGGAAGATCTTTTAAACGCCGTCAATCGCGCGATCAATTCGTTGCCGGATTCAATAAGTAAACTGGATTTATATCAAAAAGCCGCTCCCATTGTCGCAATGATTGGAGACGGTCATACAAATCTCGGATTCCCTTTCAACGACGTATTGACAAAGGATTTAAAAAGATTTCCCGTATTTGTGAACGTTCTGAGCGATAAATCCATTATCTGCACATCTTGTGTCGATTCAATCATAAAGAGAGGAGACAAAATCCTGAGCATAAACGGAATAAGTTCGGAAAAGATAATAGATTCGATGCTCCCGTACGTTAGCGGAGAAAGAGAACATTTCAAACTATCGAGAATTGACGGTGCGTTTAACGGACTGCGACAGATGTTATATCCGGCAGACTCATTTGAAGTGGAGTATCTTCCCGCAGGCTCTGACAAACCCAAGAAGGTGAATCTGCCAGGAACGCAATGGGACGATTTAATAAAAAGGGTGCCTAAATCTAAAAGATCCCATAACATAAAGGATTATTCTTTTGAAATCGACACGACAAACAATGTGGCCATAATGGACTTCAGAAGTTTCGTCAATCCTTCCAAAATGGAAGTTTTTGCAGATTCAATGTTCAGGACCTTAAAGGAGAAAAGAATTAATAATCTTATTATCGATATTAGAAATAACGGGGGTGGAAACAGTTATGTTGGAGATATCCTTCTGCGATATATTTCTCCTGAACCGTTCGTACAGATGGAAAAGATGCTTATGAAAGTAACACCGGTATCATCGAAATTGATGAATTACAGGATTCTGCCGACACTTGATTTTTATGAAACCAGCGAAAAGAATTATATTAAACCGCGAACCAAAGAGGAGGGACATTTCATCGGTAATGTATATTTATTGACATCCAACAAGACCTTCTCCTCCGCCGGCTCCTTCGCATGGACATTTAAGGAATGCAAGACAGGTATGGTTATCGGAGAAGAGACCGGCGGAATGAATGTCTGCTATGGAGACATACTGAGATATAGAATGCCGGTATCGGGGCTTAATTGCACAGTCTCTTTTAAGAGATTCTGGCAGCTACGAGCCGATGAGAACGACATTCACGGCACATTACCCGATATCGCCGTTCCGGCGAGCGAGGCACTAAATAGCGCCATAAACCACATTAAGACCAATAAATAAGGGAATCATACGCTACAAATAAATAAAAGACATCCGGCGCCCCATATATGCATCCGCCGAAATACATCATAAAAACATCAAGGCGGGAAAGCGGCTTTTGAACCGCTTTCCCGCCTTTTCCGCTAAAAAGTGTCCTTAGACGTTATCGCGCAATTCTTTGGTGCTAAATTTGCTTAATAGTCAAGAATATTGTAATTTTGTGGCACCTTTGAAACTGGAAAATAATGAAAACGAACGTCGCAGTATTTTTTGGAGGCCGCTCGGTAGAGCATGAGATCTCCGTAATTTCAGCGTTACAGGCAATCAACGCTTTTGATAAAGAGAAATATAATATAATTCCCATATATATTTCAAAACAGGGAAGATGGTATACGGGCGATAATCTCTTGAATATAAGGAATTATCGCGACATGAAACAGCTTGTCGAGAACGCAGAGGAAGTTTTCATGCGCCCTGAATTCGGCGATTTCAACCTCTACAAGGTCAAGACAGGAATGCTTTCGAAAAAGAATCCAGTTGTAAGCGAGCTGCATGTGGCCATCCCTGTTCTTCACGGAACTAACGGCGAAGACGGTATTTTTGAAGGCGTGCTCGAGACTATCGGTATTCCTTTTGCAGGATGCAACACGCTTTCAAGCGCCAACGGAATGGACAAGATCACCATGAAGATGATTCTTCGCGAGTCAGGAATTCCGGTGGTCGACTATGTTTGGTTCACCGATCGTCAATGGCTTTCCGACAAAGATGGCATCGTGGCGCGTATAGAGGAGAAACTATCATATCCAGTAATAGTTAAGCCTGCCAACCTTGGATCAAGCGTCGGAATCGGCAAAGCAGCCAACCGGGAGGAACTGATTGAAAAGATCGACAATGCCGAGAAATACTCGCAGAGAATAATCGTCGAGCACATGATCGAGCAGCTTAAGGAGATCAACTGCTCAGTGCTCGGAGACGCCGACGAGCATCTTTCATCAGTCTGCGAAGAGCCGATCAAATCCGGAGATTTCCTTTCGTATGAGGATAAATATATGGGAGGAACAAAGACAAGCGTCGGAATGGCAGCAAGCGACAAGCGCATACCGGCCGATCTTCCCGAGGAGATAAGTGAGAAGATCCGAAAAATGGCAGGTGAGACATTCCGCGTCCTATCATGCCATGGCGTAAGCAGGGTAGACGTAATGATCGATGAAAAAGACAACTCTGTCTATGTCAACGAAATAAACACAATCCCGGGATCTTTGTCTTACTATCTATGGGAAGCCACAGGCATTTCATTCAGCGAGCTTATGGACCGTCTTGTGAATCTTGCCCTCGGCAGAAAACGAGCTGTCGAAAGAAAGACCTTCACTTACGACCATAATATCTTCGCCATGGGAGGCGGAGTGAAAGGAGCCAAAGGCGCGAAGGGAGCAAAATTCTGATAATAAAAAGACCAATATATATTAGCCCATTATGAGCAAAAATTTCAAGGAATATAGCAAGCAGTTGAATCTTTCCGACATCAACAAAGAGATGCTGGAACTTTGGGATGCAAATTCATTATTTGAATCCAGTATGAAAGAGAGGGAGGGATGCCCGACCTTCGTTTTCTATGAGGGACCGCCGTCGGCCAACGGTATGCCGGGTATCCACCACGTCATGGCCCGTACCATAAAAGATATCATTTGCCGCTATAAGACCATGAAAGGATTTCATGTCAAGAGAAAAGCGGGATGGGACACTCACGGACTTCCTGTGGAACTTGGCGTTGAAAAGACACTCGGAATCACAAAAGAGGATATCGGCAAGAAGATATCTGTTGATGAATATAACGCCGCATGCCGTCGTGAAGTGATGAAATATACGAAAGAATGGACCGACCTGACCCATAAAATGGGATATTGGGTTGATCTTGACGATCCCTATATCACCTACGACAACCGTTATATAGAATCCGTCTGGTGGCTTCTCCGTCAGCTTTATGACAAGGGTTATCTCTACAAGGGTTATACCATCCAGCCTTATTCTCCCGCCGCAGGAACAGGACTTAGCTCCCACGAGCTGAATCAGCCGGGATGCTATCGCGATGTCAAGGATCTCACGGCTACGGCTCTATTCACGATTCTGAATCCTAAGGAAGAGATGAACGGCTGGGGACGTCCCTGCTTTCTGGCATGGACAACAACTCCATGGACGCTTCCCTCGAATACCGCGCTTTGCGTCGGTCCCAAATTCGAGTATCTCGCCGTACGCACATTCAATCCTTATAACGGAGAGAAACTGACGGCGGTGATCGCTAAAGACCTTCTGAATTCATATTTCAAGAAAGAAGGTGAGAACAAGCCCCTTGATGACTATAAACCCGGTGACAAAGTCATACCCTATCAGATCGTTGGCATCTACAAGGGTGCGGATCTCGTGGGTATGAAATATTCACAGCTGATGCCTTGGGTGAAACCCACCGAAAAACTTGACGAACATTCAGCCGATTTCATTAAGAAATATGCCGAAGCCCATCCTGAGAAGATCTATAAGGTAGGCAAGGACTCATTCATAGAGATGGAAGAAGAGGCCTTCAGAGTGATTCCGGGAGACTATGTCACCACCGACGACGGTACCGGTATAGTTCATATCGCCCCCACTTTCGGTGCCGACGACGCCAAAGTAGCAAAAGCCGCCAATATCCCCGCACTCTTCATGATCAACAAGCGCGGGGAAACTCGCCCGATGGTCGATCTGCAGGGAAAGTTCTACGTCATCCCTGACCTTGCCGAGGAATTTGTAGAGAAATGCGTCAATGTGGAAGCATATAGCGTTCACGCCGGAGAGTATGTCAAAAACGCATACGATCCTCAGTTTAATGCAGGAGGGAAATACGACGAGGCAGCCGCAAGCAAAGCGGAAGACCTCAATGTGCGTCTCTGCATGGACATGAAGCAGAACGGAGACGTTTTCCGCACGGAAAAACATGTCCACAACTATCCCCATTGCTGGCGCACCGACAAACCGGTGATCTATTATCCACTCGACAGCTGGTTCATCAGGACTCCGATGGCGAGAGAGCGACTCATCAAACTTAACTCTCAGATCAAATGGAAACCAGCCTCAACCGGAACCGGAAGATTCGGCAAATGGCTTGAAAACGTTCAGGACTGGAACCTGTCGCGCTCAAGATACTGGGGCACACCGCTCCCGATCTGGCGAACTGAAGACGGCAAAGAGGAGATATGCATCGGCTCGTATGAAGAACTCAGCAACGAGATCGACAAAGCCGTGAAAGCAGGAGTGATGGAATCAAATCCGTTAAAGGATAAAGGATTCGTTCCCGGTAAATATACAAAAGAGAATTATGACCTGATCGACGCCCACCGTCCGTACGTCGACGACATAATCCTCGTCTCGGCTGACGGCAAACCGATGAAACGCGAGACAGACCTCATTGACGTCTGGTTTGACTCAGGCGCTATGCCATACGCACAGATCCACTATCCTTTCGAGAACAAGGAACTTCTTGACTCCAAGGAGGTTTATCCAGCCGATTTCATCGCCGAAGGCGTAGACCAGACCCGAGGATGGTTCTTCACACTCCATGCGATAGCCGGAATGGTTTTCGACTCAGTAGCCTACAAAGCCGTTATATCCAACGGACTCGTCCTTGACAAGAACGGCAACAAGATGTCGAAACGTCTCGGCAACGCGATAGATCCTTTCGGCAACATAGAGAAATTCGGAAGCGACCCCGTGAGATGGTACATGATTTCCAACTCATCCCCCTGGGACAACCTCAAGTATGACGAAGAAGGAGTTGCCGAGGTAAGCCGCAAGCTTTTCTCGACATTATACAACACCTATAAGTTCTTTACTCTGTATGCAAACGTAGACGGTTTTATAGGGACAGAACCTCAGCTTCCTGCTGAAAAACGTCCTGAGATCGACCGCTGGGTCCTCTCGCTTCTCAATTCACTTGTGGCAGAAGTAGAAAGCGACCTTGATGACTACGAGCCGACTAAAGCCGCCCGTGCCATCGACGAATTTGTCAATGACCATCTCAGCAACTGGTATGTAAGATTAAACCGCAAGCGCTTCTGGGCAGGACAGATGAACGATGACAAACTTTCGGCATATCAGACACTCTATACCTGTCTGAAGACAGTAGCCCAGCTTATGGCACCGTTCGCCCCATTCTATGCCGACCGACTTTATTCAGATCTCATGAAGCCATCCGGCGAAAAAGAGGGTTATCAGTCGGTTCATCTTTCTGATTTCCCAATAAGCGACAATGCCTTGATCGACAAGGATCTTGAAAAACGTATGGCCGACGCCCAGATAATCACCACCAATGTGCTTGCCTTGAGACGCAAATCGAACATAAAGGTGAGACAGCCGCTTCAGACAATCCTTATTCCCGTAATGGATGCCCGTCAGAAAGCAGCCATCGAGGCTATTTCAAAAATTGTACTTGATGAGGTAAACGTCAAGGAGCTCAAACTTGTTGACAATGAGGAGAGCGGCCTGGTTAAGAGAGTAAAGGCTGATTTCAAGAAACTCGGTCCCAAATACGGCAAGATCATGAAAGATCTCGGAAAAGCCATCACGGGTATGAGCCAGAAACAGATGGCCGAGCTGGAGAAAGCCGGCTCCTATACATTCGAGGAATTCGATGAGAAACCGGTCATCACCCTTGAGGAGGTTGATATCATTCCCGAGGATATTCCGGGATGGCTTGTCGCAAACGACAACAACATTACAGTCGCTCTTGACGTAACAGTCACTCCGGAACTCAAAAACGAGGGAACGGCCCGTGAACTTATCAACCGTATCCAGAATATCCGCAAGACTTCCGAGTTCGAGATCACGGATAAAGTCAAGGTCGAATTATCGGACAATGATTCTGTCAAAGAGGCTCTTGATCAGTTTGGCGACTATATCGCGGCTCAGGTACTTGCCGAATCTATTTCTTTCCTTGATGTCGACGACAACAAAGATGTGACAGATCTTGATATCGATGGCGAGACAGTCAGGATCAGAATAACCAGAAGATAATGGAAATAACCGATCTTAAAGACAAACGCAGGATATCCGGTATTTCAACCGGATGTCTTGCGCTTATCGTCTGCATAGCCATAGTCATTGCCGACCAGATTCTAAAAATATGGATAAAAACCAATTTTTATCTTGGAGAGGATCTGGAGATAACACCGTGGTTCCACCTTAAGTTTATCGAGAATAACGGCATGGCGTTTGGTCTTGAACTATGGAACAAGCTTTTCCTGACATTCGGAAGAATAATAGCGGTCATTCTCTTTATCTGGTTCATAGTCAAGATTAAGGATCTTCCAGGATTACGAAAGGGCTTTATCGTGGCAATGGCAATGATAACGGCCGGAGCCGCCGGAAATATATTCGACTGCATATTCTACGGCGAGATATTTAACGATCCTATGCCGCCTCAGATTGCTCAGATGTTTCCTGCTGAAGGGGGATATTCAAGCTGGTTTGAAGGCAGAGTAGTGGATATGTTCTATTTCCCCTTCTTCGATTTTTACTGGCCCGACTGGATGCCTTTGGTCGGAGGAAGATATTTTGAATTCTTCGCATATATTTTCAATGTAGCGGACGCATCGATATGCGTCGGAGTGGCTTTATTGATATTCTTTTATTCAAAGGATGTCACCGTCGCTTTCCGTTCAATAGGAGAGAAAGAGGAAAACAAAGATACGAAGTCCCCTAAGAATAAGAAATAAAAGATTCTGATGAAGAAGATATTGTGCATACCCTTAGGTTTGGCCCTGGGTCTTTTGGCGGCATGCAACGACAAGCCCGAGGGGGTTCTCAGTGAAAAGAAAATGGTCGGTCTGATCGCTGATATGGAAACTGCGGAATCTTATATTCAGACACAAGGATATAATGAAGCAAGAACAATAACGAAAGAGAGGCTCACCGCGTATATTCTCGAAAAGCATAATATCTCGAAGGCTGATTTCGACAGCACCATGACATGGTATGGCCGCAATATCGACGAATACCAGAAACTCTATGCCGAAGTAGACAAAGAACTTATCAAAAGGCAGAAAGCTTCTACAGGCAGCGAAGAGATCCTGCGGGCAAACGATCTTTGGCCATATTCACGCCATCTGATGATTAACGAACTGTCAAACACAGACAACATCACATTCTCCATTCCAGCAACGGAAATCGAAAAGGGCGACCAGCTTATATGGAAAATGCGGCTTCGTTCTAATTCCGGCGGCGATCTTTTATTCGGAGTTGATTACGACAACGGATCGACTTCGTATATCTCCAGAAACGGCATGGGCAATAAAAGGATAGACATTACCCTCCAGACAGATACCGGTAAGGCTGTCAAGAGAATCTATGGCTATTATCGGATAAATTCAAAAGGGGAGATGCCGATGTGGGTCGACAGTATTTCGCTTGAGACGCTTCCTTTCGATAGCGTGCAATACTATCATATTCATTCGCAACACAATTATGCCGGAGCTTTCAGAAAAAAAGCCATCACTCAAAAAGACACGATTTCCGAAGAAAGTCCCATTTCATCGGGAAAAGAGTTAGAGATAAATGAAGAAAAAATCATAGTTTCTCCTAAGGCTAAAATGGCTCCTCCGGTAAAGCCCGTTTTGAAGAAAATGCCTAAAACAGGTAACCCGATTACCCCAGCCGGTACAATTGCCTCTGGAAAATAAAAGCTGACAGATCTCCATGACCGAACTTAAACTTATGGCATCTTGGGTAGAGGATTCGAGCAATCCGCTACAAAAAAAAACAGCCGGACCAAAAAATCGAATCATTAAATTATCGAATCCTGTTGGATTTGATAACACACTGCGTCCACAGATATTCTATGCCGACAGTTTCGAGATTGAGAATTTTTCGATGGAATCGGCTAAAATCATACAGACCGACCATGCCGTAAGACTTAAAAATTCAGGGGACGGGAATGTGGAAGTAACTTTGCAATCAAGATCCCGATATTGAAATTTAGATAAGATTTAGATGAGGCAGAACTAAAGGTTAATAACAAGCACTAAACAGATAGAATAAGCGGAGGAAAGGGTTCATTTAAGCTTTCGAAATAGTAAAGACTGGCTCCAAACTGAAATTAGTGCAAAATTTAATATCACTTTTTCTCAAAAATACTATCAGTATTCAGCTTTATTTAGTAATTTTGCAATAATGGAAATCAGCCGATTTTTCAACAGGCAGTCACTGTTGAGAAGTCAGCGGATTAATCATTTGATTTATTGAATGTTTAGCTTCGACATCTGTCGGAACCAATAACAACTTTTAGGAAATAAAAAATGGCAAAGGAATTAAAGAACTTTACAAAACGTTCGGATAATTATTCACAATGGTATAACGAGCTGGTTGTCAAAGCAGATTTGGCAGAGCAATCGGCTGTGCGCGGCTGTATGGTTATCAAGCCCTACGGCTATGCAATCTGGGAAAAAATGCAGCAGACCCTTGACCGCATGTTCAAGGAAACAGGAGTGCAGAATGCATATTTCCCGTTGCTTATACCAAAATCGTTTCTTTGCCGCGAAGCGGAGCATGTCGAGGGATTCGCCAAGGAATGTGCCGTTGTGACTCACTATCGTCTCAAAAATGATCCCGACGGCAACGGTGTGATCGTCGATCCTGCAGCCCGTCTCGAGGAGGAATTAATCGTAAGGCCTACGTCGGAAACAATAATCTGGGGAACCTACAAGAACTGGATCACATCCTACAGAGATCTACCTTTGCTCGTAAACCAGTGGGCAAACGTGATGCGCTGGGAGATGCGCACCCGCATGTTCCTCCGCACATCCGAGTTCCTCTGGCAGGAGGGCCATTGCGCGCATGCCACAGCCGAGGAGTCAGAAGCCCGCACAATCCAGATGATCAATCTTTATGGCGATTTCGCTGAGAAATATATGGCAATGCCCGTCATAAAGGGAACCAAGAGTGCAAACGAAAGATTTGCCGGAGCCCTCAACACATATACCATCGAGGCCATGATGCAGGACGGCAAAGCCCTCCAGAGCGGAACATCGCACAACCTCGGACAGAATTTCGCGAAAGCATTCGATGTGACCTTCATGAATAAAGACAATAAACCGGAATATGTATGGGCTAATTCCTGGGGAGTGTCAACCCGACTGATGGGAGCTCTCATCATGACCCACAGTGATGACAACGGTCTTGTTCTTCCTCCGAAACTTGCTCCGATTCAGGTAGTAATCGTGCCGATCTACAAGAATGAAGAGGGCCTGAAGGCTATTTCAGAAAAGGTTATGCCTATTGTTGAAGAACTGAAAGCGCTTGGCATCAGTGTCAAATATGACGATGCCGATAACAAGCGCCCCGGTTTCAAGTTTGCCGACTACGAGGTAAAGGGCGTTCCAATCCGCCTTGCCATCGGTCAGCGCGACCTCGAGGAGGGAACAGTTGAACTGATGCGCCGAGACACCCTTGAAAAGGAGACATTGCCTATCGAAGGAATCGCAGGAGTCGTAAAGAGCCTTCTTGACGAAATACAGGAAAATCTTTTCAATAAAGCGTTGAAGATGCGCCAAGAGAGAACCATCGAAGTCGACGCCTACGATGAATTCAAGAAGAAAATCGAAGAAGGTTATTTCATTCTTGCCCACTGGGACGGCACGACCGAAACAGAGGAGAAGATAAAAGAAGACACAAAGGCAACGATACGATGCATACCCTTTGAAGGAGACCTTACCCCCGGAACAGATATGGTTACGGGCAAACCATCAGCAAGGAGAGTATTGTTTGCCAAGGCATATTGATCATTAAGGAGATCTCATTCGGATTTCAGGATCCGGAAGGGATTTCCTCTTCCATATATAAGAGAGAACAAAAAGACGGCCCACGCCTTTTCTACAATTAGACTTAACACGACATGAAATACAGCTTTATCCCTCGTTTTATATGCACGGCATTAATCGCCGGAACTTCCGTTTACTGCGCAAATGCCTTGACTGTGGATGATTACTGCAGCCCGCGACAGACAGCACCTGTGCGTATCAAGGAAATGAGACCGCTCAACGGCGGCCTGACATACGCCGCCATAAGCGAAGATGGCAAATCCATCGAAGTATTCGATTATAAAACAGGGAAAAAAGTTTCCACTCTTTTTGACATCAATACCGTCAAAGGAGATATAAAGATAGATTCTTTTGATGGCTATCAGCTGAGTGCCAATGAAAAAAAGATTCTTCTCTGGAACGACACACGAAAGATCTACCGCCGTTCGTTCACGGCTCAGTATTATGTTTACGACATAATGCGCTCAACTCTGAAAAGAGTATCAAAAGACGGAGCGCAGCGCGGGGCAGTCATCTCTCACGACGGACGCATGGTGGCATACACCCGCAACAACAATATCTACATATCGAATCTTGATTACGACACCGACAAGGCCATTACAAACGACGGCGAGATCAACAAAATCATCAACGGAGTTTCCGACTGGAGTTATGAGGAGGAATTTTCGGTAACCAACACCATGAGATGGAGCGCTGACGACAATACCCTCGCTTATGTCAGATTCGATGAATCGGAGGTTCCGACATATTCTTTCACCAGCTATAAGAGCTTTTGCGAGCCGAATCCGCTTTCCGACCTTTATCCCGACCAATATACCTACAAATATCCGCTTGCCGGGGCTCCCAACTCCACAGTGACGGTTCATTCATACGACATCGAGAACCGCACAACAAAAAAGATGGACATTGAAATAGGGAAGGACTATATCCCATCGATTGAATTCGACGGCGAGGGAACGCAGCTGATGGTAATGGTTCTTAACCGCAACCAGAACGACCTCAGACTTTTCAAAGTAAATCCCAAATCAACGGTCGCCAAACTCGTGCTGAATGAAAAGAGCCACGCTTGGCTCAGCCCTTCGGCATATCAGATGGTGACATACGGGAAAACATCTTTCGTGATAGGAAGCGAACGCAGCGGCTATTGCCATTTATACGAATATGACTATAACGGCGCCCTAAAGCGACAGATCACCAAAGGCGACTGGAACGTAACGGCATATTATGGTAAAAACAGCCGGACCGGCTCCCATTATTTCCAATGCACCAAATTGGGCGCAGTCAACCGCAACGTAGCCTCAGTGGATCTGAAAGGCATCGTCACATTGCTGAACAACGTGGAGGGGACAGAAAGCGCAAGCTTCAGCAAAAATATGGATTATTATGTCAGAAGCTACAGCAACATCACCACACCTCCTGTATACGCCATCTGCAACTCCAGAGGGAATGTTCTTAAAGAACTTGAAAACAACGCTGCTTACGCCGCCAAATACAGCATGGCTCCGCGCAAGGAATTACTGAAAGTGGCTAACGCGACGGGAGAAGAAATGAATGCTTACATCATAAAGCCTCAGGATTTCGACAGTTCAAAGAAGTATCCTCTTCTGATGTATCAGTATAATGGTCCGGACTCGCAACAGGTGACCAACAGCTGGAAAATGGATGGCGTCTATTATCTTGCGTCGTTAGGATATATCGTTGCGGCGGTCGACGGCAGAGGAACCGGATTCAGAAGCCGTGAATGGGCCAACAGCGTTTATCGTCACCTCGGCGAATATGAGACAGCCGACCAGATAGCAGGCGCCAACAATATCGCCAAGATGCCTTTCATCGACAGAGAAAGGATGGGATGTTTCGGCTGGAGCTACGGAGGATATATGACTCTGATGGAGCTCACCGACAAAAACTCTCCGTTCAAGGCAGGCGTTTCGATGGCACCCGTCACCGACTGGAGGTTTTACGACTCCATCTATACAGAGCGTTATATGTCGACTCCCCAGCAGAATGAAGGCGGTTATAATTCGGCCTCGGCAATCAACCGCACTCAGAATCTCAAGGGAAGGCTTCTGATCATGTCTGGGACAAGCGATGACAACGTACACTTCCAGAATACTCTCAAATTCACCTCGAAGCTCAATTATGAAGGAAAGATTTTCGACATGATGGCTCTGACAGGTTTTGAGCATAGTCTCGGAATGTGCAACGCAAGAGTGATGCTTTATCGAAAGATAGCGGATTTCCTAAATGTCTATCTGATGAAATAATTGCAGAAACCAAGACTTTCGATTTTACCGACTATTAAAAACACGAATTGAAGTGGAAGATCTTAGAAAAGTAAGTAGCGTCCAGCTTTATTCCTTCTGGAAAAACCTTTCCATTGGGTTATTGTTCTTTGTGGGCCTTATTGCTTTCTCTATACTTTTACCATACTATTTTTCACCGATAGTGGCATTGATCGGATCGGCGGTTCTCTACACGATTCTTTATAACAACCGGCTGAGCCGTAAGTCATCGTGTAATGTCGTAACCTATTCCATCTTCTTCTGCCTCATTTCCTATTCTTTCTTCAGCATTATTCTGAATGTGCTGTATATATGGGGATTTATAAAAATTCCGCAGGAATTCACATTCTTCTCCAAGCCTTACATACCTTCGCTGATTCTGAATCCGATAAGCTTCCTGACATTGCTTATCATAAACTTCCGCCAAGGCAAGATGACTATCTGCGTCGACTGCAAACTGTCGTTCGGCGATAAAAACGAACGAGGCAAATTAGGAAGCATCCTGAACTACGAATCCCACTTCCAGCTGAAGAATCTCGTTATCCTGTTCGGAATTCTGACAATAGTTACTTGGGTTTATTATCTTGTGTTCTATATCAACACCGACATCAACGCCCGCGACTGGTATGTCTTTCTATGGCTTAATATCATTGCGGTAATTCTTGACGAGATCTATTTCATATTCCGTTATTACAATCTCTATCTCGACCTGAAGGAAAACAACGAGATCATCACTCCGGAGGAGCTGAGAGACATGACGGCCAAGACCTATCTCCGTTTCTATGTGATATGCGGGGAATATGTCTATGTCAACAATAAGATCGCCGATCCAAAGACCCCTTATCGGCAGGTTATCGACACTCCCTTCTTCACTAAGAGAACGGTAAACGGAATCACGATTCCGGAAGTGAATAACGTCATCAAAAAGATGACCGGAATTTACGACGGCGACCTCCGCTTCTTTTTCGGAAGGAAAATACAGGATATGGACAGGCACAGCCTGCTGAGATATTTCTACTATCTCGACGGGAAACCGGAAGACCATCTCGAGCTGAACGTTCAGGGCATATGGATGCATTTCGACGAGATCAAAAAGATCTATTCCTATAATCCGGGAAATCTCGCCCAGATATTTGTATCCGACCTCACCCGCCTCGCCACAATAGTCCTTACGCAAAAGACTTTTGATGAAAAGGGTTTCAGAAAAAATAAACTGAAATCATATCGGCCGACATTCACCCTTAAAGAAATCAAAGAATCAGACATAGATTTTCAGGACGACAAATGGATCAGAATATCTCTCTTCAATTCAGACACAAAACTCTACCGACTGAAAAGATGGCTGCGTACAATTACCGGAGGCACAAACGACAAAAAGCTTAATCAATGGGGGTAGACTCAATTTCCGTCGTGGGGCCGACAGCATGTGGAAAAACAAGGAGAGCCGTTCAGATAGCCCGTAAATATAATGGAGAGATAATTTCTGCTGATTCGCGACAAATATACAGAGGGATGTCGATCGGAACCGGCAAAGACCTTTGCGAATACGGAGAAATAAGGTATCACCTTATCGACATCTGTGATGCCGGAGAAAAATATAA
Organism: uncultured Muribaculaceae bacterium; assembly: GCA_910583775.1. Lineage (GTDB taxonomy): Bacteria > Bacteroidota > Bacteroidia > Bacteroidales > Muribaculaceae > Lepagella. The sequence continues at coordinate 13,197 of CAJTYD010000037.1, read as the reverse complement.
CCTCCACCGTTATCTCCGGGATTTTCATCATGCATATGAAGACATTCTTTCCAGAAAGAAATTCCCCGTCATCTGCGGAGGAACAGGAATGTATGTGGAAAACGCTATCAAGGGAATAAGGATGCCGGAGGTGCCTGAAAACGTTATTCTGAGAGAAAGGCTGAAGAATAAATCGCTCGAAGAACTTACCGAAATACTCAAGGCCACAAAGACCCTTCACAATACTACAGATATTGATACCCCCAAACGGGCGATCAGGGCAATCGAGATTCAGGAGTATTATTCACAACATCCGGAGGAATATGACTTGACTCAGCCAGGAGAGGGGCAGATGCTCAACACCCTGGTGATAGGACTTGATATCCCCAGAGAACAAAGACGGGAAAGAATCAGCTCAAGACTCAGGGCAAGAATTGAGGAAGGCATGGTGGATGAAGTCAGGAATTTACTTGATTCAGGAATTTCTCCGGAAGATCTGATATATTATGGTCTTGAATACAAATTTCTTACCCTTTATTTAATCGGAAAGATCCCATACGAAAGAATGCTTTCAGAACTTGAGACAGCAATTCACCAGTTTGCAAAACGACAGATGACATGGTTCAGAGGTATGGAGAAAAGAGGCATAAAGATCAACTGGCTTCCATACAATCTTGATGACAACGACTTTATAAGCGAAGTCGAATCGCTCGTGACTTCGAAGAAATGAACTTTACATACAGACTAATTTAAACTACAGACTCCTCTGTCTTACGATAATTTGAATTCAGTAAGACAGAGGAGTCTGAATAATTCCACTAATATCCCGGTCTACCTGGATCTGAGGAAAGTGAGGATATCCTGAGGGCTGAATTTTTTACCCTTGAGAAGAAGAGACGATGTGTATATTTTTCCGGCAAAAGAAATCGAGAGGTAGGCAAACAAATATAACAGCACTAACGAAAGGATCGTCACCCAGAGGGACACGCCTCCGCTAATCGCATTGACAGCACCGATAGTAGGGCTGGTGAACGGGAAGAAGCTGCAGAACAGCACGAAAGCGTTATCCGGATGATTTGCAGCGAACTGACCTATATAAAACGAGCCCAGCAACATAAAGGTGATCAGAGTCATGTATCCCTGGTTTTCATTGTCCTTGTCGGTCATCGCGCCGCAAGCGGCATATATCGCTCCATAAAAAACGTATCCCCCGATGAAAAACAAAAGAGCCCACACAAATCCCATGAGTACGTCCGGACGTGCAAGGTCGCCCCAGGGGATATCAGGCTGGAATATAGAAATGACAACCATTATTCCCACGCCAATCATCGCAGCCCAGACAAGCATCTGGGTCAATCCGATAAGGCCTACGGAAATTATTTTTGCAAGCATCATGGTCCTTCCGGTAACGGAGGTTGCAAGAACCTCGATGATACGGTTTGTTTTCTCCTTCTTGACCTTGTTGAAGATCATCGAACCGTAGATCATGAGGAACATGGCGAGCATAATTCCCGACAACATACCGAACACCTGCAATCCGCTCATTTCATCAGGATCGGGCGCAGTGGGATTAGCGATTTTCTGCATCGATTCGGAATCCGCGGCCATAAAACCGATCAACAGACCGAATCCTATAAACATTATCGGAACGACAATCGTACCGATCCAAAAGGACTTGGCCTTGACATCCGTCAAGTATTCATTCTTTATAATAAGGCCTAACTGACTCATGCTGACTGACTGTTTAAAGTGTATTTGATGAAAATATCGTTTAAAGAGGGAAGAGCCTCCTCAAAATGAAGAACATCCGACTGGACGGCTATATCGTTTATCAGACAGATGTTTGAAACGCCATCTTTTTTAAGGAGACGATAGGCGTATCCCTTTCTGCCGTTATGACATTCATCCTCTCTGATCCATTCCACAAGATCTCCGCTTGCGATAAACCGGGTGGAAAGAGGGGAAGATGTAGTCACCAGCATCTCTCCCGTCTTGTTCCTCTCCTTGATATCCTCGATCTTATCGGAAATGAGAAGCTTGCCATGATTGATCAAGGATATGTTCTGGCACATCTCCTCCACAGCATGCATATTGTGCGATGAAAGAACCACGGTAATACCTCTGGAATGAAGCCTTTCAATCAATTCCTGAAGAAGAGCTCCGTTAATAGGATCGAACCCGCTGAACGGCTCGTCAAGTATAACAAGCGAAGGCTGATGGGCGATGGTCGAGATAATCTGAACTTTCTGCTGATTTCCCTTCGAGAGCTCCTTAAGCTTGCGTTTTTCCTGACCGCCAAGATTGAAGAGCTCGAGATACTCCTTCATAACCTGACGGATACTCTGCCTGGAGGCACCCTTCAACTGCCCGAAGAACATTATCTGATTCTCGATGGTCATACTGTCGTAAAGGCCTCTTTCCTCAGGCATATATCCTATCTTACAGGCTGTCTTCAGAGAAGCATCCTCACCGAGAATCCTGACCGTGCCGGAATCCTTGGCAAGGATCCCATTAATAATTCTGAGCAAAGTTGTTTTTCCAGCACCGTTAGGACCCAGAATCGCCGATATCGAACCTTGTTCGATATTCAAGTCGACGTCGTCAAGAGCCATCGTCGTGCCGAACTGTTTGCTTAAACCTTCTATTTCAACTATATTCATATTATTTATCGATTGAAATAATTAATTCAAATCTGATGTAAAGGAATTCTATAATCCTGAGCCGGAGCCGGGATTCAACCGCTTTGTTCGCGGTGACAGAATTCTTTCACCTATCTCCTTAGCGACCTGGGAACGTACTTTCATCAAGGCGTTCATCTCAAGTTGAAGCTGTTTCTCCTTTTGCAGTTTCTCATCATCCGATATTACAGCCTCCGACAATTCATGAAACCGCCTGAACAATTTAAGAAGCTTCTGATTCAGTATTTCACTCTTAAGTTCTGAAATAGCCCTGTCAACAAGTATGTCAAGCTTGTCTTCATCCCTTTCCACAACATTGTTGTCTTTGGTATAAATGGCGCTTAACTGATGCCTCTCTTTTATCAGATCGGTTATTTCATTGCGTATTTCCCCATCCTCATGGCTTGCAAGAATCCGAGAAGGATAATCTCTTGCAAATTCTTCAACAGAAGAGTTTTTATATTCAGAAAGAGACTCCTCCATTCGACGTTCTTCCCGTTCGATTTCTCCGACCGACATGTCGGACATCGATATCTTTTCTATTCCTTCATTCCTCTTTAAAGATATTTTCTCTTCAAGATTTCTCAGGAATTCCTCCTTTGAAGCAATGAAACTATCCTTCATCGACTTAATGGAGCTGAAAATCTTTTCGAAGAGAGCCTCAGAGAATTTAATTCCGTCAACATCAAGCTCATAATCGATGACGTCAATAACAAATACCTTTTCCTTATCATCGTTTTCAGAAAGAATCTCGATTTCCAGGAAACCGTATTTGACACAATATTCTATTATTTTTCTCTCAAGAGGCCTGAGAGAAGAAGTATCCTTGACAACAAGTTTTTTACCGCCTGGCATAGATTCTGTAGAGGATGGCGAGCGGGAAGGGACAACTACTCCGGAACCAGATGAAGGAGCAATTGCTCCGGACGAGGCCGGGATATCGGAATCTGATTGCGGAAAACGTGAAATACCTTTCTCCCTTTTCCATTTATCCACAAGATTCCACCTTACCTTGGATACCGATTTGGCAATTGTCTCTTCGGAAACGTTCAGAATACGACTGCATTCCTGAACGTAGACATCTCTTGAAATAGGATCTGGTATATGTGCAAGCGACTCAACTATACTGTTGACGGCATAAATTTTCTTCTGAGGATCGTTTTTGACATCATCAAGGAGGACACGGGCCTTGAATCGAATAATATCCGTTTCATGAGAAGCCACATATTCCTTAAATTCATCGGGGGTATGTTTTCTTGCAAAAGAATCCGGATCGTCACCATCGGGCAGAAGCAGGACCTTCACTTTCATCTTATGGCTCAGAAGCATGTCGATACCTCTGAGGGAAGCCTTTATTCCGGCAGCGTCGCCATCATAAATAAGCGTAATGTTTTCCGAGAATCGATGGATCAACGCGATCTGACCGTCGGTAAGGGCCGTACCTGAAGAAGCAACGGTGTTTCTCATTCCCGACTGCCACATCCCGATCACGTCGAGATAGCCCTCTACAAGATAACATTTGTCTTCTTTAATTATATCCTGCCTCGCCTGATATATTCCATAAAGCTCATTGCTCTTGACATAAAGCTGTGATTCCGGGGAATTGATATATTTTGCCAGACCTCCCTTGAGATCCCGGCCGCCAAAGGCGATTACTTTCCCGGCGGAATTCATTATAGGGAATATGACGCGCCCTCTGAATTTGTCATAATCTCGTCCCTGAGCCGATGTCCCGACAAGTCCAAGCGTCTTCAGAACCTTGAGGTCATAACCGGCCTTAACAGCGGCTTCGACTAAAGCATTTCCGCGGTCTATGGCATAACCGAGATGAAATTTCCGGATTGCTTCATCTGTCACACCTCTCTGGTATAGATACTGAAGCCCGATGTCTCTTCCTTCCTGGGTCTGGGAGAGATTTCTCTCCATATACTGCATCGCCCACTCATTGGCGACAAGCAGGGATTCCCTTTCCGACTGAAGAGCCTTCTCTTCATCGGTAAGGTCTTTTTCAACTACTTCTATACCATATTTGCGGGCAAGATGCAACAGAGCGTCATGATAGGAGAGACCCTCCTTCTCCATTATGAAATTCACCGGAGAACCGCCTTTTTTACAAGAGAAACAATAACAGAAATTCTTTCTTCTGTTCACAGAAAAAGATGGCGTGCGTTCGTTATGGAACGGACACAATCCCATATAATTGGCACCACGACGAATCAGGTGGACATAATCTCCGACCACCTCCACGATATCGGCGGCGTCTTTAATCTTCTGTGCGGTTTGCTGATCTATCAATTATTTTGGATGTTATGCGGTGAATTTCCTCGTTAGTCGAAAGACGTGTCGGCACCAATGGCAGACGAAGTTCGTTCTCGATCATGCCCATTGCATTTAACGTGCATTTCACTCCTGCCGGATTGCCGTCGACAAATAGAAGATTGAAGAGCTCAGTAAATTCAAAATGAATGGGAAGAGCATTCTCGAAATCGCCTCGCAGACACAATCTCACCATCTTCCCGAACTCATCGGGAAAAGCGTTACCGATAACCGAGATTACGCCGACAGCACCGAGAGTCATCAATGGATATGTTATGGAATCGTCGCCGGAGACAACCTGGAAGTTTTCAGGCTTATTCTTGATGATTTCCTCGATCTGATGGAAATTTCCAGATGCTTCCTTGACTCCGATTATATTTTCAACCTCTCTTGCAAGACGGATTGTCGTCTGAGCCGTCATATTCACCCCCGTACGTCCGGGGACATTATAAAGAATGACCGGCAGGGGAGATGCTTCCGCGATTGCCTTATAATGACGGTAAATCCCCTCCTGGGAGGGCTTGTTATAGAAAGGTACCACCGAAAGTACTGCGGAAAACCCCGTAAGATCGGTATTCAACAGCTCGTTGACTACAGCCATGGTGTGGTTGCCGCCCACTCCCAAGACAAGAGGAATCCTCCCGTCAACCTTCTTAACGATAAATTTTTTGAGCTGTTCCTTTTCCTCCGGAAATAGAGCGGGGGTCTCGCCCGTGGTCCCGAGAGCCACTATATAATCTGCCTTGCCTTTGATAAGGTGTTCGATCAGGTTTTCTAATGAATCGAAATCAATGGTCTTGTCCTGTTTGAAGGGAGTGATCATAGCCACTCCCATACCTTTGAGATTAAAAGATTTCATAAAAGATAAAATTCATATTTCACTAAGACACGAAACATTTCACCCGGCAAAAAAGAAAAAGAGCCGGCACATCAAGTCTTAATGAGGTAAATATTTTAAGCACAAAGTTAATCAAATTCTAATAGATTTTTCGATTTGGAATTAACATATTATGTGTTTCGTGTGTTAAAAAATGTGTAGAGTGTCTATATGATTACCGTTATGCATTTAATATGCTGAAACTAAATGAGATCCATACTTCATAAACTATGAGATGTCATTAAAAAGACATTATTGTAAATTGCCCCCCATATTTCACACAAGAAAGTCATGACATTTCAAAAACAGATAACTGATACGTAATTTCAAACTAAAAAATAATCATAGGAGATGGAAAAATTTAAAATTTTCATAAAAAACGCTTGTAAAGAGATGCTTACCTATCTCAACGTTGCCAATGACCTTGAACCGCAGACAGATGCGGAAACGAGCATACGTGCCGGCGTGTCATTCAAAGGCAGTCAGCTCCTGGTTCTTGTTTTCGCTATCTTCATCGCCTCTCTCGGTCTTAACACCAACAGTATCCCGGTCATAATAGGCGCCATGCTTATATCGCCACTTATGGGACCTATTATAGGCATGGGCCTCGGAATAGGCATTCAGGATTTTGATCTGCTTAGAAAAGGTTTGAAAAATATTACGGCCGCCATAGTTGGATCTCTTCTCGCATCGGCCTTTTATTTTCTGATATCCCCTCAGTATGAAGGATCAAGCCAGCTTCTGGCAAGGACATCTCCATCTATCTATGATGTTTTTGTGGCCCTCTTCGGCGGGGGAGCCGGCATCATCAGCATCGCTTGCAAAAACAAGGGACAGGTTATGCCTGGAGTGGCAATCGCTACATCGCTTATGCCTCCTTTATGTACTGCAGGCTATGGACTTGCCACCCTTCAGATGCATTTCTTCTTCGGAGCCCTTTACCTATTCTTCACAAACATGATCTTCATCCTCTTTGCAACATGGATTGGAGTAAAACTCATGGGATATAAGAAAATAGTCTATCAGAATGAAAAAAGAGCAAAAAAAGTTCAGTATATAGTTTATTCAATAGTCTTCGCTACCATAGGAGTGAGTGCTTACCTCACCTTCCTGATGATACAAAAGAACATTTTCTATGAGAAAGCCTCGCAATTCGTCGCAACGGAAATGGTTTTCCCGAACACCGAAGTCCTCAGCCATAAGGAATATATGGAAAAAGGGAAGAGATATATCGATGTGACTCTTATAGGAGACGCGCTGCCTAAGGATTCTCTGCAGCTTGCCATGATGAACAAACTTGACTCCGTAGGTCTTGGAGGAACCATACTCAACATCCGTCAGGGTTTTTCATCACGAGAGAACCCAATGCCCAACGAGCAGAATATGGATCAGTTCTATCGACTGATGCAACAGGAGATAGCAGGACGTCAGACAGAGATCGATTCCCTGAAGGCAATCCTGACGATACATAACCAGTTCTCTGATGAAAGTATCAAAGTAGCTCCTGAAATTAAAGTTATATTCCCAGGTATAAAGGATATAGCATTGTCACAGATGGTTGCCGCCGATGTAAACGCCCAGGTCAAGGACACGGTCAGCATGATTTTCATCAATGCTCCGGCCGGTCTCAACCGTACGGATAGAGAAAAGCTGATCAAATATATTGAAGTAAGACTTAACAGAAAAAACATTCATCTGACAGTCAATCCTTCTGAATTCCCTTGGCCTTCGGATAATACCTCAAAAGCTATCTCCCCAAAAGAAAAACCTAAACCGTCAGGAGAACTAAAGAAATAAACGCGCATATTATAATTATATCGTTAACTTAACGTTATATTTAAAGAAGCTGTCATGCAACCGCATCTCAGCTTCTTTATTTTAGAAACTGTTTCTTAAATACAGACCTTCGATGAAATATATCCTTCGTCTTTTTCTTCTGGCAACTTTTGTCATCCTTTTTCCCGATGAATCCGGAGCAGCTATCAGACCCTTGTTCATTGGCGTCTCACGTGAGGTCTTGAAAATCGAACCGGAAAAGTCGACGGGGCTTAACGCCATTTATGTCGCATGGAATACTGAAGAAATTGAACGGATTGAATTAGAAGGAGCGTCAGTCAGCGTAAAGGCTTATGTCTACAGCAACCTCGGTGGCGGATTCGCTAAAGAAACCGTCGTCAAATCTTCCGCAGGCAGATATTATCTGGAAAACCCGGCTGGAGATTGCGGCTATATGCTTGAGAATGGTTCGGAGAGACTTTATTTCTGGCTTACCGACTATTCCCGGCATCGAATGGAACTCAACGGTATTGCCGCGGCCGAAGATCAGAACTGTGAGGACACGAGATTCGAGATATCCGGAAGGGGAGACGTCATAAACTACTACTCAATAAACGGACGACAGTTCATACTCGACAGGGAAATCGAATTAGGATATGAAAGGGATGTATGGAATGAAGAAGATAATGATTTCAGAAGGATCGAGATAAAAGAGACGATACCCAGTCTCCGTAACGTCACAGTCTCTCCGGCCATGAACTGCAGAACTGCCGTTAAAATCAAGGGAGACAAATTCCTTACGGCATGGGACATCCCTCAAACTGCAGATACCTACGTTGATAAACCTAACGGACTGTCGGTAAAAACCTTTCAAAAAAGAATAGACGACAACGGCGCAAGTATCGGCAAAGACAACTCCGATGAGTCGGCGCCATTATATTATCGTTTCACCTCCTACGTAACCGAAGCTGTTACCCACAATGAATGGCAGATTGCAACAGATCCGGAATTTGAAGACATCGAATTCAGTTTCATAGAGCGGGAAATTGATTTCACTTTCTCCGAAGAGGGCACCAAATACGTGAGATTTGTCGGAAGCAATAACGGGGAGACATGCGCGGTCTTTGGCGAGACCTACGAGATTACAGTAGGAGCTTCTGAGTTGAAAATACCAAATGTCTTTACTCCGGATGGAGACGGCATCAACGACCGATGGAAAGTATCTTCCCGATCCTTACTTTCGTTTAAATGCACCATATTCGACAGAAACGGCAGAGAAATCCACTCTTTCGACAATCCTTCGGGAGAATGGGACGGTTCCTATAAGGGAAAACAGGCTCCGGCTGGAGTGTATTTCTATGTGATAGAGGCAATTGGAGCGGATAACAAAAAATACAGGAAAGGGGGAGATATCAATTTGATAAGAAAGGCGCAAAGAGGGTATGGATCGAATGAATAATGGCACAATATTTGTTATATAAATGACAGCATGAGCCATTGAGCGCTCGATTTATATGATATTTCTACAGGATGAACAATAATATCACTGCCTCCGATTCGGTCGACGTTTTTGGAGCAAGAGTACATAATTTAAAGAATATTGACGTTACCATACCACACAATGCCTTGAGTGTCATAACCGGGTTGAGCGGGTGTGGGAAGTCATCGCTCGCCTTCGACACCATTTTCGCCGAAGGTCAGAGACGCTATATCGAAACCTTTTCTTCATACGCCCGCAACATGCTCGGTTCTCTTGAAAGGCCCGATGTCGATAAGATCACAGGGTTAAGTCCGGTGATCAGTATCGAGCAGAAGACCGTCAACAAGAATCCCCGGAGCACTATAGGCACTACGACTGAGGTATATGATTTCTTTCGACTGCTTTTTGCAAGAATGGGAGAGGCGATAAGCTATCTTTCAGGAGAAAAGATGGTTAAGTATACAAAGGATAAAATCGTAGACCTTATTATTGACCAATATGACGGTAAGAAGATATACGTGATGTCTCCTCTTGTAAAGAACCGCAAAGGCCATTATAAGGATCTTTTCGAGAATCTCCGCAAGAAAGGGTATCTCTATGTCAGAGTTGATGGAGAAATCAAGGAACTTGCATACGGGATGAAACTGAACCGATATCAGAACCACTCGGTAGAGTTGGTTGTGGATCGACTTCGCGCTTCCCGCGATGATATGCAGCGGCTTCGCTCATCGGTAGAATCCGCTTTGAAACAGGGAGACAAGCAGATGATGGTCATGGACCTGGATACAGAAGAGATTCGCCATTACAGTCAGCACCTCATGGATCCGGCGACAGGCTTATCCTATCCCGAGCCGGCTCCCCATAATTTTTCGTTCAATTCTCCCCAGGGAGCATGTCGTCGTTGTAAGGGACTTGGAATCGTTAATCTCGTTGACGAGGAGAAAGTGATTCCCGACAAGTCGAAGTCTATCTACGACGGAGCTATCGCCCCTCTCGGCAAATACAAAAATTCCTTGATTTTCTGGCAGATCGAGGCAATTTGCAAACAATACGGCTGCACGCTCAAGACTCCTGTGAAAGAACTTCCTGAAGAAGCGTTACATGACATTCTCGATGGAACGGATGCAAGACTCGAGATAAAAAATGAGACTCTTTCAACCAGTCATTATGCTTCAACCTATGAAGGACTTGTGAAGTATATCGAGATGCAACAGAACGAGGATGCCGGTATTGATGCCAATAAATGGAGCGGGCAGTTTTTTTCTCAGTCTGTCTGTCCTGACTGCAAGGGAAGCCGACTCAATAAAATATCGCTTAATTTCTTCATCGACGGTAAGAATATCGCTGAAGTGGCAAGAATGGATATCTCCGAACTCTATGAATGGACCAAAGGGCTTGAAGACCGACTTGATCCTTCCAAGAGGGTAGTAGCCGAGGAAATACTGAAAGAGATCAGAAGTCGTCTCTCTTTCCTTATGGATGTCGGCCTCGAATATCTTTCTCTCGACAGAAACAGCTCAAGCCTCAGCGGAGGGGAAAGTCAGCGCATACGCCTTGCCACTCAGATCGGATCGCAGCTTGTAAACGTGCTTTATATTTTAGATGAACCTTCGATCGGGCTGCATCAGAGTGATAACATCAGATTAATCAACAGTCTCAAGCAGCTGCGCGACACAGGCAATTCCATAATCGTCGTCGAGCACGACAAAGACATAATGCAAGAAGCAGATTATGTTATCGACATAGGACCTGGAGCCGGTAAAAACGGGGGAGAGGTTGTATTTCAAGGGACTCCGGAACAAATGCTTAAAACCCACACGCTCACTTCAAGCTATCTTAATGGAGAAAAAGCCATTGAGGTTCCTGAAAAAAGAAGAAAGGGGAACGGCAAAGCTTTGGTAATCAAAGGAGCGACGGGGCATAATCTTAAAAATGTAGATTTCCGTCTGCCCCTGGGCATGTTTGTATGCATTACAGGCGTAAGCGGAAGCGGAAAATCATCCCTCATAAACGGTACGCTTCATCCGCTTCTAAGCAAAAGGTTTTACAGAAGTCTTCAGGAACCTTTACCCTATAAATCCGTGTCGGGAATTGAAAATATCGACAAGGTCGTTACCGTCGATCAATCCCCCTTAGGACGCTCGCCGCGTTCGAATCCAGCCACATATACAGGAGTATTCGCTGATATCCGCAAACTGTTTGTGGAATTGCCCGACTCCAAATTAAGAGGCTACAAACCGGGAAGATTCTCTTTCAATGTAGCCGGCGGAAGATGTGAAACCTGTAAAGGAAACGGCTACAGGACCATCGAGATGAATTTCCTGCCTGATGTGCTCGTACCATGTGAGGAATGTCATGGCAAAAGATATAACCGAGAGACTCTTGAAGTCAGATATAAAGGGAAATCGATTTCCGATGTGCTTGAAATGACTGTAGACCAAGCAGTTGAGTTTTTCCAGAATGTTCCTGTAATAATAAAGAAGATAAAGGTTCTTCAGGACATCGGACTTGGGTATATAAAGCTCGGCCAACCCTCAAGCACACTTAGCGGAGGAGAGAATCAACGTGTTAAACTTGCAACGGAACTTGCAAAAAAGGATACAGGCAAAACACTCTTTATCCTTGACGAACCAACCACCGGTCTGCATTTCGAGGATATACGAGTTCTTCTCAAGGTTATAAACAAACTTGTTGACAAAGGCAACTCGATGGTTGTTATCGAGCACAATCTCGATGTCATAAAGTCGGCCGATTATATAATCGATCTCGGACCCGGCGGAGGCCGCGAAGGAGGCAGGATAATCGCCGAAGGCAAACCGGAGGAAATAATAAAGCAGGACACTCCGACAGCAGTATTTCTGAAAAAAGAATTAGAAATGTAAAGATTCAGATTATTTCCCGATTTAATTATTGAAGTAGCTTAAACTAATTCATTAATAAAGATCGAGTCGTGTTTAACCCATGCCTCGATCTTTATTAATTTAACCTATACTTAATGCAGATTGGGGTTTAAGGCGATTACGAGACATAATTAAGGAAGAATCCAACATATAAGGATAGGATATCGATTAATTACACATAATCACTATTATGTTAAATAGAACCCCATATTAGTTTATTTACCTATCACATCACAGTTCCGGCTCGATATGAACATAGATGATCATATCTCTTCCGAAATGCTTTTTTAAATCGTCTTCTACATCGTTAGCTATTTCATGAGCCGCACGAACCGTTATATCAGGATCAACATGAATATTAAGGTCCACAATGTAGAAATGGCCGTTTCTCCTCGACCTGAGATTATGAAATTTCTTTACACCCGGAATATTAATGACAATTTTTGAAATTTCATCGAGCTGTTCTTTTGGCAAAGAAACTTCCAAGAGCTCCCTTATTGCCGGTTTAGCGATTTTAATTGCCGAAACTGCAATAAATACGGCCACAACTACCGCTGCGATCGGATCCAGAATTCTCCATGACGGCCCGAGAAATATTGCGAATGAAATGCCGATCAGAGTTGCTATAGATGATAATGAATCACTCCTATGATGCCATGCATTCGCAATCACTACGCTTGAATTAATCTTCTTACCATATTTTATGGTATATCTATAACAAAATTCTTTCGCGAATATAGATATAAGTGTTACGATCAAAGTCAGGATATCCGGCTTAGGTAATACTATTCCTTCAGCGGCTCTAATAATATTCATAATTCCCTTTAATCCAATAAAAACAGCTACGATTAAAAGGATTATTCCTATCAGGACGGTGGCTGCGGTTTCATACTTTCCATGTCCATAGGGATGATCCTTATCCGCTCTTTTATAAGCTATACCTATGAAAAACAACACAATAAAATCGGTGACAAAATCACTGACCGAATGATAGCCGTCTGCGACCAGAGCATCGCTATGTCCCCAGTACCCAAAGAATAGCTTTAACAGAACTAAAGCTGCGTTTATCCAGAATCCGACAAGCGTCACTTTCCGGATTATTGACAATTCATTCTTTGCCGTTGCTGTATGCATCATAGAGTGTGTTTGAATTTAAACCGATTTTAACTTTTAGAGTATGTAATGGAAAAT
>CAJTYD010000036.1 GCA_910583775.1 uncultured Muribaculaceae bacterium | reverse complement strand
GCGTCCGTCTTACACCCCTAAATTCGATGTCTTCAAATTTTTGTCATGTACTTAAGAATTAATTATTTCTTAATCATATTCCCGGTATTTCTTCTATCTGATATCAGATTCAGTTGAAGAATCCCGGGATTTTTGTTTCTAAATTGTAGCCATGGAAAACTTTGAGCACAGATGGTGCGTGATTATGTGCGGGGGAATCGGCAGCCGTTTCTGGCCTTACAGCACGGAGGAGAAACCTAAACAGTTTATAGATTTCTTAGGGACGGGGCGATCTCTGCTTCAGATGACTTTTGACCGTGTCAAAGAGGTCGTTCCTGTCGGGAATATCGTGATAGTTTCAGGAGAGAGGTACAGGAACCTTATCAAGGAGCAGTTACCGGAGGTTACGGTGGACAATATCCTTCTGGAACCGATGCGTCGCAATACGGCTCCCTGCATCGCATGGGCTTCGAATTATATATACGCCAAGGATCCGAAGGCTCTGATTCTTGTCACTCCGAGCGATCATGTGGTGATGAACCAAAGGGAGTTTGAGAAGGTTGTCAACCGAGGTTTCGAGTTCGCTCGCGAAAATGATTCTCTGCTGACAATCGGTATTCATCCGAATAGGCCGGAGACGGGTTATGGCTATATCCACATAGGAGAGAAAGTTGGGAATGAGATTTATCAAGTCTCGAAGTTCACGGAGAAGCCGGATCTCGAGACAGCCAAGTCTTTTCTCGCTTCGGGAGATTATCTATGGAACGCGGGTATTTTTATCTGGAGCGCGGAATCTATCATAGGTGCTTTGGAGGAATTTCTGCCGGAGGAGCAGGAGGCCTTCCATAACTATTACAATCATATTGGCTGGCAGACGGAACCATTATCGGAGATCTTTGGCCGGTGCCGTTCGATCTCGATTGATTATGCGGTTATGGAGAAGGCCGACAATGTGTATGTGGAGAAGGCGGACATGGGCTGGAGCGATCTCGGCACATGGAGCGCGCTTCACAGCCTGAAGGAGAAGGACGCAGAGGGCAACAGTTCGATTAACGCAAGAATCCTTTCTCGTGAAGCGGGTAACAACATCGTCATGACCGACTGCGGCAAGACGGTGGCGATCTCCGGTCTGGAGAACTATATTGTGGCTGATTCCGCCGACGCCCTACTGATCTGCCCTATGGCGGACGAACAGCAAATCAAATCTTTCGTCGAACACCTCGGCAAGTAATTTAAAGTAATTTAATAGCAGAAATGTAAGTATTTTTTTGCAGATATAAACATCTTTCTTAATTTTGCAATATATAAATAATCGGCATTGAATCTCCAAATTATGTTGCCTATTCGCAATTAAATTGATGAAACTAATATTATCGCCTCTGTTATCGGACATTTGTTGTTATGGTGTATGATATAGTATGGAAAATCATTGCCAATATTTTAACTGTTAAATTTGAATCCATGGATATTAAAATAGTTTCATATAGTCCGGGTCCTTTCGAAATTTGTGACAGATTTCATGAATTGAAGAAAGAAATGGAGGTTAATGTTGAGGCTATGCCCCAGATACGCTTTTCACAGAAATCAGACTTTATTGGATTTCAGATAGATATAAACTTTTGGGCTGACAATGAGGTCGCGATAAAATTCGGTTTTTTGATTGGAATGGTTGTGGAAGGGTGGACAGAGGCATTTTCGAAAGGAGAGAATCCCCAAAATGATAAAAATATTATCAAAGCCTTATGCGAAAGGGCCTGGCTCGTTGGTACTGGTTTGTTAATTGCAAGAAGCAATGATAAATTTGATAAATCCATTATCCTTCCTGATATTGAATTAGATAAATTCGCGGATGACGTTTATTTCACTGATATTACAAGCAAGTCTTAATTGGTAGTATAGTCGTGTCTGAAAGAAGATTTAAATACGAAGAATATATCAATAAGTTTCCTGAAGTAATTGAAACTGAATATTCAGAAAAGACAGTTACTGCCTTTCGATCGGTTATAGAATTACCACCGGGCGAAATTGATTATACACCAAGGCCGTTGCGAAAAGAGGATGATATCTTGAAATATGAGACAAGTTTAACAGATGAAAAGATTGCTTCGCTTTCCTATGACCGAAAGAGCCGGCTTGTCGGAAAGATAGGACTTTCATGCAATGATTCGCCAGAGGCAGCCCTGCATAGCATCCAAAAACAAATTGCAGATGTTGTAAATAAAGCGAAGAAGGGCGGTCTTGATGTAGAAGAAGTATGGCCCAATATAATGCAATACCGAGAGAGCTGAGGTAAATATATTGTAAAATATAATTTTAATCCGGAGGCAGGTCGGTTTTCTGATTTTAAAAATCACCATTGCAACTATTTGCCTTATCAAAACGTTAATATAGAAGAGTATAGAGATACAAATTTTAACCCAATAGAAATAGATTATCATCAGTTATACGAAGATGCTAAAGGAGACCAAGATATATAAGGTAGGGACGTTACAGGATTTCGGCTATCCTGCCGTCTCGTTGTTTGCCGGGATTAATTCTCGGCAGTTATACCTGTTTCTGGCTTCTGATCGTAACGATAGATATGGCGTTATTCCTGTGACGCAGGATGAACTCAAAAGTTATATAAAGGGGCAGACGAGCCTTCATACTCTTGAAGACAATGGCATGTATGAGGGTATTATTGAAAATGGCGAAGCGTGTCTTACGGAAGACTCCGTTCCTAATTGCCGTAATACTATGGTATTATATGATGAGTTTGATGAAGACCTTTATTATGACGAGATGAGTGTATTTTCTTTTCTATACGATTTTAATCATAATCACACACTTGAATTAACCCAGTAACTGTCCAATCGGGTCAATTGTCTAATAGACAAGTAAGTGGTTATTTCAAGGGGTAACCAAATCATACATAAAAGCAAACATCCAAACGTAAATCTAATGGATGGCTATCCGGCTTCGGGGCAACGGCGGAGGCCGTTGACATCGGAGTCTCGGGTCGGGACAGCAAATCCTTTTTCTTGCCTTATGCATGGGACGTTTTATTTTTTATTAAGAGTCCGTTCCTTAAAATTTCATAGTCGTGTTGTTTCGGGAATTTTTGCAGGCCGTCGTTTTGTTTATTAGAGATATATGACTATCTTTGTAAGAGGGTTTCACGGCTCGCCCGCGGGTGGACGTCCCGTTTCCAGAGCGCGGAGCCGATGGGTGGAGAGACCGCAGAGTCGGAGCGCCTTCTCCGAAACTAGGAAATTACTAACATTAACAGGCGTACGGATAGCTGCAGATATATGAGTTCTGTCTGGTTATTCTTTATCGTCTTTTATTACTTATACTTATGAAGGGAATTGTACTTGCCGGCGGATCCGGCACACGTTTGTATCCGATCACCAAGGGAGTCTCTAAGCAGTTGCTCCCGATCTATGACAAGCCGATGGTTTATTATCCGATCTCGACTCTTATGCTGGCAGGGATCCGCGATATCCTTATTATCTCTACTCCGCAGGATCTTCCGGGATTCAGGCGTCTTTTGGGCGACGGCTCGGATTATGGCGTAAGGTTCACTTACGCCGAGCAGCCGAGTCCCGACGGCCTGGCCCAGGCCTTCATCATCGGCCGCGATTTCATCGGCGATGATTCTGCGTGTCTGGTGCTTGGCGACAACATCTTCCATGGCGCGGGATTCTCGGGCGTGCTAAAGGATGCTGTCCGTACTGCAGAGGAAGAGGGAAAAGCGACAGTTTTCGGATACTGGGTAGATGATCCCGAACGTTACGGCGTGGCTGAATTCGATAAGAACGGCAACTGTCTCTCTATCGAGGAGAAGCCGGCGAAGCCTAAGAGCAATTATGCCGTTGTAGGTCTTTATTTCTATCCCAACAAGGTGGTTGAAGTGGCCGCGACGATCAAGCCGTCGGCCCGCGGCGAGCTGGAGATTACCACGGTGAACCAAGAGTTCCTGCATTCCGGCGAACTGAAAGTGCAGACGCTCCCGCGTGGATTCGCCTGGCTCGACACCGGCACGCACGACTCGCTGGCCGACGCCTCGATTTATGTGGAGGTGCTCGAGAAACGTCAGGGCCTCAAGATCGCCTGCCTCGAGGGCATAGCCTACCGTCAGGGCTGGATCGACAAGGAGAAGATGCGTGAACTCGCCAAGCCGATGCTAAAGAACCAGTACGGCCAGTATCTGCTCAAGGTAATCGACGAGATGGACAGAACCGATTATCCCAATCTGGATTAACTGATATTTAAAATGAATATACTTGTTACGGGCGCTAACGGACAGCTCGGAAACTGCATGCGCAATGCCGCTTCCGGTTCCGCCGACAATTACATATTTACCGATGTCTCGGAGCTCGACATCACCGATTCCGGAGCCGTTGCCCGGATGGTTAAAGACAACGGGATCGACGTCATCGTCAACTGCGCCGCATATACAAACGTGGATAAGGCGGAGGATGACTTTGATTTTGCCGAGAAGCTGAATGCGGAGGCGGTGAGGAATCTCGCCGAGGCTGTGAAACAGAACGACGGCTGGCTTATTCAGGTCTCGACCGACTATGTTTTCGGCAAAGAGCCGTATAACGTTCCCTGCCGCGAGGACCAGAAAGGAACGCCGACCGGGGTCTATGGGCTCACCAAGCTGCACGGGGAGCAGGCTATTGCCGAAAGCGGCGCCAAATCTTTGATTTTCCGCACGGCATGGCTCTATTCGGAATATGGGAAGAATTTTGTGAAGACGATGCTGAATCTGACATCGACCAAGCCGGAGCTCAAGGTAGTTTTTGACCAGACGGGCACTCCGACCTACGCCCAGGATCTCGCCGACGCCATTTTCGATATTGTCGAGAACCGACGCATGGCCGGAAACGAGGGTATCTACCATTATTCGAACGAGGGCGTCTGCTCATGGTATGATTTTACGAAGATGATTGCTGAAATGGCCGGCAACAAAGAATGCGACATTCAGCCATGTCACTCCGATGAATTCCCCTCGAAAGTGAAGAGGCCTTCATATTCTGTTCTCGACAAGACAAAGTATAAGGAGATTTTCGGACGCAGGGTGCCCTATTGGACCGATTCCCTGCGCCGCTGCATCGCCAACATCAAGGCCGCCGAAAGTTAAGAGTGTGTTTGGATTTTAAGCGTCTTTGACGCACACTGAATACAGAAGATCTGAGGTAAGCCCGGGAATTACGTTTTCCGGGCTTATCTTTTTTATTGTCTCGCGCAGACTGCGGGGAGAGCAGCTCACTCCCTCGAACGGACGGCAGAGTTTCTCCTCTACATCCTCTTTCATGAAGAAATCGCCGGAGATGCGGAATCCGTGAATCGTATCCGTGGCCGGATCGCGGTCATATTCCACGCAGAATTCTCCGAGGCCGTTGATGAATGTCCGGTATATCACGTGGTTGCCGTCGGCAGCTTTACCGCTCTCGGCATTTATCCTCATGAATGTCGGATCATAATATGTCTGCTCGATCCTTTCCACTGCCTTGACATCTTCATCGGTAAGAATATACGGGTCGCCGTCGGTAATGCTCCCGATCATGTAGCTGTTGAACTCGTCGGGACAGAGGGAGATCCCTTCATTCTTCAGGCATGTGACGCGCATCGGGACGGATTTCACTCCCTTTGACTCGAGCTTGGCCTTGTTCGGAGTTATTGCGTTGGCGAGATGAGTGGGATCGAAGTCATAGAGCATGGTGCCGTGAGCGATGCTTCGGCTCGGGATATGGTAGAAGGCGTTTCCTGAAACCTTTTTGTCGTTGATTGTTATGTCGTTGCGGCCTGTGCCTATGGCGTTGATTCCTATTTCACGCAGGGCTCCTGCAATCATTTCGACATAGTGGGCAAAGACTTCGGTAACTTTGTCACTGGCCGTTATAAACGAGAACATAAAGTTCTGCCTGTCGGCGAAGACGCATCCGCCGCCGCTTCGCCGGCGCACCACATCAATGCCGTGTTCGCGGCAGTAGGCAAGGTTCACCTCTTTTGCAATCTCCTGGTTGCGCCCGCAGATCACGGTCGGATCTACCTGCCAGGAGAAAAAATAGTCGCCGGCAGGCATTTCGCGGGCTGCCCATTCCTCAAGCGCGAGGAAAAAAGGAAGACGACGGTGAAGATAGTCGATATGTTCCGGAAAAGCTATGTGTTTCATGTTTTATACTGTATTTCGAGTTTAATGTGTTCGAGGCATGGTAGGGACGCACGGTTCGTGCGTCCGAGGTATAATCCCATGTGTCGCGTTGCAAAATTAAGGCTTTTTCCGATATGATATACAAAATCAAACGCTTTTTTGCTGCAAGATGATGTCTATGTGAAATTAATTTATTAACTTAACCCGCGAAAAGATATGAAATTAAATTGCTTCGGATCTCCTAAGACGAATCCACGTATCCGGAGCTGTCCGGGGGAGGCTGTGTCTTTTTATGAGCTGTCTGGCACAGCCTCCCCTTTCTTCTTTGAAGAGGGGAGTATTTTGACAGATGCTTTAACAAATACCTGAATATATGAGAAAGATATTTATTATTTTAGCAGCGATGATCTCGGTGGCTTTCATCTCGAAGGCAGACGAGTTTGCCGATATTATCAACGCCATGAAGTATTCCCCTAAACTTGAGCAATATGCAAAGGATGGGAATGTGATTGCCCAGAATACACTTGGGCTCGTCTATAAGAGAGGATCAGGTGTGGAGAAGGATCTGGCGAAGGCCGTTTACTGGTTCCGGCAGTCGGCAGACCGAGGCAACGACAACGCTATGGTCAATTTGGGCGGAGCCTATCTCAACGGCGAAGGAGTGGATAAAGATCCCGCAAAAGCCGCGAGCCTCTTCGAGCAGGCCGCTCAGCAAGGCAATCAGGCCGGGATGTTCGATCTCGCAACCCTTTATCTGAAAGGACTGGGGGTGCCGAGAGATCCGGCAAAGGCTTTCAGTTATGCTGAACAGGCCGCCAATTCAGTGATTAAAACGAGGACTCTTGCTGATTCCGAAGCCTCCTACTTTGAGCAAATGAGAGTCACGGCAAAGGCCCAGGCGTTTCTCGCGTTCCTTTATCGTATGGGAATCGGTACGGCGAAGGATATGGATAAATCCTTTGAGTATTTGAAACGGGCGGCTAATAACGGCGAACTTAATGCATGCATGATCCTTGGCGATGCATACGAGTATGGAAAAGGACAGCCGAAAGATCTCGGCATTGCGGAAAGCTATTATCGGAAAGCCGCCGACCAGGGAATGCCGCTGGCGCAATATGCATTAGGAGTGAAGTATTCAACCGGTGAGACTATCGCCAGGAATACACCTGAGGCCATTTCGTATCTTACCAAAGTGGTCGATACTAAAGAGAAAGTAGACCCGATGGTAAAAGCGGATGCTATGTTGAAGCTCGCCGATATTCTTGAGGCTTCCGGCTCGCAGGCCGATGCTGCAAAGGCGAAGAATTATAGAGCGCAGGCATCGAAGCTGCCTAAACCCGATCCGGCGAAAATAAAGGAGATGCTTTCAGCCGATTGAACAGAATCTCGAATAATTTGTTGAGCTCATGGAAATGGGCTCAACATTATTTAGGTAATCAGCTTTTTGAAGCTCTTTAATTGTATTTAAGATGATTAGAAAGGTAAAGGAAGAGGATGCGGCGGAAATATGCGGTATATATAATCCGTTTGTGTCCGAAAGCACGGTCAGCTTCGAGGAGCGGCCTGTGGAGGTTGAAGAGATGAAGCGCAGGATAAGGGAGATTTCGGAACATTGTCCCTATCTTGTATATGAGGAGGCTGGAAGTGTAATGGGCTATAGTTATGCGCATCCCTGGAAGATACGCGCCGCCTATTCGACCACGATGGAGACCACGGTATATGTATCGCCTGAAGCCGAGGGAAGGGGAGTGGGAACCGTATTGATGAAGCGTATGATCGAGGAATGCCGGAGAATGGGAGTGCATTCGCTGATAGCCTGCATCACCTCCGACAATGAACGCAGCATCGCCTTCCATGAAAAGCTCGGTTTCGAGGCAGTATCCCGCTTCCGGGAAGTAGGCCGCAAATTCAACCGCTGGCTCGACGTCACCGACATGGAGCTTTTACTCTGACAAAGCCTTTATTGAATTATGTCCTTGATATTTATTTCAATTCTGACATGATTCTATTCATGCCGGTTTTATTTCTCTTCTTCTCTTTGGGCAAGTAAGTCTGCGGCGGACACAACGAGTGGCTGGCCATTAGCATCAGTTATCACCATATCTTGACCGAGCGCCGCCTTGCGTCTAAGCAATGTCTCGTATGAATGCTTCAATCCTTTTGATATTTTATCAAATAATATTATTTCTTCTTGCTCTGACATGATTCTTTAATTTTAGAAAATTGTTCCAAATCCATAATTGCATTATTGTTGGCAATTAAATGTGATTTATTCCCGTTATTGAAAAACATCCAGCTATCCACAATCGGAATGAAGATATTGAAGAAATTCTGTAATCCTAACCAATAACGTCGATAAATTGTTTCGGTCGGGATATCATGACCTCCTTCGCTTACTCGTTTTGCAACGCGTGCAACAGCCATCTCAGGAGAAGGAAGCCAGAAGAACAAAAGCACAACATTATAACCGCGCTTATGTGCTCTCCTTACCAAAGATGCATAGCTACGGGTGGCAAGAGTAGTCTCTATTGCAAAAGTCTTTTCTTGACTTAAAAGTAAATCAATCCGTTGAAGCATCAGTTTCCCGGCTTCAATAGCAACAGAGGCCGGATTGAATGGGGAAAGACCTTTTGCTATTTCATCTGCATTGACAAATTCCCGACACTCCAATAGATCCGGTAAGACTGAATAGGAAGCTGTTGTCTTGCCGGCTCCATTACATCCTGCGATTATATATAATGTCGGTTTTGTCATCTTATATGTTATATGGCAAAAAATCCCGCAGGCAATACTGCTTGCGGGATTTGGTTTTAGCGGAGTGACCGAGATTCGAACTCGGGATACGCTTTTGGCGTATACACGCTTTCCAGGCGTGCCTCTTCAGCCACTCGAGCATCACTCCAAATAAGACTAAAATTGCGTTTAAGTTATTGAATATTAATAATTTAAACTGAATTTTGATCGCTAAAACCTGATCGGGATAAGGTTTCTTTATCTTATCGTTTCAAATTTTAACACCGCGAAGTTAATGCTTTTCCTTGAATTGACAATATATTTTGTCGTTTTTTTATTAATTTTGCCCTAAATTTAAGTAAGTGAAGTAAATTATCGTACTTATAAACGGCGATCCCACTTAAGGACCGCATCCGCATCAAGCAATAAAGATTATGAAAAGGTATTATTTGACTTTGCTTTGCCTCGCAATACTGTCGCTTATGACATCATGCGGCGGCAAGGGAAAGAATTCGGGGAACGGTTTCCCCGAGAATTTCGGAAGTATAGGCGATTCAGGCCGAGTGGCATATATGATGAAAAACACTACCCCTGATTCAGTGGCGCGCTTTATCTGTGCTTCCGCCCTTGGAAGGGTAGAGGGTTCCCGCATCGACACTCTTGCTTTGGCAACAGCCTACGCCTACGAAAACTACAAGGGAGAGGAGCTCGAGGCTTTCGGCGCCGAATACGAGCGCTTTGTCTCGGCGCTTTCGCTTGCCGACAGAATGAAGATCTACGCTTTGGGGGGCACCGAAGACCCGCAGGGACTCGGCCTGCAGCTCGGGCTCGAATACATGCAGACGATCCGCGACAACAACATGTCGGCCGAGGATGTGGAGAAGGAGCTTTCCGAATTCAAGAAAGCATGCGCCGGCGATCCCGATACCTACGAGAGGTTCCTGATCGGTTTCAAGACTGTTCTCAAGGCAGACAACGGCAGAGACATGCCGAAAGAAATATATGATAAATTCATAAATTACGATTAATGAAATCTTTTTCAGACTATTCCGCGCTCGTTGAGAAGTCTCTCAGAGACCTCCGACTCCCGTCAGGAGCGCTTTCTACTCTATATGAGCCTATCGCATACGCTCTGTCAGCAGGAGGCAAACGCCTTCGTCCCACGCTTTGCGTAATGGCCGCCGACGCTTTCGGAGCCAAGGAAGAGGAGGCCTACCGCCCTGCGGCCGGCCTCGAGATGTTCCATAATTTCACCCTCCTTCACGATGACGTGATGGACAATTCCGACGTTCGTCGCGGTCGCCAGTCGGTTCATGCGAAATGGGACGTAAACACCGCAATCCTTTCGGGCGACACAATGCTTACGCTCGCCACTCAGCTTGTTTCGGAAGTGCCCGACGACAAACTGCGCAAGGTGCTCGACACATTCAACGACATGGCCATCCGTGTCTATGAGGGCCAGCGTCTCGACATGGACTTCGAGAATTCCGACAACGTCACCATCGATGACTATATCCGCATGATCATGGACAAGACGGGCGCGCTTCTCGGCGGTTCGGCAATGATCGGCGCTATCATCGGAGGAGCTTCCGACAAGGATGCCTCGAAGATGTATGAATACGGCATGATGCTCGGAGTCGCCTTCCAGATCCAGGATGACTGGCTCGACGTATTCGGCGATTCAACCACTTTCGGCAAGCCCATCGGAGGTGATATCAACAACAACAAGAAATCGTTCCTGATGCTGACCGGTCTGGCCATGGAGACCGCCGAGGCCAAGGCTTTGCGCGACGCCATCAGCCTTCCTGCCGGCGACACGAAGGTAAAGGTCATGACCCGTCTCTACGAGAAACTCGGCATCTCCGACAAATGCCGTGCCGCCATTGCCTCCTATTCCTCCAAGGCCATAACGGCCCTGAAAGGAACGTCGCTCGACGACGAGGCCCGCGAGCCCTTCCGCAAACTCGTCGAGAAACTCACCGGACGCAAGAAATGACCGATACCCATACCCACATCTATATCCCCGATTCCGGCGAGGACCCGAAAGCGATTCTTGAAAGGGCTCTCGCAGCGGGCGTGGGCAGAATGGTCTTTCCCAACATCGACGCCGCTTCGGTCGGTCCGATAAGGGAACTGCATTCCGCCTATCCGGCCCGGACGAAGATCGCCATGGGCCTTCACCCTACGGAATTGGGCGACGACTGGAGCGAGACGGTCGACCGGATGGAGAGGATACTCGATGAAGAGGGCTGGGACGCTGTCGGCGAGATCGGCATAGACCTTTACTGGGACGCCTCCGGTGCCGAACGGCAGGTCGAGGCGTTTTCACGTCAGGTCGATATTGCTATAGCGCGGCGTCTTCCGGTAATCATACACTGCCGCGAAGGCCTCGACCTCACTCTCGAGGTGCTTTCGTCGAAGAGAAGGGATCTTCTGCCTCCGCTCATCTTCCACAGCTTTACCGCCGGACCGGAAGAAGTGAGAGGTATCCGCAAGGTCTGCGACCCATGGTTCGGAATCAACGGCGTGGTCACTTTCAGGAACGCGAAGCCGCTGCGCGAGGCTCTGCCTGAGATCGGGCTCGACAGAATCGTTCTCGAGACCGATTCTCCCTGGCTGGCGCCCGTTCCTTACAGAGGACGCCGCAACGAAAGCTCCTACCTCCCGTATATCCGCGACTGCGTGGCGTCGGTGCTCGGAGAGGAGGCTGAGAATGTGGAGCGTATAACAGATATGAACGCAGAAAAAATATTCGGATTTTGATAAGTTTTCCGTTACAGCAGCCGGTCGCGATATTCCTGCTCGTGCTGCTCATCATATTACTCGGCCCATTGTTGTTCCGCCGCCTGAAGATACCTCAGATCGTCGGAATGATTATAGCCGGTATCGCGGTCGGTCCCTACGGGTTCAACCTCCTTGAGCGCGACGCGAGCTTCCGTATTTTCGGCGAGGTCGGAATCCTTTACATCATGTTTCTTGCGGCCGTCGAGATCGATATGTTTCATCTCCGGCAGTCGTCGAAGCAGGGAATCCTATTCGGTCTGCTGTCGTTCGCATTGCCTATGACGGCCGGAATTTTCGGCTCGCATTACGCTTTCGGGGTCAGCTGGACCTCTTCGGTGCTCATCGCCTCGATGTATGCCTCCCACACGCTGATTTCCTATCCTGTAGTAAGCAAGTTCGGCTTATCTAACAACCGGGCTGCCGTGATTGCCGTCTGCGGCACCATCGTCGCCGTCCTCCTTGCCCTTCTTGCCCTTGCGGGTGTAGTCTCCGTCAAGGCCGACGGCGGCTTCAGCGTCGGCCGGATAATGCGCCTGCTCCTTCTTATGGCCGTCTATATGATTGTGGTCGGCTATTCCTTCCCCTGGCTCACGCGACGGATATTCAGCCATAACAACGAGCCCACCACCCAGTTCATATTCATTCTCGCCCTGGTCTTCGTGGCCTCCATGCTCGCCGGAATAATCGGTCTGGAATCGATTCTCGGAGCCTTCTATGCCGGCATCGTGCTCAATCCCATGATTCCCGTCAGGAGCGGGTTGATGAAAAACATCCGATTTGTCGGAAACTCCATTTTCATCCCTTACTTCCTGATAGGCGTCGGGATGCTCATCAACGTCGGCGTCGTCTTCAGGGGGTGGGACGTGCTTTGGGTTGCCGTCAACATGACTGGGGTTGCTCTTTTCAGCAAGTGGATCGCCTGCCATATCGCCGGGCGCATGTTCTCGATCTCGCGTGAAGGCACCAGCCTTATGTTCGGCCTGACGTCGGGAAAGGCCGCCGCCACGATTGCCGCGACGATGATCGGATTCCAATACGGTCTTGTGTCGGAAAACGTCATGAACGGAGCCGTCATGATGATACTGATATGCTGTCTGGTGTCTTCGGTGGTGACCGAGCGGGCCGCCAAGAAAATCAGGATGCGCGTAACGCAGGAGAATCTTGAAAACGAGGAGCTCGCTCCGGGGGAATATGCCCGCCAGCTTGTGGCCGTGGCTAATCCTGTCACTTCAGAGGGCCTGATGCGTCTTGCCCTTTTCATGCGCTCGCCCCTAAACCGCAATTATGTCACCACTCTTTTCGTGCGCTATAACGATGATCCGTCGCTGAAGGCCGTCGGACACGACGCGATGGCGAGCGCGCTCGGTGTCGCCGAAGGCATGGATGTGGAGGTCAAGCAGATAGAACGTTATGACCTGAATATCGTCTCCGGCCTTATCAATGTCGGTAAAGAGGAAAACTCGACGGAGATGGTGATCGGTTTCCATAGAAAATCAAATATCGTCGACACTTTCTACGGCTCGATGATCGAGCAGCTTCTGCGCTCCACCAACAAGATGGTGTTCATATCGCGCTGTTTCATACCGGTCGATACCGTTGCCCGCATTTTCGTGGCCGTCCCTGAGAAGGCTGAATACGAGACCGGATTCCCTCTCTGGCTGACACGGATGGCCAACCTGGGAAGCCAGGTAGACGCCCGGCTCATCTTCATCTGCTATCCCGCCACGCAGGAATACTTAAGGCAGTTCATGACCGACGGGCGCTTCAACGTGATTCACGAGTACCGCGAGATGACATCGTGGGACGATTTCATCCTTATTTCCGGCGATGTCAGCGAGGACGACCTTATGGTTGTTGTCGGAGCCCGCAAAGGATCTCTTTCACATTCTTCCGACCTCGACAACATGCCGGCTTATCTGGCGAGAAACTTCAACCACCACAATCTCGTGGTGATCTATCCCAAGCAATTTTAGAAACTTTATTTCAGGAAAAGTTCTGATCTATTTCATGCCGTCGATCCTGTCGGGATCGCCCACCACCCAGATCACGTCGCCGGCCTGGAGCACGGCCTGCGGCTCGGGCTGTATGAAATCGTCTTCATTACGCTGGATCTTCACTATCATCGAATAATAGTCTTTCTGGATATTGGTCTGCCTGAGCGGCATTCCTATGATGGGGGAGCGGTCGGAGAGCTTGATGCTACGCAGTTCCACTTTCCGTTGCATTGCAGGCTGTCTCATCGTTGCCTCCAGCGATTTTTCGATGTCTTCGTTGAGCTTCTTGAGCTGGTCGTCGGTGCCTATCACTCCGAGAATGTCGCCGGGGAAGATACGCGCGTCTTTCGACGGCAGAGGCATATAGTCGTCGCCGCGCTGGATGCTCGATACGCTCACGCCGTAATCGCGGCGCAGTCCCGAATCCTTGAGCCGGTCGCCGACGAACGATGAGCTCTGCGTCACCTCGATATAGGCCTGGTGCATGTCGTCGACAAGGTTGTTGTTGACGCCCAGACGGGTGTTCTCGCGGCTGTTGAGGTTGTTCATGAATTTCTCCTCCATCTTGTTATACCTCTGCATGAGGCGCGTCGAGGCGAAGCTCATGATGATGATGAAACATCCGAGTCCAACAAGCCATCCTACAATCGAGGAATAGGCGAGCGTGGTGAAGTATACGATGAAAAACAGAGCCACGAGATAACGCACGATACGCATCGCCACGAGAGGGACGTCGTAGAAGGAGGCCGTCTGATGCAGCTGCATGCGCTCGTCGGGCTTGGTGGTGGAGAAGGTGAGGGCCACCAGGAAGGGGAGCATGGCCACGATTGTCAGCGCAGTGGCTACGGGGTGGCCCCAGCCTCCCAGGTATTTGTCGCAGAGCGGGAAAAGGAAGTTACGCGAGAAAAGAATCTCGGCAAACAGTATCACTGAATAGAGCAGTATGCGCCACAGATAGCGCTTTATGATCGCTTTCCAGAGGCGTCTTGTCTCGTTGGAGTCGACAACCTGTTTCGAATAGCGGGAGATCAGGAAGTTAAGCCCCGCGGGAAGATGTCTCGCCACGATGAAGTAAGCTCCGTCGGCCATCTTGATGAAATAAGGGGTTGTGAAAATCGTCAGAACGGAGACCGCCACGATGATCGGATAAAGCGATTCGTCAAGCACGCCGAGGCTCATGCCGAGCGAAGCGATGATGAAAGAGAACTCACCGATCTGCGTCAGAGTGAAGCCGCTCTCCATCGCAACTTTGAGGTTCTGCCCCGTGACGAGCATTCCGAGCGTGCCGAAAATGATCATGCCCGCGATCACCACCACCGCGAGGATCAGGATCTGCCACCAGTATTGCACCAGGACGTTTGGCTCCACCATCATTCCCACCGAGATGAAGAACACAGACCCGAACAGGTTTTTCACCGGCCCGATAACGCGTTCCATCTTTTCCGCCATCACGGTGCCCGCGAGAATCGAGCCCATCACGAAAGCGCCGAGTTCGAGAGAGAATCCGCACATCACGCTGAAAATGGCCATGAAGAAACAGAGCCCCATCGCAACCACGAGCAGCGTCTCGTCGTTGAGGTAGCTCCTGACTTTGGTGAGGAAGGTAGGGATGACATAGACTCCAACAAGAAACCAGATGATGAGGAAGAAGATCAGCTTGCCGATGCAGAGCAGAAGTTCGGAGCCCTTTACGTTGCCCATTGCCAGCGAGGAGAGCAGCACGAGCATCAGGACGGCGAAGAGGTCTTCTATAATCAGCACGGCGAGAACAAGGGAGGCGAACTTCTTCTGCTTGAGACCCAGATCATCGAGGGCTTTCATGATTATGGTTGTCGACGACATGGAGATCATGCCTCCGAGGAAAATGCAGTTGATGGCGTTGAGCCCTAACAGATAACCGACGCCGAAGCCGGCGAATGTCATGCCCGTGATGATTATCAGCGCCGTCACCACGGCCGACGATCCTGAATTCATAAGCTTCTTGAACGAGAACTCAAGACCGATGGAGAACATGAGCACCACGATGCCGAGGTCAGCCCAGAACTGGATGTTGTCGAGGTTGGCTATTGAGGGGAGATATACGAATTTGGGGCTCGCAAGAAATCCGGCGAGAATGTATCCGAGCACGACTGGCTGTTTCAGTTTCTTGAAGAGGAGCGTGACGATGGCGCCCAACAGCAGAATCCAGGCCAGATCCGCGATGAGGCCGTTTGTGTGGGCTTCTTCAGCCGATGGCTTCTGGGCGTCGGGGTTAATCTCCGTCGACAGCTGGGTGTCGAGCTGGGTTACGGTTTCAGGCTGAACCGCGGCGAATTCGGTGGATAATGGTAGCGTGATCATGCGCTATGTGGTTTTGTTGTTTTCAATTCGTTCGTGTCGTATTCTCGCTTTCTGCTGAATGCGCTGAATCACGTAAAGATTATAGTAGGAGAGGATGAGGGTTGTCAGAGGGAGCGCGATAATGAGACCCATGAAGCCCAGCAGGCTGCCCCAGATAGAGAGTGAGAGCAGGATTATGGCGGGATTGAGCCCCATTGCCTTGCCCATGATCTTCGGAGTCAGGAAAAGGTCCTGGATGCACTGCACGATAAGGTAGACGGCCATCGCTTCCCAGAAGATAAGCCAGAAGTCGCCGCCCGTGCTCACGGTCCATACCAGACAGAGCACGGCCGTGATCGGCAGCGATATGAGCTGGAGGTAAGGCACCATGTTGAGCATTCCGATGAAGAGGCCGAGCACCATCCCCATGGGCAGCCCTATGATGATGAAGCCTATGGAGAAGAGGATGCCTACGGTGAAGGCGATTATGAACTGGCCGCGGAAGTAACGGTTCATGGCGTTCTTGATGTCATCGAAGATGCGGAAAACGCGATGGCGCTGCCGCGGGGGTACGAGCTGACGGAAACTGAGCATAAGCCGCTCGTAGTCAAGCATGATGAAGATGACGTAGAGCAGCACGATAAGCCAGCTCACCATTCCGAAGATAAAGGCCAGCCCCGAGCTCAGGAAGCTCCAGGAGGAGGAGATGCCCGATTTTATGAGGTCGCTCCATTCTTTTTTCGAGAGATATTTCGAGATTTCGTTCAGGTCGATGTTCTCACGCAGGAAACGGTGGATGTTTTCAGAGATATACGGGATGTTGATCTGGGTGGTGGCGTATTTTCTCAGCATATCGGCCATATCCTCGCATTCTGAGACAAGATACGGGATGAAGACGGCGAGAAAGACGCCGACGGCCACGCAAGCCTCGAGAAGCGTTATGACCACCGGAAAGAAGCGGCCGCGGCAATGCATCCATTTCATGTTCCATTTCACGATGGGCTCGAGCATATAGGCTATCAGGCAGGCCACGAGAAACGGCAGAAGCACGCCTTTGAGAAGGTTCAGAAGATATAGGGTTGCCAGCGTGGCGCATACCGTGAAGAGAATGCGGATCACTCGGTCGAAGGTATACGGCTGTCGTTCGTTGACGTTTACATCCATAAGCAATCGTTTTTAAAGAGCATGCTCTTTAGAAAAAGTCAGAAAACCATAGCGGAATCTGTTTCAATTTGTCAAAATTAGTAAAAAGTTTGCGTGATGCCGCACAAAAAGCTAATTTTGTGCTATATTTCATGTAACGGATTTCTTCCGCCAATTGTTTCGGAGAGGATTCCGACAGTCTTTTTACGGGTAAATGAAGAAAAAATCTCATATAAGGATATTGATTTTTGTTCTCTGCCTCTTTTTAGGGGCGGCTGAGCTTATGGCCGACACTGTCGAGACCTTCAGCAACGCGCGGGGAATAAGCGCTCCCAACTCGTCGGTGATGGTCATCGACCTCTCCACGGGGGAATCGCTGGCCGAATATAACGTCGACAAGCCCCTGATTCCGGCGTCGATCATGAAATGCGTCACGGTGGCTACTCTTCTTGACAGAATGGATATAGACAACTGTTTCGAGACGCCTGTCTATATCACAGGTCACCTCCGCGAAGGAGTGCTCGAGGGGAATGTCGTTGTAGAAGGCAGCGGGGATCCGAGTCTGAATTCGCGTCACGAGCCTCCGAGTGCCGACATCGTCGGCGAGATCGCGAGAGCCCTCAAGGCGGAGGGTGTGCGGACCATAAAGGGGCGCGTCATAGTAGACGAGAGTGTTTTCGAAGGGCCTGCCTATCCTTCGTCATGGATGTCGGCCGATCTTTCCCAGGCTTACGGCACTGGGTCGCACGGACTTAATTTCGAGGACAACGCTTCGGGCTCGCGCTCGGTGCCGAATCCGGCTGGCGTGTTCGATTCCCGTTTGAAATCACGCCTTCGCGGCCAGGGAATAGAGATTCTGGGCGAGGAGATCCGCGACAGAGACCGCCGGCTGCTTCTGACCCACCGTTCGGCCGCCGTCGACGAGATCATGCGTTCATGCATGATGCGAAGCGACAATATGTTCGCCGAATCCCTGCTCCGGACTTACGCCGTGAAATCGGGACGACCCGGCGCGACGGCCACCGGCGCCGAGCTCGAGAGAAAATTCTGGAAACGGAAAAAGGCTCCTATGGAGGGCATAGAGATCATCGACGGCTCGGGGCTTTCCAGACAGAACCGTATCACGGCCAGATTCATGGCCGAGGTGCTGTCGCATAAGAGCGAGGATCCCTATTACGCTTCATTCTTCCCGCTCGCGGGTCAGGAGGGAACGCTTCGTCGCTTTATGGCCGGTACATCTCTCGAGGGGTATGTGGCGATGAAGACGGGAAGCATGAAGGGCATCCAGTGTTACGCCGGATACAAGCTGGACGACGATTATGTCCCGACCCATGTAATCGTGGTGATGATGAACGAGATGCCCAACCGGGGGGCGGCGCGCGAGGCCGTGAAGAGAATGCTCCTCGATATTTTTGATGGCGCTCCGGCGGAATGACGTTTTTCGTGAAAATAATTAACTTGAATAAATTCTTGAATATCTGTAATAATATGAACATAAAGGATATCAAAGCGCTTAAGGATAAGGTTTACGAACTCGAAGGACTTCTTGAGCTCGCCCAGCTGCGTGAGGACAGAATCAGTGAGCTCGAGCCGCTGATCCTTTCAAGACTCAATGACCTGCGCCTTCCCTGCGGGGAGGATAGCGAGGAAGCGGTTGAGACAGTCGAAAAAGTTTCGGCCGTTTCCGATTCCCTTTTCCCGGAGCCTGAAGTAACCGCCCCGGCACCGGAAATTCCCGTGAAACCGACGTCTGAAAAGGTCTCGATAGTGGAACCGGAAAAAGTATCGATAGTCGAACCAGGGAAGGTTTCTATTGTTGAACCCGAAGAGCCCCGCCGTTCTTATCCCGTCCAGGATCAGCTGCCTGCCGGCGATTTCACGAGCACCGCACGCAAGCCGGCTTTCTGCCTCAACGACAGATTCCGCTTCCGCCGCGAGCTCTTCGCGAATTCCGACGCCGAGTTTTCGGCCGCTATGAATATGGTAGCCTCTATGGAGAACTATGAGGAGGCTGAGGAATATTTCCTCGGAGAACTCGGCTGGAATCCTGAAAAGCAGGAGGTAGTTGATTTCCTGGCCGTGATTTCACAATATCTCGGCAAATAGGACAGCCATGGATACCGGGAAACTGTATATTGTCCCCACTCCGGTGGGCAATCTCGAGGATATGACCTTCAGGGCGATAAATGTGCTGAAGGAGGTTGATCTGATTCTTGCTGAAGACACGCGGACCAGCGGAGTGCTTCTGAAACATTTCGACATTCACACTCCGATGCGGAGCCATCATAAGTTCAACGAGCATCAGACCTGCGGGGCGATCGTCGATGCAATAGAAGGGGGGCAGCGCATCGCGCTTATATCCGATGCAGGCACCCCCGGCATCTCCGATCCCGGCTTCATGCTTTCGCGGGCATGCCGCGAAAGGGGAGTGACGGTGGAGTGTCTGCCGGGCGCCACGGCCTTTGTCCCGGCGCTTGTGGCATCCGGGCTTCCCTGCGACAGATTCGTCTTCGAGGGGTTTCTGCCTTTGAAAAAGGGCAGGGCAAGCCGTCTGGCCTTTCTTGCCGCGGATCCCAGGACAACGATAATCTACGAATCGCCTCTGCGTCTGGCGCGTACGCTCCGTCAGCTCTGCGAAACATTCGGCTGCCACCGCAAGGCGGCTGTTTGCCGCGAGATCTCTAAACTGCATGAAACCGTTCTCCGCGACACTCTCGGATCCCTCTCCGATTATTTTTCATCGAACCAAGCAAAAGGAGAGATTGTTATAGTTATCGAGGGTTGTTCCGAGGGTGCGGCCGATAGATCCTGACCCGATTGACAACCGCTTCAAAGTATTGAAAAATAGATATTTAAAATTATAGATTTACTGTAGACTAATTGATTTTTATTATGAAAAAGAGCTTTTTAATTATGGGGATAGGCGCATTGATGCTTGCCTCATGCTCGGGAAACCAGAAAAAACTGGATGAGGATTCTACAAAGATAGCAGATCTCACAGCAGAATATCAGGAGGCAACGAATTTTAACGATTCGCTGATGCTTCTTATGGGTGACATCTATACGGGCCTCGACTCCATCAATACTCAGGAGGGTCTCCTCTATAACATGGGCACCGGCGAGAACGCCAACCGTCGCGCCGAGATCCGTCAGAACCTCGCTACTATCAAGGCCCGTCTGGCTGCCAACAAAGACCTTCTCGCTTCTATGGAACAGAGGCTCAAGGCTTCGGGCAACCAGAACAGCGTGCTGACAAAGACTATTCAGCAGCTCAAGGACCATATCGCATCGCAGGACCAGAAGATAGCTCAGCTCGAGAGTGAACTCTCGACAGCCAAAGGCCAGATAGAGACTCTCAACACCCAGGTGGCCGAGGGTCAGGAGCAGGTAAAGGCTGAGACAGCCGCCAAAGAGGAGGCGCAGGCACAGGCCGTTGCCGCCGAGAACCAGGCTAACCGAGTTTACTACGCCATAGGCTCGAACAAAGACCTTAAGAAGAAGGGTCTGCTCGAGAAGAAGTTCCTCGGATCCACAAAGGTGATGAAGGGAGATTATGATGCTTCATATTTCGTGACGGCCGACATGCGTACTCTTACATCTATTCCCACCAACTCCAAGAAGGTTAAGATCTGGACAAACATGCCTGCGGGTTCTTATCAGATAACAGGCGAGAAGGATGGCCCGAAGACCGTTCAGATCACCGATCCGTCCAAGTTCTGGAGCATTACCCATTATCTCATCATTCAGATTGACTGATCTCAAGTTCTATAAAGATTCAAGATGAAATCAAAAAGATTTTTTAAAGGAAGGTCGTGGCGTAACTGCCGCGGCCTTCTTGGCATTTTGACCGGCGCTGCCATCGGCACGCAGGCAATGGCAGCGGCTCCTTTTGCCGTCAGCGACATACAGCCTCCGCATTGGTGGACCGGCATGAAAGACCGCTCGCTGCAGCTTCAGATACACGGAAGCAATATCCGCGGCGCAGAGTTTTCGGTGGATTATCCCGGAGTGAAGGTGGATTCAGTGGTCCGTCTTGACGGCTCGCCCAACTGGCAGTATGTCTATCTCTCCATTGCCGAGGGCACGAAACCCGGAAAGATGAAACTGCAATGGAGGGAGGGTCGCAATAAGGTTACGCGCGAATATGAGCTCCGGGCTCGCCGGGAGCAGAAGGGCGCCAGGGGCTTCGGCGCCGGCGACGTGCTGTATATGATTATGCCCGACCGCTTTGCCAGCGGCGATTCTTCGATCGACGACGTGGAGTCACTGCGAAATCATGTCAATGTCGACCGCTCCGATCCCAATACCCGTCACGGCGGCGACCTGAAGGGCCTTTCCGACCATGCCGACTATATCGATTCGCTCGGCGTAACGGCGGTCTGGCTCAATCCGGTGCTTGAAAACGACATGAAAGGTGGCAGCTATCACGGATATGCCACTACGGATTATTATCGCGTCGACCCCCGTTTCGGAACGAACGCAGACTATTCCGCCCTTATAGAGAAACTGCACGGAAAGGGAATAAAGACCGTGATGGACATGATTTTCAACCATTGCGGTTCGGGACATCCATGGTTTGAAGACCGTCCGTCGTCCGATTGGTTCAATTTCCCCGACGGCTATGTCCAGACGAACTATCGTCTTTCTACCATCACCGATCCTTACAGCTCCGACTATGACCGGAAGCTGACGCAGGACGGCTGGTTTGTCGAGGAGATGCCCGACCTCAACCAGCGCAACCCCCATCTGATGAAATATCTCGAGCAGAATTCAATCTGGTGGATCGAGGAGGCGCAGATCGACGGCATCCGCATGGATACCTATCCGTATGCCGATGAAAAGGCGATGGGACGCTGGATCGACAATGTGCTTCGGGAGTATCCCGATTTCAATATCGTCGGCGAATGCTGGTTCGGCGAGACCGCCGGCGAGGCTTACTGGCAGAAAGGATCTCCTCTTGCCCGGGCCAAGGGCGACGACACACGTCTGCCTGTGGTGATGGATTTCCCCCTGATGATAAAGAGCCGGGACATGGCGCCTTTCCGTGCCGAGACCGATCCCTGGAACGGGCTTAACGTAATCTACGACCATCTTGCCCTCGACTATGTCTATCCGGATCCTCTGAATGTGCTCCGGTTCCTCGACAACCACGACACGGAGCGTTTCATCCTCAAGGAGCCAGAGAAACTCGACCAGTGGAAGCAGGCGATAACTCTTCTGCTCACAATCCCCGGTATTCCGCAGATATATTACGGCACCGAGCTCCTGATGCACGGCACGCGCGAGGGGGGCGACGGCAATGTCCGCAAGGATATGCCCGGCGGTTTCCCGGGCGATACTTCGACAGTCTTCACCAAAGAGGGGAGAAGCGACCTTCAGAACGAGGCCTTCGACTTCATATCGGTGATCAACAACTGGCGGAAGGGGAGCGAGGCTGTGGCCAAAGGAGGGATGAAGCATTTCATGCCGACCAACGGCATATATCTCTACCGCCGCGGCGGCGATGCGAAGACCTCCGACGAGGCGATCGTGATGATGAACGGTCGTGACGAGGCCAACGAGGTCGATATGACCCGATATCTTGAGGTCATTCCCGAGGGGAAGAAGTTTGTGGATATCCTCACGGGGGAGACTGTGGTTCCTGTGGCACCGGGCCATAAATACAATTTCAAGCCCCGCGAGACGAGGATAATGGTGCCGGCGAAATAGTTAAACAGAAAATGAATCACCATAAATGAAGAAGATATTTTTTTCGGCTCTTGTCCTTGTCATGGCGTTGGCATCATGCAAGCCCACGGAGCGCAACTACAAGCAGGCGTATGATTCGGCGCTGGCAAAGCGGCAGAAAGCCGAGGCCGAGACCATGATTCCCGCCTCAGGCCTTCTGAGCGATGAAGGGCCGCAGCAAAGGATCGTAGGCGGCGACACGCTTTATGTCTCCACCGAGCGGCTGCGGGCTCTCTCCGGCGACGAGCCAGTGTCGCCCTATAACGTCGCCGTGGCGATGTATAAGATGAACACAAACGCCATCTCGATGGCTGAGGATCTCAAGGCCAGGGGATATGCGGCGCAGGCGCTGAAGTCGACCGGCGACCGCTGGTTTACCGTGGCAGGCGGTTTCCCGACGCTGGAGATTGCGAAGGAATTCTATAAGAAATTCCGTAAGGATAATCCGTCGTTCCGATATATCGGACTCCCGGGAGCTCCGGTGATAATAAAGACTGAATGACATCCTATTCGGTAGAGGAGGCCGCAACATTGTTGCGGCCTTTTTTGTTTAGTAATAAAATGGCTGTGTACGGCTTGCAATCCATATACAGCCAAAGGCTATGAAAACATTAAGGCTATGAAAACATTAAAAAACTTATTGATAGGAGGTATCGCTATGGCGGCTATTTCGACTATGGGAGCGTTTCAGTCGGACGCTTGCTCCCGCGTTATGTACAAAGGTCTCGACTCCCTGTTTGTGATCGGCCGGTCGCTCGACTGGAAGACCCCCATACCGACGAATATTTACATTTATCCCAGGGGTATGCAGAAAGTCAGCTCCGACCAGCCGAAGCATCTCACATGGACGTCTAAGTATGGCGCCGTATATGCCGTGAGCTATGACGGCGGAATTACAGAAGGCATGAATGAGAAGGGGCTTGTGATCAACGGGCTTTTCTGCAAGGGAACGGTCTATAACGATGACAAGGCGTCCGACAAGACGCAGATGTCGCTGGCTGTTTTTGTGGCGTGGTTGCTCGACCAGTGTGCCACTACCGATGAGGTTACAGATCTTTTACGCAAGGCCGACTTCGCAATCCAGGGCGCCACTTTCGACGGAGGCACTGTCTCGGCGCTTCACTGGGGCGTAACCGACGCTTCGGGCAAGAGCGTTATCTTCGAGTTTGACCACGGCAAGATAAATATCTATGAAATGGGAGATTATCTGGCGATGACCAACGATCCCTACTGGCCGCAGATGACGGCTATAATCGACTACTGGAACAAGAAGGGCGGTCAGAACACGCTTCCGGGAACTGTCTCGAGTCCCGACCGTTGTGTGCGTGCCAATTATTTCGCGCATCATGTGAAGGCAGTAGATGACCCGGATCTTGCAGTCGCCATTTGCCGGAGCGTTATCGTTAATTCCTGCGTGCCCTACACTTATGAGATACCGGGCCAGCCGGAACTCAGTTCTACGCAGTGGCGCACTTACAGCGTCCCCTGCAATCTCCGTTATTACTTTGAATTGATAACGAATCCTGGATATTATTATGTCGACTTGAACAGGGTCAATCTCAGCAAGGGAGCTCCCGTTATGAAACTCGACACTTCGAAGACATCCGATCTCGTGGGCGACGCCACCCGGCGTCTGATGCCTGTGAAACCCTTCACTCCTATGTATTGATTATCAGCTGATGTAGGGACATGCCTCTGGCATGTTTCCAACACTCGGAAGAATTTCTAATAATAGATTTTTAAAAGAATCGGGAAGCGGGTATCCAACCTCTTTCCCGATTCTTTTTGTAAAATGGTTTCTTATTGCTATATTTGTTTTTCTAAACCTTTCTTTTAGGAATTAATACAGAAGACAAATATAACGGATATGAAGAAGATAATGATTACTTTTATGGCTGCTGTCTGTGCGGCTGCGGGAATGAGTTGCTCGCATAAGAATTCCGGTGTGACCGATAACGCCGGCAACCCCGGTAACGGGAGCCAGGCTCCCGAGGCTGTGGAGGCTCCGGTGAGGATTGTCGGCGGCAAACCGGCTGTCGTGCTTAAGGCTTCGGCTTTCCGCATGAATGGAGATTATTCAGACAAAGTGGCCGTGACGGTGGGAAACGACGGCGAACTGATTTATTATCCCGCGCCTACCGATATTACGGAGAATTCGAAGCCTCTGGATCTTGGCGGCGGCTGGTGGCTTAACCGTCAGGGACTTTCTGGAAATTCTGTGTTTACACGCTATACATTCGAGGAATACAGTAAGCTGTCGATTGTTCCTTCGAGGGAAAAGCTCAAGGAAATGATCATTCCCGGTTCGAAAGTGACGGCATTCGAGATCCTGCCCGTTGCCGCCTCCAAAGCGATGGACGAGCTCGACGCCATAAAGCAATATCTCCACGATAAGTAAATACCGGCTTCGCTGAGGTGCGAAAAAAATACCGATCGGCAACCATTGCGTTGCCGATCGGTATTTTTATGTGCGGATGGGATGTGTCAGAGGATCAGCTTAAGGGCTTTGCGGGTGCCGTTGGAGTCGGTGGCGACCACCATATAGACGCCCGGCGAAAGCGTTTCTACCGAAACCGTGGCGCTGTTGCCTGCGTAACGGACATCAGCCGCGGCGTTTCCGCCCTGCAGCGAGTAGACCTTCACTTCAGAGAGTCTCTCCTTCGAAAGGACGTTGACAATCTTAGATGATTTGTCGTAAGTCAGACTGAACGAAGCGTCGTCGGAAGCGACATCAGCTACGCCTGATGTATCGAGCTCAAATACGACCTGGTAATTATTTGTATCGTTTTTAATTGGAACCCATTGGTTGTCTTTATAATAATAAAGGGATGCAAAATAAGATTTGCCTTTTTCTCCTTCGGTAAAATTATAAACTCTTACTTGAGCTGAGTTCGTTCCGGGAGCAATCAGGTTCCCATCATCAATGATACCCCACTGGAGCAGGCTTGAGGCATCTTTATTGAATGGGAAAATAAATATATAGACGGGAGAACCGAAATAAGCCGTACCGGTATTTTTCAATGTATAGCTGAATTGAATCTTACTCATATCGGGGACAAGATAACCGTTGGCTCCATACAATTTGTTGTCATTGCAAAGAACCCGCTTCGTAAGGGAACCATCAATCCTGAAATTAGACACTGTGACGGAGGTTGTTCCGGAATTTACCTTCATGGTAACGGATTTCTGCCAGTCGTAGACAAAGCCTGTCCCGGGATCATAAAACACCATGGTGAAGGGAGTATCGGAAGATATGTCTGTATTATTGCCCATAAGGTTAAATGGTGACGACCATTGACGGGTAATTTCCTCACCCGGCTTAAGAGTCAGCGTCACGCCCTCGGCTGCATAATAAAGGTTGTCGCCTTTCATAAGCCCCGGATAAACACCCTGGGTCATTTCCATATCTGTATTGTTCTTTACCGTAACAGTAAAAGTTGCCGGCAGCCCCAGGAAGATCTCCGACAGGACATCGCCTGTAACCGAGAATTTCTTCACCCCCTGATTCACTATCGAGATAGTGCCTCCGCTCTTGTTGACAATGAAATAATTGGAGTAACCCGTTGATGCGGGCACGGGCACCCATTCATCTGTATCTTTATATTTGCAGGCAAGCGTCACTTTGTAACTGCCATTGCTCATGCCGGAATCATTCGGGAAATAGAATGAGAAAGAAACGTTAGGTGTCCCATCATCCTTATACCCCCTAAACCCGAGACCGGGGCCCAGCTCCGGACTCCAGTTGGATTCCTTAAAGTACTTCGTGCCTCCGCCGACAGGTTCGATTATAAATCCGAAAGTTCCTGAAATGGTCTTATATGTTGAATTTAGAATCCATGCCCCTTCGGTAAGTTTCACGATTACCTGAAGTCCGTTTCTCGAAGGCTGCATCCCGCCTTCAAGCAGGAATCCTGCATAATCGCCGGTAGATGTCTCTTTTTGCACGCCGCAAATGATCGACTGCCCGTAGTTATATCCACCCGAGCTGCCTCCGATACCCTGCGATGTGGGAGAAAGAGCGTCGAGAGCGTAATAACCGTCGCTCGTGCCTCCCCATCCCCAGTTGAAATGGAAATAGCCGTTGCCGTCATATCCGTCGCAGACAAACTGATGGGCTCCCGTGAGGGAGGAGCCGGCATAAAGCACGGGGCGCCCGGCTTTCAGCTCGTTATATACCATCTCGTTCCATTGGCTCCCTGCATAATAATCGCGCTGCTGAAAGGTTATATTAGGATTGTATCCGAAATTTTCCACAAGAGCGCGTGCTATGTTTGAGGAAACGGCTCCTGATTCATTTGCTCCGTAATTCATCTCCACCGAATAACCGCAGGCCTTCATAAGTGTGGCAACCGCAGTGGCCTGAGCATCGGTATATGATTCACTGTAGGAATCGAGCATATTGCTCCAGTCGAACGACACGGTGCTGAAATCCATCGATAGTGTGGTTCCTATCTTTTTAGCTTCATAAGAAATGGACCCCGTTCCGGAAGCCGGATACCTCCAGTAATTCATCACCTGCGCCATGGCCGTAGCGACACATCCGGTCATGGAAAGTTTCGTTCCATCGGGCGGACACAGATTGTTATAAGGCGTGTCCTGATTCCATTTCGTACGGAGCATCGGCGCTATGGCGCCTCCGAGAGCGCGTGTCCTCAAAGGATCCTGCTCCTTGACTCCATGTTGCGAAGCATATTCTATCTGGCGGGCATATTCCGAAAGCCAGTATTGTAACTGAGGAGGAATATTATTTGTATCGAAAGTGCCTTCGTCGGTATAACCTAAGACGGGAATCGCCATGTCGTCGGCGCTTAGCAGCATGAATCCCTTGGCGTCGGCATTGTCGAAGACGTATACAGCCGGGGTGTCGGTCTGTGTCCTGGCTGTATAAACTAATTTAACGGAGGATTGGGAAACGCCTCGCGTCGCGGTCACGCCTGATTTTCCGGCGCGTTTCAGAGCCTGTTCGGGAGTAATAACAACCGCTTTTAGGCAAAACGGAAATATAAAACAGACTAATAGAAGTAAATAAATTTTTCTCATTGGCCTTGAGTTAATGTGGTACAGATAATCTATGAAATTTAAACTGTTTCTAAAAGTTAAAATCGGTTTAAATTCAAACACACTCTAAACCCTATTCAATTGGTCGGGAACATTAATGTGCTTTTGTAGAACAATAGCGTCCAAATTTAGTTAAATATTTTCACAATTCAAAATCTCTCCCGTAACTATTCAGCGGACACGCTAAGGCGATAATGTGGAATAGACATCACCATTA
>CAJTYD010000035.1:14498-28249 GCA_910583775.1 uncultured Muribaculaceae bacterium | reverse complement strand
AACGGATTAAACACTTGGCTCCTCGGAGCCGTCAAAAAATAACCGAAGTATTGTTCTAAAATACGTGAAAATATAAAAGAGCGGCCTTTCGACTGCTCTTTCCGACCGGGCGAAACCGATCCCTAAAAATCGTTGCTCGCGCAAGCGAAGCATTTCCTTACGGCAATCTCGGCTGCACTAGGCATAATTGAAGCAAGCTACATTCTGCTCTCGTTGGCACTTAGAATTTCGAGGCTCTGCGGTAAAGGAAGATACCTATTAGAAGATATGTCGCGTTCGGAATCTGCATTGCGATGGCTGGCGACGTCAGGCCCGAGATGGCGAACGAACTTGTCACGGTAGAGAAGAAAATATAGCTGAAACTCAATCCGAGGCCTATTCCTATATTGAGCCCCATTCCGTTTTTGGCTTTCTTTGCCGACAGCGACATTCCGATCAGCGTCAGGATGAATGCTGCGGCTGTCGAGGCCAGGCGTTTTTCTTTCTCTATCTCAAATGATTTGATGTTTGCCACACCTCTCATTTTCTGTTTGTCGATATATTGAGAGAGCTGAGGTGTAGTCAGCGTCTCGTGGTCGTTCTCCGAGATCATGAAATCGCGCGGCTCTATTGGGATGATTGTGTCTTTGGAATTACCTCGTGTTATCTTCTCCGTCATTCCGTTGAAGTCGCGGATCATGTAATTTTTCACTGTCCAATGGTAGTTTCTCGTCGTGTCGTATTCAATCGACTGGGCGGTCATGCGGGAGATAAGTTCCTTGCCGTCGAATTTATCAAGCGAGAAACGATAACCTGTCTTGGTCGGATTCTCGAAACGTCCGATATAGACCACCACACCGGGGCTTGCCATCAGCTGGATATCGACGTTCGTCTCGACCGAGCGGTTCTTTACATATTTGTTGAGATAGTTGGCCCGGTGGACGTTGCCGGGAGGAATGATATAGTTGCTCAAAACAAATGTCAGAGAGGCGATGATGGTTGCTCCCACCATATATGGCCGCAGAAGACGGTTGAAACTGATTCCACTCGAGAGAATAGCGATTATCTCGGAGTTGCTTGCGAGTTTTGTCGTAAAGAATATCACGGAGATAAACACAAGTAGAGGGGAGAGCATATTGAGCCAGTAAGGCACGAAGGAGGCGAAGTATTCAAACAGAGTCTCCTTAAGCGGCGCGTTTAGGAAAGCGTCGAGTTTCTCGGTGACGTCAAACATCGCGACAACGGCGATGATAAGAAGCGTGCAGAGAAGATATGTGCCTAAGAATTTCTTAAGAATGAAGATGTCGATGACCTTGAGCCGGAAAATGCTGTCGCCTCCTGTAACCGTCCGTTTCAGGTATTCGACTGCTTTTCTTCCGTCCCTGCGGAATCTGGCTTTTAGTCTTAACTCCTTCTTCATATCAAACACTCTCTTAAAGGCGTCTTGTGACGTTGACGATCATTTCTTCCTTCCATTTTTTGAAATCACCCGCGATTATGTGTCTTCTTGCTTCTCCAACGAGCCAGAGATAGAACGCCAGGTTATGGACCGAAGCTATTTGCATGGCGAGAAGTTCCTGGCTTACAAAAAGATGGCGGACGTATGCCCTGGAATATTCCAGATCGACCCAGGCGGTTCCGTCGGGATCGAGAGGGGAGAAGTCGTCGGCCCATTTTTTGTTACGCATGTTCATGATTCCGTTGCGGGTGAAAAGCATTCCGTTGCGGCCGTTACGTGTCGGCATCACGCAGTCCATCATGTCGACGCCGCGGTCGATAGCCTCGAGAATATTAGCGGGAGTGCCGACGCCCATGAGGTATCTTGGTTTGTCTTCCGGAAGAATCTCATTGACGATCTCGATCATCTCATACATCTTTTCGGCAGGTTCGCCTACTGCGAGACCTCCTATGGCATTGCCGTCGGCACCGAGGTCGGAGATATATTTTGCCGATTCCCTTCTCAAATCGGGATATACACATCCCTGCACAATGGGGAAATAAGACTGATAGTATCCGTAAATGCCTTCGGTCTCCTTATAGCGTTTCCATCCGCGGGCGAGCCAGCGGTGAGTAAGGTCGAGAGATTTTCGGGCGTAGTCGTAGTCGGAAGTACCGGGAGGGCATTCGTCGAGAGCCATCATGATGTCGGCTCCGATAACGCGCTGGATGTCTACCACGCCTTCGGGAGTGAAAAGATGCTTGCTTCCGTCGATATGACTTCTGAAATACGCCCCCTCCTCTTTGAGCCTTCTGTTGGAGGCGAGGGAGAATACCTGAAATCCGCCGGAATCCGTGAGGATCGGGCGATCCCAGCTGTTGAACTTATGAAGCCCTCCGGCTCCACGGAGAATATCGAGGCCCGGACGAAGATACAGATGGTAGGTATTGCCAAGAATTATCTGCGCCTTCACGTCTTCGCGAAGTTCACGGGCGTGTACTCCCTTCACGCTGCCGACGGTTCCCACCGGCATGAAGATAGGAGTCTGGATTGTTCCGTGGTCGGTGGTTATTTCTCCGGCTCTCGCGTTTGTGTTATCGCAGACCGCGTCTATTCTGAAATTCATCGAGTCTATCTTTAAAAAACCTTACAAAATTAGTTGATTGCGACCAATCCTGCAAGTATTCAGAGGCGATCTACTGTTAAAGATTCTTTTCTGACTGCTCGAGAGTGTCGTTGAGGAATTCCGCTGCGTCGGCAACGCAGTCGATGCATTGACGCAACACTTTGCCGGTTCCGATGCCCTTAAGCTCTTTGCATATCACAGCGCCGTTTCTCTCCTTGAATCTTTCCATCACTCCTTTGATGGCCTTTCTGCACTGCATTCTGTCGTGGATGTTCATTCCGATAACCACTGCGGCTCCGGAAAGGGCGCCGCAAGTTCCCTCCATGTTTCCCATTCCAAGTCCGAATGCCCCTGTAATATGGGCCATGGTGGCGTCATCGACGCCGCAGGTGTCGCAGAATGCGCATGCCACCGACTGGGCGCAGTTATACGCTCCGCTGTTCTTTTTATCTATCGCCGACTGTATCCTTTCGTTCATTGATGTCTGAAGTAATTTTGGTTTTACTTGATTTTCCGGTTGCAAAATTAGTCCATATAAGTCATTCATGCAAATGTATTATTCCGCTTCTTTGTCGTTCCATAATTCAAAGTCAACGACTTCGGGGGTATCGTCTGCTGCCGGATATGAATTTTCGGAGACTGCCGGATCCTTTCCCGCAGTATATCTTTTATAACCTAAAAATGCGGTTATTGCGGTTAAAATCATCAATAAGGCTGCAAGAAACACTGTAAGGCCGGCTGACCTGACAAGCGATGTCGGCTTTCTCTTTTTCCTGGATAAATACGATGTTATATCGAGATCCTCGATCGACTGCGGTCTCGCTTCCGGGTTGAGGTTTGTGCATATCCGCGAGATACCGATCAGATCAGGGTCGTCTGCCTTTTCTCCAAGTTC
Organism: uncultured Muribaculaceae bacterium; assembly: GCA_910583775.1. Taxonomy (GTDB): domain Bacteria; phylum Bacteroidota; class Bacteroidia; order Bacteroidales; family Muribaculaceae; genus Lepagella. Next base: position 24,811 of record CAJTYD010000035.1, on the reverse strand, counting down.
TTTAAGCAATATTCCGAAAGAAAATATATCACCTCTGACATCCGCCTTTGCACCGGGGCGCATCTGCTCGGGCGCGGTATACCCGGCTGTTCCGGATGGAATCTTTATCATCGTGAAGGAAGTGCTGTCGGAGAGACTGAAGTCGATGAGCTTGACTATGCTTCCGGAGTGTGTGATCATCACGTTCTCCGGCTTTAGGTCACGATGAATCACCTGTTTGCTGTGAAGATACTCGATAGCCCTTACGAGCTGCAACGCTATAGAACGAGCCCGTTGAGAGGTCAGTTGCCTGTTGTCGAGAATGTCGCGTAAAGTCTCACCATCCACATATTCCATGACGATTGCCTTCCCGACACCTTCTATATCCTCATATCCTATAGTCTTTACGATGTTCGGATGATCGAGAGAAATCCCTATCTCGAATTCTTTTGCGAGCGTCAGCTGGTAGAAGGGCTGTATCCTGAATTCTTCCTTAAGGCATTTAAGAACGAACCTCTTTCCATATCTTGTGGCCTCAAGAAGCTGTGTCGGCCCTGCTTTTGACACATACATCTTTTTGATATCTCGGAAACTTCCCGGGACGAGCGACTGCAGGTCGAGGTTATATTCCGAAGGGAGCTCCTCGAAATATCCCGATGTTTCTTTCGCTGAATCATCAATATGACCGGATGATGTCTTCATTCTTAACTTATTTATCCTCGCTTAATCTTATTTATCCTCGGTGATGTTTACGAACGATTTCCATTGTGCATGGTTCTTGTATAACTTCGCGGAGCCGGCATGGACGTGAAGCAAGCAGCGACTGAATAATTCGGTATCCTTAGCGGAGAAAGCATCACGGTTCACTACCGGCGGGAATTCCGATTCGATATATAGATCCATTAACGTGCATCCGTCGAACGCATAGCTGCCGATCGATCGGATTCCATTGCCGATTCTCACTGTCTTAAGGTCAGAGCATCCCTGGAATAGCGCTTCGGGAATATTGGTTATCCCGTCAGGAATCGAGATTTCCACAAGGGATGATTCCGAGAAGGCTCCTCTTCCTAATTTTTTCAGATTATTCGGTAGCTTAAGGCTTGTGATCCTCGCACCCCTCAGGGCATTCTCGCCGATATCTGTCATTGTTTCGGGAATCGAGAATTCGCCCTCTTTCCCGAGAGGGAACCAAAGAATTTCCGTGGCAGCTGAATTGAACAGCACTCCGTCAACGCTTTTGAAAATTTCGTTTGCGGATGAGACATCGATTGATCTAAGCGAAGCGCATCCCGACGAATGGCCCACCTCCTTTGCATTAGCCGGAATCTCGATCGTTTCAAGTTTTTCGCAGTTAAGAAAGGCATCGCGCCGGACTGCAGTGGCGGTTGCAGGCAGGCTGATATTTTTCAGATTGACGCAGTCGGCGAAAAGTCGTGTGACTATGACATTGTTCTCGGTGTAGTGGCTGCCGTTAAAAGGGCTGCCGCCTTCGACAACAGTCACGTCGGATATATCTACGTTGTCAAAGCAGTTGACGGAAGGCATTTCGGCTGTAAGGAGGGGAGCGCCGAGCATCTTTCTGAGGAAATGGAAATCAGCGCCATTCATTTTACCGGAAATTACCAGAGTTTCAAGCGAGACTTTCTCCGATCCAATTACAGTCTCAAGTTGTCCGGCTTCATGAAGGGAAATGGAATTCCTGGCGGAGAATGTTATGGATTCGCCGAAAGATTCGCCGATAGCGTTTTTCGCAAAAGGTGTGATTTTGTATTCATGTCCCGATGACAGACCTCCGATGTAAATACGCTTTTCTCCCGTTGAAATCTGATTCTGCGGCAAAGAATGTCTCACGGTTTGGGAGGATCCGGAATCCGTGACGTCGCATCCGGCATCGATGATCATATCTCCGCCGTTGTCGCTGATGGTGAACCCCGTTATAATGCCCGTAGGCCCGGAAGAGAGTGTGGCAGTTTCCGTTACCGTCGGAACTGTATTCGGCTCTGTCCTGAAGGAAAGCCTTCGGGAACGAATCACAGCCTGTGATCCGGAATTCTCTCCTTCGCCACAGAAATAGTAGGTTGTTCCGGGTTTAAGTCCGGTAAGCCGGATCGACATCTCGGATGACATCGGGGTGATATCTCGGGTTGTTGACTCCATAGACTCAGAATCTCCGTATCTGAACCTGAAAGAGGACAGTTTCCCGGAGCCTCGGAGTTCAACCTTCGCTCCGACCGTAGCCTCGTTCCTCGTGATCTCAGCGGCATCCAGAGCCGTTATTATCGGCTCGATATTGGCAGGCTGTTCCTGCGAACATGAACCCGATAGAAGGAACAACAGTAAGAGCGGAAGCATAGTGGCCCTAATGTTTCCCCGATATAATCCTGTCATATAGGTTGTTATTGTCATAATCATTTTGATTTCTTGTTGGTTCCGGTCAGTTTGCCGATTCTGATTCCGGCACCTATGTTCCCGAACCATTGCTTTCCTCTAAGACATGATATGGATGCCGAGAGCGACAGCCTGCCGAATGTAACAATCGTTCCTACTTCAAACGACAGTCCCTTATGGCTGTAGTAAGAGTTCTTTACATATCCTCCGCCCTCCGATTCGGCAAGTTCCCATCCGGTTGTAATCTTTCCGTAGCCAAGTCCTTCGAATACTGCTACTTTACTTGAAATCCGCTGAGTGGCTCCGGCGTTGACCATGAAATTGCTGTGTTTCACCTTCCCTGTGTAGAATGGGTTGGTATCGCCGATTTTGCCATATCTGTCGCAGGTCTGCGTAGTTTTTCCGATGTTGCCGAAGTCTGTAGAGATATGCACGAATCCACCGAAGCGCTTCATGGCGGTCAGCATGATGCCTCCGACAGCGCTCTTTGTGTTTCCTCCGAATCCGACCGTAGCTATTACGTTTATATTGAAGGGTATTCTTTGGCGAACCGGGGTCAATACGAGTGTGTCGGTATGGACCAGAAGCAAAGTGTCGCGAATTGTGGTTGCCTCTGTTTTCGCCATTTCCATCCTTAAATTTATATCCTTAGGCTCGGATATCCTTAGCTCATATGATACATGACTGTCTAATTTTTCGGGAAACCTATAATCGCGCATCACTCCCCATTCGGGATGCTTGAGGGTGATCATTTTCGAGCCTTTAGGGAGATAGAGCCATATCTCACCGGTCTTGTCGATTCTTTTCACGATTCCTAAAGGCGTGGAAAAAGCGAAATCCGCCGGAGCCTGGACTTTGACCAGCGCGCATCCTTCGTCATTAAGGTCTTTTATGGGCTCGATAAATGCGGTCACGTCGTTGGGCAGCATCCTGAAAGACTCTACCTTGAACCTCTGCGCCAGCGACTCCGATGGGAAAAGCAGGACGAGGAGTAAAGTGATTATATGGTAAAGATATGGTTTCATGATTTTAGTTATTGAAGATTGAAGTCTCCGATGTCAATGATGTCATCGTGGCTGTTAAGGGAGTCGTATGGCTGCCATGTCCTGACATGAATCATAGGCATTGACGGGTTTCTGAAATCCCATAAAAGAAAGAGGTAGCCGTCGTCAGAATAACGGTCGCTGTCATACCGTTGTCTTAGCGTCACTCCGTAAATGCCTTCCATCGTGGGGTGTCGCATGATCCTGAAATCGGAAAAGTCCACTTTTATCTTTTTGTTGTTTTTGAATACTTTCGAGAGTCTTTCAAGATAGCCGGCTTTTGAATGGACTGAATATCTCACCTTATTCCCGGTGATCGTTCCGGAAGGCTCTTTGCCGCTCTTAACAATATTGCCGACTATGATAAGGGCGTTTTCGCTGAAGACCTGCCGCAGGAAATCGATGTCGCGTGTAGTGTATGCCGTGCGGAAATGCTCGCAATAGTTGAGTATCAGTCTGCGTCTTATGGAATCGTTTACCTCCAGCCGTCCTGAAAGAATCTTCATCGCCTCCTGTCGGAAGGGATTGTTTTTGCCTATTGTCTGAAGCTCTACGTCATTTATTCTTGTTGTTCCGGTATAGCCCCGGAAGGTATCGGCTTTTCCCGGAGCCGATTCTTTTTCTTCAGTCTGCGAAATTTCGGGATGGATAAGGTCATTATTGTCATTCTGAATGAAGGAAATCACGCCGTTGCGGTCGAAGAACCCCTCGTTCCCGGTCACGGTATCGCGAAACAACAGTCTGCCGTTGCGGTATTTCGATTCAACAATGCAGTTTTTCAGTGTTATCGAAAATAACGGTTCTCCCGAGGCATCTTCAACTATAAGCTCCGGTTTGCCGGATTCTTTAAATTTCTTTACGAGTTCGCGGTCATCCGAAAGTCCGTAGCGTTTCTCTTCGGGTGAATGTAAAGAAATGGAAGGAGGCAGCCAAAACAATATGGCTGCCGTTCCTCCCATTAAGATGGCAAGTATTGATAATATTATGTTCAGGCGTTTCCTGTCTGATTTCATTATTAGGTTATTACTAATTCCAGTTGACGATCTCTCCTCCGATTTCGATCTTGATCTGCTCGGGATTCTTGTCGACTGTAAGGTTGACAAGGTGATGAACACCCGGCTTGAACTGGAACTTGCTCTCATATAGGTAAGAGACACCGTTCATTATAACCTCGATAAGCGGCACGCGATTGTCAAGGCGCTGGGGAACCATGATCGCCGTGTAAGTGTCGGCGGCTTCGCGTCGTGCCCTTACAGTCTTCCGTAATCCTCTCGAAAGAGGAGTAGCCACTCCGGCCGAGAGATCTATCGTCGCCGATGTCACAGTATTGTGGATGTAGACCACGGCTGTCTCGGGAAGATCTCCCTCGAAATCCTCGCCCTTGATGAGCCGGATTGTGACTCGGCTCATGATATGGCGGAATTTCATATCGATAGGATTATTGGAAGCTACGATGTTCTTTGCCGAAGAAAAGAGAAAATCGGAGGCTTCGAATCCGCTTAAGGAGGATTCTGTTGCCGGAGCGTTCTGATCAAGTTTCACTTCGAAGGGATAATCCTTTATAGAATTAACGTCAGAATTGTAAGGATAATATGCGAATGCGTTAAAATTCCCGTCGTCCCAGTATAAATTTTTTGATGAAGTCCATGCGGAACCGTTGAAAGTTATCAGTTCGTTGTTCACGGTGTTGCCTCCGATTTCGAGAGGCTTTAAAGTCTCGCATACATACATACCGACTTTATCGCCGTTCTCGAATGCTGTTTCGGTGGCTTTTGTCTGTCCCGGCATACTGAAGTTGAAACGCATGGGATACTGCCCGTCGGCCGGCCTGATGTCTCCGCTGTCTTGCGAACATGCCGTCAACCCCAAAAGCGAAAGCGCCAGGAGAGCTTTGCTGTATATTCTGGTTTTCATTATAGTCTTATTTAATGATAAATTTATGAAATTCGTTTATCTCGATCTTTTTGCCTTTTTCTTAAGCGGACTCCCTTTGTGGATCACAGGACCATGTCGATGACCGCCGTTTATGCGCGAGCCGGTGATGAAGCTGCGAGTCACTGCTCCGGCCGTGCGTTTGTCGTTGGCAACGAAATCCTCGAAGCTGTATTGCTCGCCTGCATAACGCTTGATACGTTTCACGATGCTTTCGCGGCTGATGGTGCTGTAATAGGGGATATCGTTGTTCATGCAGCTGTTCTGCTCGGAGCGGAAGACGCCTCTGGTGTGCTTGAATCCTCCCTCGAAGATATCTACGATGTCGCTGTATCTCGGATCGAAGATCAGATGACTCCAGCCGACTTCATGCATCTTGCCGGTAAGCTCAAGGTTGTCATACCAGCCGAGAGCTTTGGCTGCTTTGAACTCTAAAACATGTCCGCAACAAGTACACGTGCAGAAATCGATGAATGCATTGTGATAGATGTATTCGTCACCGAGTTTGCCGAAGCCGTGGCCGCCGGCCTCATGCTGGATCACGCCTCTCGAATCAAGAGGATAGCCGTAGTCGCTCTTGGGGCAGAAGGCAATTGCCGCTCCCGATTCCCACATCTGGCAGATACCACCGTAATCGGTGCTGTTGGGCACGATAATTATAAGCGTCTGGTCGAGATTGCCGCTGTTTACAGTCGGCGCGCCCTGAACATATCTGAATACTTCGTCGTAATCACATTTAAGTCCGACCCCGCCCGTATATGTCGTATTAAAGCGATTGTACCGGATTGTGTTTATGGAACCAACCCCCGTTTCTGTAGAAAGCGGGAAGGCAGTGTAGACATTGAAGTAATCGCGATAGGTTGTGTAAGGCTCGATTCCGAAGAAGAATTCTATTTCCTCCTTCATGTCCTTCAGATAATCTCCGCTTGCTATGTCTTTCGCCTCATATCCGTCACCCATTATGACGATATTTATTCCTCCGTTGCTGCCCTTTGTTGCCCGCTGGAGAGTGAGAAACTGATCCTCGTCATATTCGTAACCATACTGGGTGACATGGCATTTATGTGTATATTCCTTACCTTTCAGCCGGAAAACGACATCGCCTTCACGTTGTGTGTCTGCGCTTTTGGCAGTAGCGTTGATTGTCAGAGTCACTTCGGTCTTCTTACTGCCGGATGTAGGGGTTACAACACACCAGTCAGGTTTAGACGCCAACTCCCATTCGCCCTCGGCATCGATCGTTAGTGTCTGCTTATGTTCGGTGCTTAACGCGCATGCCACTGCCGGACGGCACACCAGCTCATGATGGGCCGCGATTCGTTTGAAGTCTTTCCAGCCGGCGGCTGTCTGATATTGCGTTATTGCCGACTCCGGCACCTCGAGAGTGAAATTGTCTTTGGCCACACCGTGGAATGCCTCGCCCATCACATGAGCGGGGATTGCTCCTTTACATACGATCTTGCCAATTCCGAAACAATCCTGAAAAGCGCCGCCATCTTCATTCCAGCTTGTATTGGAGCGAATGCTCTCCAGACCCTCGGGAAAAATTATTCCTTCAAGGCTTCTACACTTTGCAAAAGCACCGGCACCGATAGAAATCACATTTTCAGGAATCTCGAGTGTCCCCATTAGTCGCCAGTTGTAGGCAAAAGCTTTGTCTCCGATGGCTCGTAATCCCTCTGGAAGAACCAGCGTTCCTGAAAAATCACTATTGTAGAAAACGTAGTTACTTATTACCTCAAGGTTCTTAGGAAGATTCAGCTCTCCCTTAAAACCGCAATCCCTGAATGCAGATTCTCCGATAGCCGTCAGTCCGTCATGAAGCTTCAGGGTTCCTCCAAACCAACAGCCGTCGAAACATTCTGTTGGAATTGTAGATAATCCTTGAGGAATTTCAAGTGCTCCTGTAAGATTCTCGCAAAGGAAAAATGCCCTTTCCCCAATTTTTTTCAGGCCAGCCGGTAACCGAAGGTTCCCATAGAGATTTTTACAATTTTGAAATGCTCCCATTCCTATTTCTTCAAGACCTTCAGGAAGAACAAGTTCACACGTAAAGCCGCAATTCCCGAAAACTCCGTCATGATCTCCAGTATATCCTTCCGCACGGCCTAATCGTTTTAGGGTCGATGGAAGTGAAAGCGAGCCGGTTAAGTTTCTACATCCTAAGAAGGCTGCCGGCCCGATATCTTCTACTCCTTCGGGGATAATGAGTGAGCCGGAAAGATTCGTACAATAGGCAAAAGCACCCCTGCCTCCTCCAGTGTCTCCCGCGATAGATTTAAAGTGGTCGGGAAGCACTAATGAAGTCAGTGTCTCTCTTTTGTTCAGAGCTTCCTGTGGAATCTGATCGTCTAAATTTGCGAAATAATTAAAATCGGAATTGTTGTCTAAATATCCTGCTTCACCTGCCACTATTCTTACCTCTTTAAGGTTCAGAGCCCCTAATAGTGGCATTTTGTATTTCATCACGGCAAAATCCTTTGAGTTGATTTTACCGGTAATTTTGAGATTGCGGAGCTTCGTGAGATCTTTCCCTGCCGCGGCAATGCATTCTTCAAGAGTCCCGGCTTCGGGAACGTCGATCACGACATACTCCTTCAGAGTGGCATCGTGGCTTACAAGATCATTCTCCCATGCAGTGATGCTCTCGCTAACGAGTGTAAGCGTATATTTGCCGCTTGGATCTTTCTTGTCGACCTTGATGCCGAAATTGCTCATTTTTCCGGCCGTATATGTGAATTCTTCATTCTTGGAAAACTTATACGGAACCCCGTTGATGGTAATGCTGAAGAGGGTAGTGCCTGCTGAAATAGTCTGCGGAACGACGATCGCCCTCCATTCGTCTCCGCGCTGGCTTGGAATAATAGAGTTCACGCTGATCTCTCCGGTAGAAGTCACGACTCCGGTGCTGAGGTCGATGGTTGATTTATGGCAAGTATTTGTTACAAGCACCGTTTTCTTTGTCTGGCTCCATTCTCCTTCGGCGAAGCCTTCTCCCTCGATGAGGGTGACGCGGGCGTTCGCCATCTTATGATGCATCGGCAGGCGGATCACGCTTTCGGTCGGTTCTACGCCTTCAACCTTCCCCCAGAGGAAATCAGATGCCTCATAATTTCCCATTGTCCCGTTTTCTCCACCTTTGCTCTGGTCTTCCTGCACAATGAAGCTATAGGAATTGACATTCTCCGGACTTCCGACAGGATAATAACCGTAGATGTCAATTCGTGTATGTTTGTCTTTCCAGAAGAGGTCGTAAGCTGAGTTCCATTTGTACGCTCCTTCGTCGAAGGTATGTCTCACATTGTCTCCTCGATTTCCAGAAGAGAGGAGAGTGCCGGGGGTATTGCCTTCGTAATCGACGATATAGACGCCCATAACGTCGCCATTGGCGAATCCGGCGTCGTTGGCACGCGTAACATTCTCCTGCAGGATTTCTCCTGCAAGAGAAATTTTATTCTCTTTGTCGCCCGTCTGGTTCATGTTGCCGAAATCATCGTATGTGCACGCTGTAAGCAGGCATGCTGATATCCCGGTTGCTAATAGTAGAGTTTTCTTCATTATATTGGATTGAAGTTAGTTTTTAAATGAGTTAGATTATTCTGCGTTGCCGCCGTTTTCCTGACCGTCGTTTTCCCAGGCACCGATGTTGACGTTGATGCCTTCGGAAGTTTTGTTGACGGTAATGGTGAAACGATGACGTTTCCCGCCTTCAAAGGTAAAGCCTTTTTTGAATGTGAAATCGCGGCCGTCGATTGTGACGGTGATTAGATTTGTCTCTTCTATTTTCTGAGGGACCACAAGTGCTTTGAATATCTTGTTCTCAGCAAGGGGAGTGATTGTCTCCGCTTCCCCTGTAGGAGTAATCGAAAGGTCAGTCAGATTCAGCGTCGAATGGGTTTTAAGACCGTTTATCTTTACTTTCACATCGGCCTCAGCAAGTTTTTCGGCTGTGAATCCGTTTCCTGCCGCTACCTCTATTTCCATCAGACTCATCAGATGGCGGGCCGTTATATTTACAGCAGTTGCTGTAGGAGCAATATTGGTTGCCTTTCCGCCTATCAGTTCGGATGCCTTATAGGATGTGATTGTAGATTGATCCGCCTTGACCTCGAATGGAATCAACGTGACAGAGCTGATGGCTTGATAAGGGTAATAGATATAGAAGTCTGCGGGAGTGGTCTCGTCTTTCCAATAAGATGGCTGATCAGGTGTCCATACTCCTGAATAAGTGAAACGGAGGTTGTCAACATGATTTCCACTATTCTGTAAGGATCCGGGTGTAGAACCATTATAGTTAACCACAAACATACCGATGCAGTCGTTCTGTTCGAATCCTGTATCAGTGGCCCGTGTGTTATCAATGGCAGGGTTGATCTTTATCACTACTTTCTCGGCCGGCGTCGGATCAGGTGTCGGCACAGGAGGTGACGGAGGATCCGGAGGATTGGAGCCGGAACCTTCAGAACATGACGACAGCGCCATCATGACCATTGCAAGTAATAGATTTGTTTTTGAGAGTTTCATGAGTGGTTCGTTAAAATATTTTAAATACGAGGCAAAAATAAGTTTAATTGATAATTTATGCAACTTCATTTCAGTTCAAAACGGTTCAAAATGGTTCAAAATTAAAAATGTATGATTTTTGAAACGACGCATAGGGACGTCCTTACAGTTCGGGGTTGCGTTATGTAGGTGATTCCGAAATCCGACGAACGCTGCCCGAACTGTTGGGACGCACGGTTCGGGCGTCCGCAAAGAAGGACAGTGGGATAAAACAAAAGAAGCCGTACGGTCATTGACCATACGGCTTCGAAAGTGTCCAGGATGAGACTCGAACTCACACGGACTAACGTCCACTACCCCCTCAAAGTAGCGCGTCTACCAATTCCGCCACCTAGACATGATTTGTGTTTCTTCGAGCGAAAAACGGGACTCGAACCCGCGACCCCGACCTTGGCAAGGTCGTGCTCT